>CAZEEW010000006.1:0-64557 GCA_964511375.1 uncultured Gammaproteobacteria bacterium | reverse complement strand
CTTCGTGAAAACGGTTTTAGTGTTCAGATTTTTCCATCTCAATTTGATAAATCAATGGGCTTTATTTTTGCTCATAATAAACGCAGTAAATAATTTCGTACTATGCAGGAGGCTTGGGTCGTTGCCGTAGACATGGGCTACGGTCATCAAAGAGCAGCACATCCGCTTCGGCATTTATCTCCGACCGGGAAAGTTATTATTGCTAATAATTACGAAGGGATTTCCCGAAAAGACCGGGCGATTTGGCAAAGTTCGCGTCACTTTTATGAATTTTTTTCTCGTTCTAAAAACCTACCAATTGTAGGTGATTTTCTATTTGATCTTTTAATTGATCGGATGCAGCGAATCCAGCCTTTCTACCCAGCACGTGACTTGACTCGTCCCAACTTCCAGCTTATTACTACTTACCGCACAGTTAGAGGGGGTTGGGGAGAACAATTGGTGAGGCTACTTAATCAAAAAAACACACCACTCATTACAACTTTTCCCGCCGTCGCCTTTATGGCGGAAGAGCATGGTTTTAAAGAAGATATTTATTGTGTCATTTGTGACAGCGACATTGCTCGGGCTTGGGCGCCGTTAAATCCGAGGAAAAGTAGAATAAAGTATCTGACCCCCTGTCGAAGAGCGACGGCTCGTTTGGGATTATATGGTGTAAAAAATGAAAACATTTTTTTAACCGGCTTTCCTTTACCGGAAGAAAATTTAGGGACAAGCAAGTTGGGAGTTCTTAAGGCCGATCTGTCGGAAAGAATTGTAAATTTAGACCCAGAGAAAAAGTACCGCGAGAAATATAGTGGTACGTTTAAGCAATTTTTTAAAGACTCGAAATTAAACGAAGTACATCATCATCCATTAACTCTGTCTTTTGCAGTTGGTGGTGCTGGTGCGCAGCGAACGATTGCTAAAGATTTGTTGCGCAGCTTGCATGGGGCGTTGTTAGATCAAAAGATAAATCTTAACTTAGTAGCTGGCACGCGTAATGATGTTTACTTGTACTTCCAAAAATTGTTATCAGAATCTCACTTAACTAAATTAGTAGGCAAAAATATAAAAATCATTTTTGCTTTAAATAAAGAAGAGTATTTTGCTGATTTTAATAAGTCCTTGCGCACAACCGACGTGTTGTGGACGAAACCAAGTGAACTGGTATTTTATAGTGCCCTAGGCATCCCGATTATCATCGCTCCACCATTGGGCAGCCAGGAAGTTTTCAATAAGACCTGGCTAAAGACAGTGGGCGCGGGTATCTCGCAAGAAGATCCACGTTACGCAAATGAATGGTTATTTGACTGGGTAAATAGTGGATGGCTGGCAGAAGCAGCTATGGGTGGTTTCTTAGATGGCCGACAGTTCGGAGTGGAAAATATGATGGACGTAATATTCCGTGGTGCCCGCAAAACTTCGAGAGATTACCAGTTGATTTAAGAAATTCATACCGAGAAAGTTTGACTATTTAGATAACATGTGTTATAGTATACTCAGATAATTTATTTAGAAAAGTTCGTCGAATTTCAGCTAAATTATTTTTTACTCAGTCAGTTTTTAGTCTAGTATGCAAGGTACTATTAAAAATGTGGTAAGCGATAAGCACTTTGGTTTTATCGCTGTAGAAGGTGAACAAAAAGATATCTTCTTCCACGAAACAGCATTAAATGGCGTACAGTTTTCTGATCTTAAGGTTGGTGATACTGTGTCCTTTGATGTCGAGGACTCTGAAAAGGGTCCACGCGCTGTAAACGTTACTCGCGTTTAAGAGCTCAATTTCAAAACCCTCTTTAACTAGAGGGTTTTTTAATACAGATTTTTCCGCTAAAGATATTGACAAAGTGAATGTTTTGAGTTATAATGCGCTGTCGGCCCAAAAAATAGGGCCACATATTACTTATGGAAATACGAAATATCGCGATTATTGCCCACGTTGACCACGGAAAGACTCGTCTGACCGATGCTTTGATGCACCAGACTGGAATGGTTACGGATGCGACTACCAGTATGGATTCTAACGCTCTAGAAAAAGAGCGCGGTATTACGATTTATTCTAAAAACACCAGTGTCTTTTATAAAGGTACAAAAATAAACATTGTAGACACTCCTGGACATGCGGACTTTGGTTCGGAGGTTGAACGCGTCTTGCGTTCCATTGATTCCGTTCTTTTGGTAGTTGATGCTCAAGAAGGTCCGATGCCACAAACCAAATTCGTCTTGAAGAAATCCTTGGAATTGGGGCTTAAGCCAATTGTGGTGATGAATAAGATAGATAAGTCAGCAGCACGCCCAGAATGGGCCGTAGAACGCGTTTTAGAGCTATTCATGGATCTGGGTGCAAACGATGAACAATTAGATTTTACGACTGTGTATGCTATTGCCAAGGAAGGTGTAGCCAAGATGTCATTGTCCGATGAATCTAAAGATCTTACTCCGCTTCTTGATACTATTTTAGAAAAGGTTACTCCGGCTAAAGTAGATATTGAAGCATCCTTTGCCTTCCAGCCTTTTAACTTGGCTTATGACAACTATCTCGGCCGTATGGGTATTGGCCGGGTTTATGATGGAAAAATTAAAACTGGAGATAAGGTATATGACAAAAAATCTACGGGCGAAGTTTTTACCGGAACTATTACCAAACTATTTACATTTGAAGGTTTGAATCGTAAAGAGGTGTCTGAAGCCATTGCCGGAGATATTGTTATGATCGCTGGTTTACCACATATATATATTGGTGACACTGTTACAACTGAACAAAACCGAGAGTTATTACCAGCTATTAAAATCGATGAACCAACAATTTCTTTAAGTTTCTTAGTTAACAATTCTCCTTTTGCCGGTAAAGAGGGGAGATATGTAACTAATAGTCAGTTGAAGGAACGTTTAGAGAAGGAGCTTGAGGTGAACGTTGGTTTGCGCATTGACTTTTCTTCTGCCGATTACTACAAAGTAGATGGACGTGGTGAGTTGCATATTGCTATTCTCATGGAAAACATGCGTCGTGAAGGTTTTGAATTGCAAGTTTCGATGCCGAAAGTAATTATTAAAGAAGAAAACGGTATTAAATTGGAACCTTTTGAAGAAGCAACGATCGATGTCCCAGCCGAGTTCTGTGGCACAATTATTGAAAAACTTTCCAAACGTAAAGGCACCATGGTCGCCATGACTCCGGAAGAAAACCACACTCGCTTAATTTATAACATTCCAACCCGTGGTCTTTTAGGTTACCGTAATGAGTTTGTTGTTGATACTAAAGGGGAAGGTATACTTTGTACAGAAGTAATTGGCTTTAAGCCATACGCTGGAGAAATTGAGCATCGAGATTATGGTTCCATGATATCAGGTGAAACTGGTAAAGTCTTGGCCTATTCATTATCTAATCTCCAAGAGCGTGGTATTTTGTATGTTGAGCCGAATGTCGATGTATATGAAGGCCAAGTTATTGGCATGACCACTAAAGGCCAAGACATGACAGTTAATCCAATCAAAGGTAAACATCTAACCAACATGCGATCTTCAAATGCCGACTTTGCTCTCCAACTTACGGCTCCCTTAGAATTAACCCTAGAAAGGGGGCTCGAAATAATGGCTGAAGATGAATATCTTGAAGTGACACCCAAGAGCGTTCGTCTTCGTAAGCAGTATTTAACAGAAAACGATCGTGTCCGCGCGGCGAGAAAAAGTACAGCTGAAGCAAATATCTAAACAAAATTAAAACACCCCGTAAGTAAACGGGGTGTTTGAATTACTTACGGCGACCGATTCGCCCTTGCCCCCTAGCATTCAAAGCAAATGCATACCACAATAAACAGCGATAGCCATCGGCAAAAATCCCCATTGACGAATTTAAAACAATATTGTATAATTTTCTCGTTACAATTTATTCCGGGGTAGCGCAGCGGTAGCGCAGTTGACTGTGGTTTAACGCAGCTACCTTAAGTAATTAAGGCAGAAAACAAGGTGAATTGCTGGAAGCCTAAAGTCGAAAGGCAATGGTAATCAGCAGCCAAGCCTGCGAAAGCAGGAAGGTTCAGAGACTATCCGAAAGGAGTAGACCAGGTAATTGGTCGAAGCGCCTTGCCCCCGACATCGTCGGGGTGATGATATAGTCCACACTATTTGGAAACAAGTAGGTAAGTGTAATCAATTGGTCGCGGGTTCGAATCCCGCCCCCGGAGCCATGTGGTATGTGGGGAATTTTTCTACTACCCGCCAATCTTAAATTTCGGCCAAATCCGTTCGTATTTTTCCCAAAAGGGCGAGCAGTTGTGGAAAAGCAGGTTTAAAAAAGCCTGTTTTTTCGTAAAGCCCGCTCTTTATTATATAACCTAGACCGGATTTTAACTTCGTGATATTCTAATAAATATTAACTTTTATACACCCGTTATTATGTCTGAGAAATCTCCTCAAAGTTACCCATTGCTCCAACAACAGCCCAGAGAATCTGTTATAGAAAGAGCAGAAATGGCCCCCAGACCAAGAGAAGTGGTATCAGATACAGAAGGAAGAATAACAAAGGCAATCGTTAGTACTCCAATAGGTCTTTTCAGCGGAGATAGTGATTTTTCTTTTTCAGGCCGTGGTACTGAAATGTCAGAGTCTGCTTTGCTAGAACTATTTTTTTTACGACAAATTCGTGAGCAGATCGACGGCAGCACTCCTGTTGAAGTCGTAATTTCTGACAAGAGTTCGATAGAAAAGGATCTAAGCGAAAGTCTAGAAGGAAGTGGTCTTTTTAATTTTGTCCCAAATAACTTTCAATCGGTTCAAAAAAGATGGATTAGAGACTATTTGTTAGTTGCAGGACAGAGTACCCATCTTATCATCCCTGCTGGTATGGAGAGGGTTTTGGGGAAAGTTCAAGATGTTGAAAGGTTTGCTAAAGTTCTATGTAAATCTGACGGAAGATTCAGGACCACAGAATCATCTCCGTTTTTTATGGATGGAGGCAATGTGAAGTCTGTTGATGGTACGCTGTTTGTCGGGCCAAAAATCATTCATTTTAACCTCGAACAAGCTGGTAAAAAACCCACTGAACAAAACATCGCAGAGATGCTGAAGCGTATGTCGGATTGGTTTTCTCAACCAGTGGAAATGTTAGGACCGTTACAAAAAGATGCGCCTCGATTTTACTATCAACCAATTCTCCACCTCGATCTTTGTGTTACACCGCTCGGAAGAAAAAAAGTTGCGGTTGGCGATGTCAAATTAGCAGTAAACGCTCTTGCTAAGTATAGAGATTCTTTCAAAAAAGAATTTGAAAAGGAACTGCAGGGGACCTTGACTCACATGCGGCAGTCTCTTGGTGTTGACAATGAGTTTCGAGGTTTGGCTAGTAAAATTAGGATGCATTCGGATATGATTGACGCATTGTTTGACGAAGATTATCTTGCGTCAGAAATTGCAGAAAAGCAAGCCTATTTAGATGCCATTGCAGTTCAAATGAGGGAGGGTGGGTATGAGGTAGTGCGTATTCCTTTGGTTCCAGGCTCATCTAATGATGTGTTAGTAACATATAATAATGGTTTAGTAGAACAGGAACCCGGTGGTGCTTATCGAATGTATATGCCCCGGTATAGCTCAGATGGAAACGGACCAATGACACAGTTAGATAATGCATCTTTTGCTGCTATAACTAATTCTGGCGTAAATGTGAAACAAGTTAGGAGTGGATTTGAGAATACTGTGTATGGTGGATCGCTAAATTGTAGAATCATAACTCAGAGAAGCTGATGGTTGAAAAGTTGCCCCGTATACCCGCGAATAAAATAGTGGTTTATCAAGACCGTTATTTTTTGTTGACGGGAGTTAAAATCCAAACTATATTTTAACTATTAAGCTTTATGAATATAACATTAGCCACAACTGAAAATCTTACGGATCTGCTTAAACTAAGCGGCCTTACTTGCCGGCGAACAGAATGCCGCCCAAGCAGTTAACTTTTTTGATCGAAGATTCCTGATCAGATTGGTTTTGCTATTTTTGACAATTTTGAATTAGGGTCAAAAATGCTTGAAGTTCCAAATCTTGCACCTATGATTTGGTAGTATTTTTGAAGGAAACAAGGATACTTATGAATTGGCTTCGCACCGACCTTACGATATTACTCATTATGAAAGAGAGGGAGAAATTATTAAAAAGGTTTACCAGGATTTAGGTTATGACCTTATGATTTTACCCTTTGCCCCAAAAGAGAAAAGAGTTCAGACTATTTTGGAGCAAATTTTATGACCGAGCCATCAATACTTGGAACTATTTTTAACGCTTGTCTAAAAATAAGATCTGTACTATCCTAGAGTGGCTATTATGAAAATATTTGTTAACATTCTAAGGCTCACTTTATTGGCTGCTGTAGTCACTTCTTTCTATTATTCAAGTTGGTTAAATTTGTTTACCTCGACTTTTACCATTGTTTTAACCTTTTTGCCTTCCTGGTTTGAGAAAAAATACAGGATAGACATACCAATTGGATTTGAAATTATAATTATCTTGTTTGTTTACGCTAGCCTTTTTCTAGGTTCAGTTACTAAATTTTATGATTATTTTTGGTGGTGGGACATACTTTTGCATACCAGCTCCGCTATGGCTTTCGCTCTGGCTGGTTTTGTGATCCTACTGGTGCTCTTCCAAACTAACAATCTAAGCGTTCGTCCTGTTTGGTTAGCGGTTTTTTCTTTCGCTTTTTCTTTGGCTTTGGGTGCGTTGTGGGAAATATATGAGTTTACTATTGATCAAATATTTGGTACAAAAATGCAAACTACCGGGTTAGTAGATACCATGTGGGATTTAATTAGCGATAGTTTGGGCGCATTTTTCGCTTCAGCTGCCGGATACCTTTATTTAAAAGGCTTAACTAAAGGTTATTTTGCGCGTCTTCTTGGATTATTTATTAAAAATAATCCAAATCTTTTCAAGAATTAGACTACTAATATTTATGGGTAGAAAAGCCATCGGTTTTGACTGGGGTGGGGTATTATTTGTTTACGCTTTTAAGTTGTACCATACGGTAGCAGATTTTTTGCATATTCCCGTTGAGGAAGCACGCGAGGTGTATTTTCGTCATAATCATTTATTAAATATTCGGGAGTGCAAGTATCAGGATTTTTGGAAGATAATTTTCACTGAACTCGGTCGAGCTGAAGAATTAGATCGTTTCCTCGTATATATCGAAGACTTGTCCGGTGGTGCTATTAACCAACCAATGTTTTCTCTGGTTAAACTCCTGAAACAGCGCGGATATAAAGTGGGATTGCTAAGCAATATGTCGTCTGCTGGCGCAGGAGAAATCCGAAAACATGGCGTCGAGGACCTTTTTGATGTCGTTGTCTTTTCAGTGGAAGAGCAGGTAATGAAACCGGATCCGGAAATATTTAGAATCTTTGCTGGACGTCTGGGCGTAGAAACAAAAGATTTAATTTTTATTGATGACTCCGTCAAAAGTCTGGAAACAGCAAACACAGTTGGGTATTTGCCAATTTTGTACACAGACATGGAAACTTTACTCAATCGTCTCGTTAACCTGAATGTTATATCACATGAAGATATAAATTCTTTGGGTATTCAATAGGCAAACAAAAATGGAAATGCCGAGTAGTTTAATAGGGAAGTAGTTATATTGCTCTAACCAATCGATCGATTAGTTCGTCTAAATTGAAGTTTTCTCTTTCTTCAGTGCATGCCGTTTTTTCTGGCTCATCATAATTAAGGCATTGGGGATACTTCAAAGTAAAGTCAACTTTAACTAAGTTGTTATTTTTAATCGTTGTATATGTGTACATGGTATATGTCTTGCCCGCTGCACCTTCACTTCTAGTACTAATACAATAGTCTCTCCCGTTAATTGTCTGGCGTCTGACTCGATCTGGCAAACTGCTTTCCGCTCTCGTTTCCTTACAGTCAACGCTGCTGACGCCAGTTTGAATCGTTGTCACGGGCGGCCATTCCACAGTATTAATGTAGTTAGTGTTTAAAACTATTGTTTCTTTTTCTACATTTTCTCCCCGCGGTGGGTAGAAGTCTCCTTTATAGGTTGCTAAGGAATATATTAAATATATTGCATAACTACCGAAGATGATAGCACCGATAATTGCGAGCGCTACGATAAATTTAGTTCTGCGAGAAATTGGTTGTTTTGTCATATTAATAGCTTAGTAATTAATTAGCACATTAATTATACCCCATCTTTCTTCAGTTGTAACAGGCATACAATTTGACAGGTTTGTTTACTTGTTATATACTTGATTAATCAATTATATAGCAAATATATTATGGTCAATAATAATCCGGCGATTAAATTTTTTATCACCATAGGCAAAACCCAATCTATCCTGAACAACCGTTTTGACCGTGGTTTAGGCGGTCTTGGTTTTAACGAATTCTTAATTTTGTATTACCTGGACCAAGCTGAAGATCAGAAGTTACGTCGTGTTGATCTTGCAGACAAAGTTGGCATGACCCCTTCGGGCGTTACACGTCTGTTGCTTCCTATGGAAAAAGTACATTATGTAGAAAGTGGTCCAGCGGAAGAAGACGCCCGGGTACGTTTTGTCAGTTCGACAGCAGCGGGGAGAGAAAAATTAAAAGAGGCTTTAGAGCGTTTAGAAGTACTTGCCGAAGATTTTATCTCTGCCAAGCGTAGCAAAGAACTAGTATCACTAACTGATCTTTTGATCGAGATTGGTGGACGAGTAGCAGTGCGTTAAAAACTGGCTCGAGCTTCTGTTAATGATTTGTATTATTATGGATATTGTGCTACACTGTCGGCTGTTGCACGTTTATTAACTATTTCATTCTATGGGAAATTTTAACCGGTTTGATAAAGGACGTAGTGGTCGTGGTGGTTTTGGTGGTGGACCACGACGTTTTGGCGGGCATGGCGGTGGACCAAAACAGATGTTTTCAGCTACTTGTACCGAATGTGGAGACGATTGTCAGGTTCCGTTTCGTCCAACTGGTGATCGACCAGTGCTTTGTAATAACTGCTTTAAAAAAGACGGTGGTCCGAGTCCTCGTTTTGCCCAAAAAAGTTTTGGCGGTAGTTTCCGTCGGGAGAGTACTGGATCGAGCGGCTTTGACCGGAGAAGCACGCCAGTATCTAATGGTGTAACAAAGGCAGATTTTGAGGCTTTAAATCTGAAGCTCGAGAAAATTATGACGATGTTATTTGCTCTCTCCAGCCCTAGTCAAAATTTAAAGGCTGAACCAAAATCTGTAGAGAAAGAAGTTAAAGCTAAAAAGCTGGGTGCAAAAAAAGTTAAAACTCCGGCAAAAAAAGTTAAAGCCAAAAAGTAAATACGACTTTAATATAAAACCAGCCTAAAAGGCTGGTTTTACTTTATTTGTGGTTACACTTGAGTATTATTCGGAGCGGAATAGAGCGCGCTCCAGGCGGCGAGCACTGTAATAGCAATACCCAGGATAATGTTATTCCATAATGCTGATGTCACGTCTGCAAAGCCCAGTATAAAAGGAGAAAAGATCAACCAAATACCAAGAACAACATTGACCCAGCCTGTCCAGCCCCGGCGATAACCCTCGCGACTGGTTTGGGTAGCGGCAAGTGCGGCTACGGCAACACCAATTATAATACTATTCCAAAGTGGAGTAGTTAGATTAGCATAACCAAGGAGGAATGGGCTGACAATTAACCACAGTCCAAGAACAATATCTATACCCCCCAAAGTCCTGACTGTAGCTATGCGGTTGCCCATAATAGATGTGTTTGGCATATGTAGATAAACATTAAAAATTAACGTTTAAACTCCATTAGGAGTTAATTGTCACTATATATTTAACGTAGTGAAAATGGTTATAAAGGTCAAGCTGACAAAACCGAACTCTAAAATTGTTATTCAGCCCGCTTTGTGCTAAAATTTAGGAGGATTTAAATTCACTAATTCAATATATATGTGCGGGAATAAAAATGGTCATGGCGGTGATGCTGTGTACGGGTTGGGCATAATCGGAGCCGCTATTTATTACATAAGTAACGCCACAGGATTCTGGATGGGTGTGGTCGGTTTGTTAAAAGCATTAGTTTGGCCGGTTTTTGTGGTGTATGAGCTTTTAGCTTTTTTGAGCCGCTAAGTAACATATTATTAATAACAAAACGAGCCGACGGGGCAATAATGTATTTTGCTTTCGGCTCGTTTTTTTGTCCTTTTCTAGCCACCGGTTACATAATAGGTAATATTAATTGGCGTCAGACCGTGTTCGCCTTTGACAGTTATATTCAACGGCCCCTCTACGAAATCAGTTGGCACGGTATAACCAGAGTTATTGAAATTACCCGAGGCATCGCTAGAGAAATTGTGTACTACATTTTCCCCAGTACGATCCGTCATTACCTGGATTGGCTCACTTGGCAAGTAGCCACTTCCTATGAAGTTAACATTACTGCCTGACGCTCCGGCATAGGAACCTAGTTCCAGGCTGACATATACAGTCGGCATAGTAAAGTTGGTGGTGGCGATTGCGTTACTGTTTTCTCCTTTGGCCTGCACAGACTTGTCTCCGGCGGTTAGATATGGCACAGTTGTTTCCAGGGTAAAGTCACCGTTTCCGTTAGCTGTTGCGGTCCCTAAATTTTGACCACCAAAAGTAATTGCCACATTTTCATTGCTGCCAAATCCCATACCTGTCACTGTTAATGGTGATCCTCCATTAGCATAGTATGTTGAAAGCACCACCGCCGCACTTAATTCCGCGATAGTAATCGGTATTGAAACATTGGCTCCGCTACTACTGCCGACAAACTTAAAGTTGGCGGCATTAGTGCCGTAAGGAATGATAATCGCGTTGGTAGTAAACCCACCTTCACCGTTTACGGTTACTGTTCCAACCTCGTTGTTGTTTAACGTTATCGTAATAGTTTCTCCGTTCGCAAAGCCACTACCTGTAAAGGTAACATTTGATCCTGCTGGTGTATACCAAGTGCTTGGCTCGACTTGGTGGATAAAGCCGGCAAGAGAAATGTCGATGGAAGCATTGGCATGTGACGACTGTCCGTTAAAGGTGAAGTGTGCGCTCGAGGCATTATAGGGAATAGTTATGGCTTCACTTGTAAATCCACCGTTCGCATTTGTTGTGGCTGTCCCGACATTGGCATTGTTCAGCTGGATATTAACCGTTTCATTACCGCTAAATCCAGATCCTGTGAAAGTTACGGTTGTACCAGGAGTCGTGTACCAGGTGCTTGGTTCAAGTTGTGGAGCAAATGGTGCGAGTGTAAGCGAAGTAGACCCGCTTACACCACTAGTGTTACCGCTAATCGTAACATTGACCATTGGTCCGTTTACGTCTAACGGGATAGTGATCGGTGTTGAGCTTGCGGTGCCTTCGCTATTGGTCGTAGCTTGAGTGGTCGCGGAACCTAATTTAATTGTTAGGGTTTCGTTTGACCCAAACCCAGTAGCTAATACATTAATCGTTGTTCCTGGTTGAGCGTAATAATTATCTAACTCAACCACCGGGGATAAGGTGCCGAGAGTAATATTCAAGCTGCTATTCACGCCGCTGGTTTTGCCGCGGACTTCGAAGAGGATGCTGTTTCCACTAAATGGTGCAGTAAATGGTCCAGCGTCTTGAAACCCGCCAGTTGAAGTAGTCATAATTGCAATTGGCGAACCACCGTTCATTTTAACTTCCACTTCTTCGTTAGCGGCGAAGCCGTTTCCAGATATGGTTACTGTCCGACCGGGTAGAACATAATAGGTGGAGGGAACTAAACTTGGATTGAAGGAGGCAATGGTTATGTCCACATGGCTTAAAGCGTTGCTACTTAAACCGCGCAAATGTAAAGTTCTTTTATTGCTCCAATCATAAGGAATGTAAAAAGCTCCGTTCTCGGTAAATGCTCCGGTATCATCTGCTGTTATGGTGGATAAGACAGTATTGTTATTGCCTTCTGTCACGTTTATTTTTTCCCCCTTACCAAATCCCGAGCCATTAAAGGTAATTGTATCTCCGGGGAGAACATAGTAGCTGGAAGGGGATACTTGAGGTGAAAATTCCGAAACAGTAATAATTACTTGCGCTTCGGTTCGACTATTTTCCGCCGTGAAATAAAAAGTTCGACTACTGTTTGCCCAGTTAAAAGGAATAGTTATGGTACCAGAATTAGTAAAGTTGCCATTCTGATCAGTAGTAATTGTCGAAAGAAGCTCTGGATTACTACCCTCATGTATGACGATTGTTTCGCCACTTGAAAATCCATTACCAGAAAAACTAATATCGTCACCGGCCATGAGGAAATAAGCAGAAGGACTTACTAAGGAATTAAATTGTCCAACTGTTAGAGTCACATCAGCGCTTCCGCCGCCAGTCTGTCCAACCAAGCGGAATGTTCGACTGGAGTTTAACCAGTCAAAGGGGATAACATAACTTCCGGCTGCCGAAAAATTTCCTTTTTCGTCAGTTGTGAATTGGGAAACCTTAGTTTTTCCAGCAAAAATCTCTACGGTTTCATTCGTTGCAAAGCCACCACCGGAAAAAGTTAAGACTTCACCTGGTAAGAGGTAGTAGGATGAAGGCGAAACATATGGATTAAAGTTCCCAACGGTTACTTCTATCTGTGCTGTACCACCACTAGTTAAACCAACAAGCTTAAATACTTTAGTACCTGCAAAGCTTAAAGGCATAGTTAGATTTCCTTGGCTTGTAAAACTACCATCGGCTTCAGCGGAAAAAGATGCCAGCGCTGTCTGGTTTTGTCCTTCGAATACGCGGATTGTTTCATTGGCTGCGAAACCAGAGCCTGAGAAGTTTAGAACTTGGGTTGGTAGCAGATAATATGTTGACGGGGTTACGCTTGGGTAAAATGTGCCAACATATAGATAACCAATCGCTTTGGCTCCTGATGACTGACCGACCGCATGTAATTCATAATTTCCAACCACTAAACTAGGTATTGTTGCATTACCGTCATTAAAACTACCTGTGGCGTCGGTATTAACCGTACCAACTTCTTGTCCGTTTATTTCAAAACGCACAGATTCATCTGGTGCATATCCTTGCCCAGTAATTGTTAAAATACTACCAGGGGTATCGTTACCGGTCATGGTAATGCTCGGATTAAACGGCACAACATAGTAGCTATTAGTTTGAGGATCAGTATTAATCGTCCCTACGGCTGTAATAGTGACTGACCCTTGTGGAGTGTTGGGTGGGAGATTTAAATTAACCGGGCCCCAGAAACTATCTTCACCCGCTGTCGCTGTTCCTGCCGGCGTATTGCCGACTGACCCAACGTAGAGCGATATGGTTTCGCCGGGCGTGTAGCCACCACCCTTAGCTACGACAGTTGTCGGTGGCCCACTAAAGCTTTCCAGTGTTAAGTACGCGGCAGCGAACACTCCTTGGAAAGGGAGCAGTACAAAACTTAATATTGTCACAAACGTAATGGACGAGAAAATATGTTTGACTTGTTTCATATTAATAAAATAAAGTATAAAGATATTTTGTTTTAAATTGGCTGTACTTTTATTACACACGACTGTTTAAAGTACTGTCAATCATGCTGGACAATGATATTTATCCGGTGTTATACTTAAAATGCTAATATAAAATATATGCGTGAAATTGAAAAAAATATTTCTAAGCAAGCTTTCATTAATAAATTGAAACGTTTGATTGAAAATCTCGAAAGCGATACGAGTTTTGTTATCCAAGTTAAGAAAAAGAAAATCAAAGTACCGGAAGAGGTAGAATTTCGAATTGAGCATGAAAAGGATGTTAATGGTGGGGAGTTGGAGTTTGAATTAAAATGGTAAGTTTGTATGTTAGAAGTTTTTAAAAAGCAAAAATCTTCCTTATTACTTTTGTTTTTGGTCTTGTTATTATTAACCACCGGTTTGGTATTGGGATGGTTAATATTTTTTAACCAGCCAAAAGAAACTGCTTGTACTACTGAAGCAAAAATTTGTGCTGATGGTTCCGCGGTCGGTCGAACTGGTCCTGATTGCTCTTTTGCTCCTTGTCCATACGAAATTTTCCAATCAACTGATTATAGTTGTGTAGTTGACGATGATTGTGTTTTACCAGTAGATGATAGTAAACGTTCTGGCTGTCAAAAAGCCGCCCGTTGTTTAAGTGATAACAAGTGCGCGATTGTTTGTTTAGCGCCCTCTACCAACCCCTCAGTTACTATTGAGGAGAATTGGAAAACCATGGTTGGTTTAATTGAAGAATGTCAAGTCAGGCAAATCACGCAAACCCATGATCGGCGTGTAACCGCACGGTTAAAAAACGGTTATGAATTTATTGCCCTCGAACCAACCATTGATGAGGTGTTCACAGTTGTCCGTAATATAGAAGAAAAATGTGGGAAGATAATTATGGCAACTGAATAGATTATGTTTTCACGTGCTGCTGCTTATAACCTAAAGCGGGATAAGAAAGTTCTGGGTAAGGAATGGCTCAAGACTTATGGTAATTATTTCTCTAATGAAGAGAATATTACCATGTTTATTAAAGCTGTTAAACCACTTTTACCCAGAGGACCATTGGAAATTTTATACGTCGCTTCGGCCTCTGGGCTACTTGGCGAGCGATTGTTAGAAAAACTTGGGCAGGGGAGACTGACTTTAGTAGATATTTCTAATAAACATTTGCGTGGGAATACCAATCCAGAAACGAAAAAGATTTGCGCTGATCTTTTAAAACTTGATCTTCGAAAACAGTTTGACGTGGTAATAATGCGAAGCTCCTTAGACTATTTTCCAACTACAGAACTGCAGATTAGGGTCTTAAAGATAATTAGAAAGCATCTAAAATCCGGAGGGTTGTTTGTAAATCAGCCAGCTTATATAACTAACTTAATTGACCGGGACAAATTGGATAAGGTATATAACCAAACGCCAAATATTGGTAATCGTCATTTTCAGTCGAAAGATATAAAAGAAATACACAAGTCAGCGGGTTTTAGTTATTTTAAGAAAATTGGTACAAGTAAGGACCTTATTATTACTGAAAAAGAGCATGTCGAGCGGTATAACATAGGCTCTAAGGATATATTCAAAATCCAAGAGACAATCGGTAAAAATTCTCGTTACGCAAGAGTTACAAGGAACGGTTATATTCTTAGGTTTAAATTCCCGATCTTCCTGGCTAAATAGCTATGCCCTTCTTTAGCAGAAAATATATCCCGGAAAACGAATTACGTTTTGTATTCGCTCGTTCGTCTGGCGCTGGCGGGCAGAATATTAATAAAACCTCTACCAAAGTTTCGGTATATTGGAGAGTAGATAATTCCGATCTACTTTCTGCCTTAGAAAAAGAATTGGTTAAGAGCAAGTTGCGTAATCGTTTAACGCATAGGGGAGAACTTGTGGTTGTTTCTGAAACAGAGCGGTCTCAGTTACGTAATCGTAATCTGGCTGTTACTCGTTTAAACGTTCTAGTTAATAAGGCACTTGAGGTTAAGAAGAAACGTTATTCCACTAAACCAACTTATGCGTCTAAGCTTAGACGCATAGCAAGTAAGAAAATACGTTCAAAAGTTAAAGCGGCGCGTCGTACCGTTAATGATTGAGGTAACTTTTAAGGAAAGCCTGATAATAGGCTTTTTTGTTTTAGCAGGAATTTAAGTGGATAACTAACTTATTTAATAGTTGACAACCGAACGAACGTTCGTTAAAATACCTGCATATGGAAAATAAACATAAATATAAACAAAAAATCGTTAGGTTTTTTCAAACTCAGCATCGCATGCCAAGCTATAAAGAACTCGGGGAGCTGTTGGGGTTTAAATCTAAAAGTTCTGCTTATGAAACCACTGAAGTTTTAATCGAAGAAGGTTTCTTAGATAAAGACAAAACCGGCCGGTTACTTCCGGGCCGAACCTTTCGGTCTTTACGCGTTTTAGGAGTGGTCGAAGCTGGTTTCCCAACCGCCGCCGAAGAAGAGTTAGCTGATACCCTTACTTTAGATGAATATTTGGTCTCTAACAAAGAAGCGACCTACATGTTAAAAGTCTCTGGTGATTCAATGAAAGATGCCGGTATTATGCCGGGAGATATGGTTTTAGTTGATCGCAGTGCTAATGCCAGAACCGGAGATATTGTTATTGCTGAAGTAGATGGTGCTTGGACCATGAAATATTTTCGTAAATCTGGTCGTAATGTTTTTTTGGAAGCCGCTAACCAAAAATATCCAGATATTGTACCAGCGGAAGAATTAAAAATCGCAGCCGTGGTTAAAGCCGTTATCCGTAAATACTAAAGGTATGCCTCATGCCTTAAGTATTTATGACTACCCGCAAGCAATTTTGCATATTGATGGCGACGCCTTCTTTGCTTCCTGCGAGATGGTGAAAAATCCCGCTTTAAAAGGTAAGCCAGTTATTACTGGTATGGAACGGGGGATTGTTTCTTCATTGTCTTACGAAGCCAAGGCTCGTGGTGTAAAGCGGGCCATGAGTTTTAGTGAAGTAAAACGCGTTTGCCCAGACGCTATTTTTTTACCCTCAGATTATGAGACGTATTCGTTATACTCCTTAAGAATGTACGAGATTGTTCGCCGTTACACACCAGATGTTGAAGAGTATAGTATTGATGAATGTTTTGCAGATTTAACAGGTTTGCAAAGGCCTTTGAACATGAATTATGAAAAAATTGCGGAAAAAATCAAACAAGAATTAGATCAAGAATTAGGTATGACATTTTCGGTTGGTTTAGCACCCACCAAGGTGTTAGCGAAAGTCGCCTCTAAGTGGAAAAAACCCTCAGGTCTTACACTTATTCCAGGAAAAACTATTCACCATTTTCTTAAAGATCTATCCGTTAGTAAAGTCTGGGGGATTGGTCCGCAAACCACAGCCTATTTAAATAAATTAGGTATACGTACTGCTTTAGAATTTACAGATAAAGATGAAGATTGGGTTCTACACAATCTAACTAAGCCCCATTACGAGATCTGGCAAGAACTCCATGGTAAATCGGTTTGTGGTTTAACTATTGGCCAAAAGACCAGTTACCAATCTATTAGTAAAACCCGTACTTTTACTCCACCATCTAGTGATGAAAAAATTGTTTTTTCAGAATTGTCTAAAAACATTGAAAATGCTTGTATTAAAGCTAGACGACATAATTTAGTCAGTCAAAAGATCTTCTTGTTTTTAAAAACCCAAGATTTTCGTTTTCACAGTTTAGAATTAACTTTGGCCAGAGCCACTAATATCCCGATTGAAATTATAAATTTAGTTAAAGATAATTTTAATGTGATGTTTCGACCTCGGTCGTTGTATCGCGCTACCGGGGTAGTATTAGTGAATTTAACTGTAAACAAAAATTACCAACTAGATTTATTTTCTAATGTAATAAAAGCAGAAAAATTAGCACGGGTCTTTTCTAGTTTTGATGAACTAGCCGAACGCTATGGTAAACATACGTTATTTTTAGGTTCGAGTTTTTTAGCTATGCGAAGAAAACAACATGATAACACCCGAGGTACTTTGTCTGAACGCAAGAGTAAGTTGCTAAAAGGGGAGAACATTCGGCAGAGGATTGGTTTACCGTTTTTAGGCGAAGTGGTTTAAGTATTAAAAAAACATCTTCTCAAAAGATGTTTAGGTAGCTGACCGGGGCAGGAGACGTATCTCCTGCCCCGGTCTGGCCCTCCTTGGGCCGCGAGCGCCATCAGCTCTCGAGGTCGACGAAGTCGGCATCGACGAGGTCGAGCCTGTCGAGCTTGGGTGGGGATTCGAACGTGTCCCCGGGCTTGATCTCCTCGCCCACCTTGAACGCGATGAACCAGACCAGGTAGCGACGGTCGTCGATCACGACCGTCATGCCGGCCTGGGCTCTCTGGCCCATGAACTGTTGGAGGATTTCCGGGGGGATCTCCTCGTTGTCGGCATCCCAGGTGAAGGCGGTCGGGATGTCGAGGTCGTCGCAGGTGCCCCAGCACAGGATGAAGTGTTGGTCCTCTTGCCAGCACTTCTCATCGGGGTACTCGCGCATCGAGAATTCCCGGGCTCGGCTCTGGACAACCGACAGGGGCACCGGGTAGAGGGGTGCCTCCTCGCCCGCGAGGAAGAGCTCGGGGAAGCCCCGCTCGAGCCCGGCCAGGATCTCCGCGTCGTCGGTCGTCGCGACCAGGACGCGGAAATGGTAGTTCTCGAGCTCGTTGATAGCCACCCAGTTGCGCTTGGACATCGGTTTCCTCCGTGACGGTGATGAAGTCCGCGCTTTGCGGACCTGATTTTATATCACACAAATGACCGTATTGTCAGTTACGGTATATCTAATAATGCTCTGCCAGGTTGCCATAGATATTTTGCAATGTTAGCATAAAATTACTATGCCAACAGTTGCAATTTTGATCTACAATCCTAAATCAGGATTAAAATGGTTCCCTGGGGCAATAAAACTGGTAACGGAAAGATTAAAAACAAAATACGATCAGGTCTTTGTTAGTAGCCTTGCTACATTGGATACAGAAGAGAAGATCAAAGCCCTGCTCCTAACAGCGACAACAGTTATTGCCATGGGTGGAGACGGCACGGTTAGCTTTATTGCTAACTATGTAGTTAATCAAGACCAAATTTTTGGTGTTATCCCAACCGGAACGTTTAATCACTTTGCCAAACACTATTCAATACCAATGGATTTGACGGCAGCATGTGATCTAATTCTGCAAGGCAACACCAAGGAAATTGATGTAGCTGAACTAAATGGTCGGTACTTTTTGAATTTTTCTTTAATTGGCTGGTACACGGATATTGTTTTAGAAAGGGAAAATTTAAGGAAAAAAGGACAACATAAATTTGTGGCTTTTTTTAAAGCCGGCATAAAAGTATTATTTAATTATCCAGAGTTAGAAATAAGCATTGTACATCCCGAGAAGAATATTCATCGTCGGATTAGCTGGTTATTTGTCGGAAATAATCAATACGAACTTTATGGTATAGATTTTCTACGACATAAGCAGACTGACCAAGCTGAAATTTTACAGATCGGCGTGATTGAAAATCTACCGCGTTACCGTTTGCTTTGGCTGGGTGTCAAAGCAATCGCAGGAAAATTAAAAGATGATGACAAAATAAGTATAATTGGCTTGCATGAATTTGAGTTAAGAAGCCGAAAAAGTATTTTACCAGTTGGTGTCGATGGGGAAGTGTTGTGGTTTAAAACGCCATTGCACTACCGAGTGATACCGCGGGCTTTAAAAATAATTGTTCCGTGACTTATGAAAATCGTGCATGTTTCGGATTTGCAAATTCCCCGGATTAAAATTGGTCGCTTGAAGCTTCTGGCCGACGCCATTAAATCACTTGAACCGGATCTTCTAGTAATATCTGGAGATATTACCCAGAGGACTAAACCTTCGGCCTTTAAGCAAGGAAAAGAATTTATCCACGAAGTGGGGGTAGATTCTTTAGTGGTACCTGGTAATCATGATCTACCGCTATATAGTCTGCGAGATCGGATTGAACACCCGTTACGGGTTTATTCGCATTTTTTTGGAGATAATGTTGAGCCTAGTTACCGACAAAATAATTTCGCGGTACAAGGACTTTGTACCCCCAAACCCTGGCTGTTTGTCAGAGGTTGCATTTACCCGACACAAGTTAAACGGGCAAAGGATTTTTTTTCTTCTACCGATAATTACCGTATAATTGTTACCCATCATCCTTTAGCAGTGCCACCCCATTTCAGAAAGGGACAACTAGCTTGGGGCTCGTTTTGGGCTAGACGTCAGCTTGGCGAGGCAAAAATTGATCTGTATTTGTCTGGCCATTATCACGTGAGCTCGGTTATCCATCGTGAAATTGGGCACGGCGAGAAAATATATCATTCGGTATTCGTACAAGCGGGAACAATTTCCGACCGACAACGTGGTGAACCGATTAGTTTTAACTTTATTAATTTACACAATGATACTCTTGGCATTGAACAATATTACTTTAACCCCGCCAATGAAAATTATGTGGCTCAACGACACTATTTTCATCGGACCACAAAAGGTTGGATAAGGTAAGACTAATGACGAATAGAAGAAAATATGTTATACTAACAACGTATTTTTCTAAGTGCGTTCATGACAGAAAATATTTTCTTTCAAGTCAGCATACTACTTAGTGTTACTGTCTCAGTCGCTTTTATTGTTCGTCTTCTGCGCCAACCGTTAATCGTGGCCTATATTGTAGCGGGTGTAGTTTGCGGTCCGCTGTTTTTGAATCTTCTTCATGGCGATGAAAATCTATTTAATGCCTTTTCCCAATTTGGCATTGTTTTGTTATTATTCGTGGTTGGGTTGAACCTCAATTTCAATTACATTAAAAAGGTAGGTAAAACAGTGGTTTCAGTTGGTATAATTCAAGTCCTTATCACTTCCGCTCTTGGTGCCTTGATAGTATATTCACTTGGTTTAAACTGGGTTTCTGCAATATATTTAGGAGTGACAATTACTTTTTCTAGCACAATCGTTATTCTAAAGCTTTTGAATGATAAAAAAGATACGGAGAGTGTTTATGGTCGTTACACGATTGGCTTGATGTTGGTCCAAGACCTGATTGCGATTGCAATTTTGGTTGCGCTCGGAGTTATGCAGCAAGGCGGTGGCGCGAGCGAATACATTGTCGAGTTACTGATCAAGGGCGTTTTGCTTTTCCTAGCAATTTTCTTTGTTGCCAAATACTTGCTGCCGAGACTTTTAAACCGTATTGCCTCATCAAGTGAATTTTTGTTTATATTTACAATTACTTGGTGTTTTGCTGTTGCGAGTCTAGTCTATGGTGCTGGTTTTTCGATTGAAATGGGGGCAATGGCCGCTGGACTGTCCCTTGGCTCGTCTCCTTACCAACCAGAAATAGCGAGCCGAATTAAACCCTTACGCGACTTTTTCTTGGTTTTGTTCTTTATTATCCTCGGGAGTGAAGTCGGGCTGTCTAATGTTTCAAACATTGTCTGGCCAGGAATCGCGTTAGCCTTGTTCATTATTATAGGTAATCCATTAATTTTATTTTTTCTCTTTCGTTCCTCGCGCTTTACCAGAAGAAATAGCTTTTTAATTGGTTTGACCGCTTCACAGGTTAGCGAATTCGGATTTGTCGTATTGTTTACTGGTCGGCAACTAGGGCATCTGGGAGGAGATGAAATTACGATTTTTACTATTGTTGCTTTGGCAACTATTTTTTCATCTTCCTACCTCATAACCTATAACGAGCAGCTATACCGTTTCTTTTTACCATTCTTCCGTTTATTTGGTAAAGATGAACACCGTCAGGTTGGCAAAAAGGTGGAGAACTACGATGTCTGGCTTTTTGGTTATCACCGCATAGGCTGGAAAGCTTGCGAGGCATTGCTGGACAAAAAAATATCTTTTGCTGTTGTGGATTTTAACCCCGAGGTAGTCAACAAATTAAAATCCAAAGGTATAAATACATTTTTTGGCGATGCAGCGGATGTGGAATTTTTGGAACTCCTGCCTTTAGCCAAGGCCAAAATGATTGTTTTAACGATTCCTGCTCCAGATGACCAGAAGACTTTAATAAACCACATTCGAGCCCAGGGTTCAAAAGCATATATCATCGCCAATCTTTATCATTACAAATACGCTAAGGATTTGTACAATGCTGGCGCTGATTACGTAATGTTGCCGCATCTTCTAGGTGGTCAGTGGATTGAGCGTTTCTTAAAGGATAAACGCCATACAGCGCGAACCTTTAAACTCTTACGCAGTGAACAAAAGAAAGAGATGAGTTTAGCAATACATGATATTTAAAAAAATTTCTAGCTTAATATTATTCTTAGTCCTGTTAATTGCTGGACTTTTTTCTAATATTTCCTTTGCTGCCGCACAAGTACCGAAAGCCGACGAAAACATAGAAAATGTTCAGCAAGTATTATTTGAAGCTAAGGTAACGGAAGTAATCCAAGAAAGAGAGATAGTGCGGCCTGGTGGTAGTAAAGCTAAACAACAAAATCTACGTTTGCTTGGGCTTACTGGAGAGTTTAAAGGTAGAGTCGTGACGTTTAATGGTATTTCTGAAGTAGATGTCGCTAATTCCCAGAACTATAAAATAGGGGATCGAGTAGTCGTCAATTATGTTAAAAGCATTCAAGGAGAAGATGAGTATTATGTTGTAGATTTTGTTCGTCGTGGTTATCTTTACGCCCTGGCGATAATTTTTGCCCTGACAGTTTTGGCAGTTGGTAGGTGGAAAGGTCTAAAATCAATTGTCGGATTAGTATTGAGCTTTGTGGTTATCATGTATTTTATCTTACCACTGATCTTAAACGGGCATAATCCATTGTTAGTTGGCTTAACTGGTTCTTTCCTGATTTTAACAATCATTATCTACATTACCGAGGGATTGAATAAAAAGGCTCATTTGGCAATTGTCAGTATTCTTCTTTCTTTGTCCATCATTCTCTTCTTGTCCTGGTTATTTACCAAGTTAACAAGACTAACTGGCTTAGCACAAGAAGAAGCGGTATTCTTAATTGGAGCAACCAATACGCCGGTAAACTTTCAGGGCCTACTCTTGGCCGGCATATTAATTGGCGCTGTTGGTGTGTTAGACGATGTAATAGTCGGTCAAATTGAAGCAGTCAAACAAATCCGCGAGGCTAATCCTAACTATACTCTATGGCAAACTTTCCGTGCTGCTTACACCATTGGCAACACTCACCTTGGGGCAATTGTTAATACGTTATTTTTAACTTACACCGGCGCATCACTGCCGTTACTGCTGTTATTTAAACTTAACCAAAACCCTCCAGTTGGGTTTACCCAAGCCATAAATAATGAGGTAATTGCAACGGAAATTGTACGAACTCTAGTGGGAAGCATTGGTGTCGCCTTGTCGTTACCTCTTGCTACTTTCCTTGCTGCTTCACTTGTAAGTAGACAGAACAAATAGATCGTATTTTGATAGAACGCTCTTGTCAGGGTGTTCTTTTTAGTTTTCAATACCATATGGCGTGTTTTAAATCAAAAAAATGAATAATATATGCGTATTGCACAAATTGCGCCGATTACGGAGCGTGTTCCACCGAAAAAGTATGGCGGTACAGAGAGAGTGGTTTCCGCGCTTACTGAGGGGTTAGTAAAGCGAGGGCACGATGTCACTTTGTTTGCCACTAATGATTCTTTGACTTCTGCAAAATTATCCTCTGTTATTGATGGGGCTTTGCGAGAGAAAAAATTTAATAACATTTATGGTTTAAATACTTGGACAATGTACCACATTGCTATGGCCTACTCACACCAAGAAGATTTTGACCTAATACATGACCATACCGGCTACATTGGTTTACCAATTGCCAATCTAGCTCGTACTCCGGTTTTACTTACAATGCACGGTAACTTTCATGAAGATGTCCGACCGATGTTTGACGCCATTAGACGTCCACAAGTAGTTTGTATTTCTAAAAGTCAATCGGAAGAGCTAAAAATACGAGATTTTAGTGTAATATATAACGGGTTACCAATGAGTCATTATCCCTTTAGTCTTGATCACGATGGGTATTTATTATTTGTCGGACGAATATCTCTTGAAAAGGGAACCCATATTGCCATTGAAGCAGCGCAAAAATCTGGGTTACCATTAATTATAGCAGCGAAGCTGGATGAACCAGATGTTAAATATTTTAGAAAATATATCAAGCCTCACTTAAGAGATAATATACAATGGGTCGGGGAAGTAGATGAAGTGGACCGCAACCGTCTCATGAGTCGCGCCCTGTGTTTTTTACATCCTGTGACTTGGAACGAACCATTTGGATTAACCATGATCGAAGCTATGGCTTGTGGCAGTCCGGTCGTTGGCTTTGATAAGGGATCAGTACCAGAAATTGTTAAGCATGGTACAACTGGATATGTAGTTACTAACATCTCCAGTCTGCTTGACGCTATAAAAAAGATTGATAAAATAAGTCGCAAATATTGTCGCGATTACTCACTTCAGGAATTTAGCGCCGATAAAATGACTGATGAGTATGAACTGCTTTACAAAAAAATTTTAAATCAATAGTTTTCGTTTAACATGAAGGAGTTTAATTTGGACCATCTGGTCGGCCTGGGCTGGAAAACCATTCGTGAACTAGAGACTGAGCAGGGTATTTTAGCGTCACACAAAGAAGAAATTTATGGGTGTATTTTTGGCCGGGATTCTCTTATTACTATACTCAAATTATTACGGGCCGTTCCTTATGCAAACAGTGATTCCGAACATATCTTAGTGCTATCTAAAAAAGTATTAACTACTTTAGCTAGTCTGCAGGGGAAGGTAGTAAATATTGAGAGTGGGGAGGAGCCGGGCAAATGTATTCATGAATACCGCCTTAATAACCATGAGCAACTAACAGTAAATTTGGAGAGACCATGGTATGTTTATGACGATGGTTCAATGAAAAATTACGATACAGTTGATGCAACACCTCTTTTCCTGATTGCAATCTATCGGCATTTGCAAGCATCTAAAGACGATGGGTTCGTTCTCCAAATTATGCCAAATATCGAAGCAGCTTTGAATTGGGTGCTTAACTTTGGTGACAGTGATAACGATGGGTTTATTGATTACAAGTTTCCGCCCGAGCGCACTCATGGCGGGCTCAAGACCCAAAGCTGGATGGATAGTGAAGAGTCGATATTTCATGAAGACGGCACTGTGCCAGTTTATCCCATTGCCCCAGTGGAAGTCCAAGCTTATGCTTACTTAGCGCTGCGGCTGTGGGACGACTACTTTAAAGAAGAGAGGCCAGATTTTGCGAATCTTTTGAAGCTTAGAGCTGATCATTTAAAAGAAAACTTTAATGAAAAATTCGTCTTAAAAGATGGGTTGGAAAATATCGAGTTGGCCTATGCAATAGACGGCACGGGCAAACCATTAATCAGTCCTCGTTCTTCGATGGGTCATTGTCTTTGGGCTAGTAAAAATATTAAGTGTGATAGTGAAGTGGATTGTATTATTGAAAACCAATATATTAAAAATATTGCGGATCGTTTAATGCAACCAGATCTTTTTGAACCGCGGGCTGGTATCCGGACACTTAGTAAGCGGTCAAAAAATTATAGTCCAAATAGTTATCATAATGGTTCTATCTGGCCACACGATAATTCTTTAATCGCTGACGGGCTAGAAGATTTAGGTTTTGTACAAGAGGGTAGGCGGGTAAAAGAGGCGGTCATTCGTGCCATACAGCATTTTGATACACCAATTGAACTATTTGTTTTTGATGGGGATAATTACGCTGATTATTGTTCGCGTAATGGTCAGCTGGCATGTAAAAAACAAGCCTGGAGTGCGGCTTCAATTCTTAGCATGTCAGTTGGCTTGCTCTCAGAAAGAGCGATTGGATAAAGATAAAATATTAAAACATGAGTTTCGGCTCGTGTTTTTGTTTTCCTCTTTACTTGTAGGGAAAATTATGTATTTCGTCGCTTGACGAATAGACGGAGTCGAGTTAGCATATAGCTGTAAAATTTTAACAAAATTATATGGAAAAAAAATTAAGATGGGGATTATTTATCCTGGTTGATTTGATTGCGTTTATTATAATTGGTTTTCTGGTATACAATTTTTACTTCAAAGATACATCAAAGAAAACAGATGATAGTGTCTTCAACGATTTACTGGATAGTATACCTCTTTCTGCGAACAATACTGAAAATGCCGATCAAATTAGTAAGTTGGTAAAGGAAAAATTAAAGACTGAAAAACAAGATTGGTTTGGTTGGTGGAATAAAATTACTCCTTACTTAACTTTCGACAAATTTACTTTGCGAGAAGTTAACGAGATGACGATGAATGAGAGATTTCCTTACCCGGCTTCAGTGGAAGACGATACTGTACGACGTGAAAAAAGTGTGTACGCCAAATCACCGAATGGTTTACTTTGGGCTGATGCCTTAGCTGGTATGGAATTAGTAAAAGGTGGTGGAAAAGTAAAGGCGCTACTCGATGTAGATTCTAGCGTTTCTATTGCATATTTAGACAGTAATACTTACGAACAAGTTTTAACTTGCGGTACTCCGTGTGGATTTGACGACGTGGTATGGATAGATAATAATAAGTTATTAATTCTTGGTTACCAGATAGCATATAACGCTACCGACAAACCAGAACTGGACTCAAATTATTTACCAACTCTTTGGGTCATAGATCTAAATGAGCCACGAGCACTTTACGAATATGTCGGTCCAAGCGTTCCAAAAATGGATTATTTGAATAATAAGCGCAGCAGCTACCTTGTTAAACGTTATGGGGGAATTGAATTTGGTTTTTAATTAATTAAAGCCATGCAAAATATTGATCTTGTTCTTATCTTAGGTCCAATGAAAAGTGGTAAGTCATATGATCTAATTAGCCACTTTGCACCTTTGAAGTACACGAATATCCCTCATGCGTTATACCAATGTGCTCGACATGTGCGTGAAGATAAGGTGTTATCACGGAATGGTAGTGGTTTGGAAGCCACAAAAATCTTAAGTCTTAAGGAAATACCTTTAGATAGTTACAAAGTGATCGGAATTGACGAGGTGCACATGTTTCCGCCCGAAGAGGTCTCGGCAGTAGATAACCTGTTAAAAAGGGGAGTTAAGGTAATTATTTCTGGGTTAGATCTAGATTCGCGCGGCCTAATGTTTGAGATGGTAAAAAGGATATATGAACTAGGACCAAAGGAGGTAAGATACAAATGGGCCGTCTGTGAACAGTGCAAAAATCCCACTGCCACTCACACTCAAATACTTTCAAATGGCACACCTCTAACTGACGCCCCTTCAGTTTTACCAGATGATGGCACTTACACTTACATGGCAGTGTGTAGGAATTGTTTTGTAAAAAAAGATCATTACGGATCACAACCAGTAGAGACAACTTCAACACAATAACAGTATTTAAATTTATTAAAAAATACCCCCCACTTAGGTAGGTATTTTTATTTTATCTCGTACATAACTCTCTAGAAGAACTAATTACTTAGTTACTCTAGAGACCGAGCCATGTACGAGCGCGCGATCCCTTCGGATGAGACGTGCGGTCTGCTCAGTCGGTGGGCAATTCATCCTCCACGGTGGGATACGGTGGTTCGTAGCCAGTCAAACTCCGGGCGAGGAAAATACTCACCCAGATGGCAACGGCACTAAGCAGGTAAGCGGCTGCCACCGAGATCCACCACAGTCTCAGTGACCGCTCTTCAGGATACGGAACAATTATGCTGGCGAAGACTGGGGCCAGCGTCCAGCTAAGGACGTTAACCATTCCGGTCAACGTCCCGTTGAGGTGTTTCCCGTTCTTCAGGGCCCGTCGTGCCCTGAAGAAGTAGGTTCCCCCCGCCATCAGAGCACTGACCAGGAGATGGACGATCAGATGGACGAGAAACACTCCCATTGTTGCCTCCCTGCTTCTTCAACCTGAATCATCACAGGTTGGTTCTGTGGTTTTTCCAAAGCTGACTGGTACACTAAACACCTGTGTTAGATGTCCACTATGCAAGTCAGCTTAGCCAAAATTAATTTAAAAAGAACAGTTTTTGAACTGTCCTTTGTACCACACTATAAGGTTAAAGTCAATGATCTCATCCCAGGGTTGTGGATAATTTCTCGGCTAAATAAACTGTAAAAAACAGCTTGTTTCCTCTCCACCTTGCTTGTAGGTAAAATCCTCTCTGCTACAATGAGCACACGTTTTGCATATCCACCCGGAGAAAACTATTAGCTCGGGGGACTATAAAACGTCGATTTGGTCTTTACGAGAGATAAAGACAAGGCAGGGCAAATTAAACAATCGTCCCTCCCTCGGGGAAATTCGCTCGACGTGCGCGTGATCCGCGGACCTCTCAGATGAGCAAAGAAATTATTTCTTCATGAAATCAAAAACTCTATCGTCCTCCAAACGCGTTTTTAACGCACTGTTAGTCATATCTGTTCTTTTCACAACGTTATTCACTAGTGCTACTCGGGTAAAAGCCGCTGGCTTTACTGCAAGCGCTACAACTATTCCTTCGTCATTAACTGTTAATACTGACACAACTATTCGTGTGACAGTTAGTGGTTCCGCCTTAACTCGTGGTGTTGTGGATCTGGAAATATATAACGAAAACAATACACGGGTTTGGCAAAAATATTTAGAAAACCAATATATTTCCAATGGCGAGACAAAAAGCTTTGATTTTGTCTGGCGACCAACTAACACTGGTAAATTTAAAATTAAATTAGGTATATTCGGTGAATATTGGAATCCAAATTTAGCCTGGTTTGAAAACTTGAAGGAAGTAACTGTTCAAGCTGCTCCTACAGTAAGTACAAACCAAACTACGACAGCCACTGCAGCCAATATTAGTATTTGGTGGCCAAGCAATAACAGTGTCTTAAGTGGTACACAACCATTTAAAGCTGTTCTAGATGGAAGAAGTGTTACCAATTATGAAATGTATTGGCAAGTTGATGGTGGTCAATTAAACGTTATGCCAAATAACTTCAATGACTCACCACATAAAGAAACTTCTGTAAATGTTGGTTCGTGGAATTGGCGAGGCAGTGGCCCATACAAGATTAATTTTGTTGCTAAGGTTAATGGGATAGTAGTATCACAGAAAAGTATTTCTGTTACCATTGGCAGCACTACACAATCTGCGCCAGCTGCTACTGCAAGTCAGCCGGCTCAAACGCAAACTACGGACACCGCTCAGCCTTCGACATCAGGACTGTATGTCAATCCCAATTCGCCAGCTTTAGCTCAAGCCAGAAACTGGCAAAGCAGTCGTCCAGCTGATGCAGCGCTTATGTTAAAGATCGGTAACCAACCTAGTGCCCGATGGTTTGGTGGTTGGAACAGTAATATTTACCAAGATGTAAAAAACTACGTGGATGCCGCTGCGAACGCTAATGCAACCCCAGTCTTAGTAGCTTACAATATTCCACAGCGTGACTGTGGCGGTTACTCTGCTGGTGGTTCAACCAGTAGCGATGCGTATAAATCTTGGATTACCAGTGTGGCTAATGGCATTGGTAGCCGTAGTGCGATCGTTGTTCTTGAACCAGATGCCACTGCTCTTACCGATTGTTTATCTCAGGGAGATAAGGATCGTCGTTATGAGCTTTTAAACTTCGCTGTTTCAACTCTAGAAGCAAAGCCAGGCGTAAAGGTATATATTGATGCTGGTCACCCAGGTTGGATTAATTCTGGTGAAATGGCTAACCGCTTATCACAAGCTGGTATTGCCCGGGCTGAAGGTTTTGCCTTGAATGTTTCAAATTTTTATACCACCAGCCAAAATACGTCCTACGGTCAGGAAGTGTCTCGGTTGATCAACAACAAACACTTCGTGATTGACACTGCCCGAAATGGTTTGGGTGGTAATGGTGAGTGGTGTAATCCAGCGGGTCGCGCTTTGGGTAATAAACCAAGCTTAAGTACTGGTAACAGCGCTATCGACGGGTATCTCTGGATTAAGACCCCTGGGGAATCCGATGGTAACTGTAATGGTGGTCCGAACGCTGGGGAATGGTGGGCGGATTATGCTCTTGGGCTCGCCCAGCGTGCAACATGGTAATTCTAATCTATATTAATATGTCATATCTATTTAATTGGTTTGTTGGTCTATTCCAGTCACGGAAAAAACTAGCTCCAGTGTACGTAAAAATAAAATAGCAGATAGCTTACCTCGAACCCTACACTTTACTGCGTAGGGTTCTTTGTGCTTGTATTGAATTTTCATGAGTGTCAAGATAAATAAATATCTAACTTAATTTATATGAAAAAAGCTATATCCTTCATTCTAGCTGCGGCACTAACTGTTTTGGTCATACCAGTCCACCAACAAGCCAATGCTGCAATAGGTAGCTGGCAAAAAGGTGTTAGTGTTGTTCCACGTTGGAACACTGACTATGATAGTGATGGGTTTAGGCAGGTTGTGGATAAAATTAAAGCCACCAATGCCAATTACATCACCATGGTGATCCCTCTAGCTCAGGACAATGTTTGGGCTACTAATGTTTACAATCATTGGAATACACCAACTGATGCCTCATTGGCGTCAGGGATTCAATATATACACAACCAAGGCATGCAAGTAAATTTAAAGCTTCATTTGGAAAGCAATGATGGCCAATGGCGTGCAAATATTAACCCTGGGGATCGTAACGCTTGGTTTAAGTCGTACGGGGACAAGGTGCGTCATTACGCCGCAATTGCTAAAAATAACGGAGTGGAAGAATTTACTATTGGTGCTGAGCTAATTAACATGGCGGCGAATGACGCAAACTCGACTAATACCGAAAACTGGAATAACCTCATTAGTTCGGTCAGGCAAATATATGGTGGCAAATTAACTTATAGTGCCAACTGGGGTGGTCCGGGTTGGACTGATGAAAAAAACCGTATCACATTTTGGCCAAGTCTAGATTACATTGGCATCTCCGCGTATTTTCCCTTACCAACGGGAAACAAGTCCGTTGAGGCGTACAAAAACGAATGGGACAAGATTAATAATAATGACATAAAGAATCTTCACAATCGCTGGAACAAACCAGTACTCTTTACTGAAATTGGTTACCGCAGCATGGACTGGGCGCAGTGGGAGCCATTTAATTACTGGGGTGGCGGAGGTTATGATCCAGATAACCAAGTTGCTCTTTACGAAGCCCTGTTTTCGTATTGGGACGGGCAATCATACATGCAGGGAGTGCATCTGTGGGACTGGATCAGTGATCCTAATGCTGGGGGTAATGGTAATACAGATTTTACTCCACAAAATAAACCGGCCGAAGGTACAATGCGGACATGGTTTGGTGGCAGTGGTCAAGGAGGGGGTGGAAGTGGGGGCGACCCTGGTACAGGGAATCCCAGTGCGACAAATTTTAACATAACTAGCAATGCACCAACTACAGCGACGGTTGACCAAGGTGTGGGATTGAATGTCGTAGTTAAAAACAATCATACCGGGGCAGTTAATGGGGCGATCGTTGACGTCGAAGTGTATAACAATAGTGGTGGTAAGGTTTTTCAGCAGTTCTACGAAAATCAGTCGTTTACAGTTGGTGGAAGTAAAACTTTTAATCCCACCTGGACACCCACTAGTCCCGGAGACTACCGGATTGTGGCTGGCGTCTTTAACAATAATTGGTCCGTAAACTATATTTGGATGGACAACGTTAAAAGTATTAACGTTCAAAATGCTTCTTCAGGTGGGGGAGGCGGAACTACGACACCGCCCCCAACCAGTGGGTCAATCAACATTTGGTGGCCAACTAAGAATGTAACTTTATCAGGTCCGCAACCGTTTAAAGCAGATATTCCGAGTGTCAGCATTTCCAATTATGAAATGTATTGGCAAGTCGATGGCGATCGATTAAACCAGATGTATAACAGTAATGAGGATTATCCACACAAAGAAGCCTGGGTGGATGTTAGTGGTTGGACTTGGAAAGATCGAGGGCCATACCGCCTGACATTTATAGCAAAGGATTCGAGTGGGGCAGTAATTGGCAGTAACTCGGTAGACGTATTTAGTCCATAATAGAACACTAATCAGACTAGGACAGTATAGTATTATTTGACAGGGGATTGAGCGCATGTTACGGTACGAATGTCTAGCTACCACTAGCTAGCATTTATAAATTTAACCATAATCATATGGTCTTTTACCCCGATGGCGATGATAATAACCGCCCAATGCCGCCTGATTCTGATGATGAAAATGAGGAAGAACAAAGTGGAGGGCCTGGTGGCAGTCCACCAGAAGAACAAACTGGCATGTAGCAGACCTTTGTGCGTAAACATCTCTAGATTTGCTAGGGATGTTTTTGTGTTATAATACCAATCTATGCAAGAAGTAAAGTTGAATTTTACCGAGCGAGTTAAGCAAATTATTCGCAACATACCAAAAGGCCAGGTTTTAACTTATGCTGAAGTTGCTAACTTAGCCGGTAGCCCGCGTGCTTGCCGTGCAGTTGGTAATATTTTGAAAAAGAATTACGATTCCAGCATACCTTGTCACCGGGTCATTTTGTCGAGCGGAAAGACCGGGGAGTATAACCGGGGAAAGGAAAAGAAGCTTACTTTACTTAAAGAGGAAGGTGCCTTATGATTTCTAAAACAAGATTTATAATTATTAGCGGCCTGGTTATTCTTTTAGCAGCAATGATCTATGGCTCTTGGTTTTATTATACAAATCTACGAGGTGTGGGGCCGGTTTTTCGAGATGGTGATACGGCTGCACTAGATAGTTTAAATAGTGATCCATTAACTGCCACGGCAGATAACCAGGTATTTAAAAACGATCCATTTCTCGCACCGCCTGGCTTTAGGATAAGTGTTTTCGCTAAGAATTTAAAGTCGCCTCGAGATCTTGAACTAGATCCGCGGGGTACAGTTATTGTTAGTATTCCGGAGCAAGGGCGAATAGTTGCACTACCCGAAGAAAGCGGTGGCAGTAAGGCGGATAAAATAGTGGATATTGTAAAAAATCTGAACAACCCACACGGATTAGTTTTTGATTGCAACGTTAACCATTGTTATTTGTATGTTGCTGAGGAAAATCAGGTAAGTAGATTTGATTATAATATTGGGGATTACTCTGCCACCAACAAAACAAAAATGATTGATTTACCTACTGGCGGGCGACATACAACGCGATCGATTATTAAATATCGCAATGGATTTTTAGTGTCTATCGGTTCCAGTTGTAATGTTTGTAACGAAAAAGATCAGCGCCGAGCAACTATTCAATTTTTTGAAACAGAAAAGCGTACCCCGACTACGTATGCGACAGGGCTACGCAACGCTGTCTTTTTAGCAGAAAACCCAAACACAAAGGAAGTGTGGGTGACAGAAATGGGTCGTGATTTGTTAGGTGATGATTTGCCACCTGATGAGATAAATATTGTAAAAAAGGGCGGTAATTACGGTTGGCCAATTTGTTACGGTAAAAATATCCATGACACTGACTTCGATAAAAACACCTACATTCGCAATCCCTGCCAAGAACCAACTGAACTCCCTTCGTTAATTGATTTACCTGCTCATGCTGCTCCCTTAGGTTTAGCCTTTTTCCCAGAATCGTGGGGAGATAAATTTAAGGGAAGTTTACTTGTTGCTTATCATGGTTCCTGGAACAGGACTGAACCAATTGGTTACAAAATTGTTCAATTTAAAACATCTGACAATAATAATACGATTGAACCAGAAGAAGACTTTATCATTGGTTGGTTAGGAAAAGATAAAGAAACTTCAATTGGCCGGCCAGTAGATATTCTTATTCGCGATGACAAAAAAATCTTTATTTCTGATGATAAAGCTGGTGTTATCTATCTAGTACAATACTTTGAGTGAAATAAGCCCTTATGGTAAAACGTAATAATAAGTGGAAGGTGTTAAAAAAAGGTGTCGCCTTTAAAAATCCTTGGCGCCAGATCGACGTCTGGACAGTTTGTCGACCTGATGGCTGCGAAAGTGAATTCTACTTCTCGGTTGGCCCAGAGATTGTCGTAATATTCGCCTTAACAAAAAAGGAGGAGGTCGTCATTATCTACCAACACCATATTTATGAAGGGAAGAAGGTAGCCGATCTTCCTGCTGGTTATTCGGAAGGTGGATCCTTGCTCGCTGCTGCTAAACGTGAACTGCGCGAGGAAACTGGCTACGCATCTAAAAAGTGGGAAAAGCTAGGTCGGGTCCACCTAGGTAAATGGAGCAGTAATAGCGCCCATATCTATCTGGCCAAAGATGCGGAATGGGTGGGGCAGCAAACCTTAGAGCCGAGTGAAGATATTACCGTAAGTTTGCTACCGCTTGATAAGGTGTTGCCGCTAATTAATAATAAATACCATGCGGATAGCTTATCCGTTGTGGCTGTCTACATGGCTCTCGAGCGTTTGAACTACTGGAAAAAGGTCAAGCCCACCAGTAGTTGACACTTAAAAAATTCTGCGTAAAAATATATACAAGAGAATATTAACAACCATTACCAAATGGTTTTTCTAATCCAAAATCTATGGACAAAATATATTCTAACAATACATCACAAAGGAGTATTATCAAGATTTTTGGCGCTATCATTTTAGTAATTGTCCTAATTTTTACCTTACAAGCATATAGCAAACCAAATCCAAACAGGGAATCGGGTAGAGGAGATTTTGCTTTCGCGCCCTGGGACAGGCTTAAAAATAGCTTGGGTATTGGCAATAACGATGGTGAGACTGTAACTCAGTCTGACGGAACTACGGTACGCGTGGTTAATGAAGATAACCAAGTAGTCAGTGTGGTTGAAAAAGCTTCACCAGCTGTTGTGAGTATCGTGGCTTCTGCGGAAGTACCACGCTTAGAGCAGTGCTACCAAAGAAGCCCGGGCTTTCAAAATCTTCCGCCTGGATTTGAGGGCTTGTTTGATGTGCCTACTTTGTGCGAACGTGGCACAGAATTAAAACAGGTGGGGGCAGGTACAGGGTTTCTGGTTTCGGATGACGGCTATATTATGACCAACAAGCACGTTGTTGAGGACACGAATGCTGAATATACCGTAATACTAAATGATAAAGACAATCAAGGTAAGAAAGTAAGTGCCAAAGTTTTAGCTCGTGACCCAAACAATGACATCGCTGTTTTGAAAATTGACATGAAAAATCTACCTTACCTTACTTTTGGTGACTCCGGAAAGATTAAGGTCGGCCAAACCGCTATTGCTATTGGCTATTCTTTGGGTGAATTTGCGAATACAGTTAGTAAAGGTGTTGTCTCCGGTTTGTCTCGATCAATCATAGCTGGCGGCTCCGCTGGTGGACCGGAAAGACTCAGGGGCTTAATCCAAACTGATGCAGCGATTAATCCTGGGAATTCTGGTGGACCGTTGTTAGACATTGGCGGTAATGTTATTGGAATGAATGTAGCCATGGCTAATGCCCAAAGTATTGGATTTACTATTCCTGCCAATGAAGTACATGAGGCGTTTGATGAAGTAAAGGCTAGTGGCAAGATTAGTGCGGATAAAGTACCGTTCATCGGCGTTCGTTACGTCCCAATTAACCGTAGCATTAAAAACGAAAATAATTTGCCGTATGATTACGGTATGCTAGTTTCACGCGGCGAAAAACAAAGTGATGTCGCAGTTATGCCTGGTTCACCAGCTGAAAAAGCTGGTTTAACAGAGAACGATATCATTCTCGAGGTTGACGGCAAACAACTAAATGAAGGATTTACCCTTGCGGACATTGTTGCTAACCACAAGCCAGGTGACGAAATTGAACTAAAGATATTCCATAAAGGTACTGAAAAGAAAATTAAATTAAAATTAGGTACGCGAGAGTAGACCTAAATACAAAACCAAAAGACAGGACTATAGTTGCAGTCCTGTCTTTTTTAGTATAAAATAAGCACATATTGTAAATGCTTATGCAAGGAAGTACTCATCAAAAACCAATCTCTCGTAACGTCATAGTAATGGGTCTGGTTAGTCTTTTTAATGATATTGCCTCCGAAATGATCGTACCAATAATGCCACTGTTTTTAAATTTGGTTTTGGGAGCACCGGCTACAATTATTGGTATCATTGAAGGTATTGCTGAGTCTTTGGCCAGTATTTTAAAAGTCGTCTCCGGCTGGTTCTCCGACAAAATTCGTCGGCGTAAACTTTTTGTTACCGCTGGTTATTCGTTTTCGACCTTGTCTAAACTATTAATCGGTCTAGCGCGTACTTGGGGCTTTGTTTTGTTCGCTCGTGTTATTGACCGGATTGGAAAGGGGACACGGACCTCAGCGCGTGACGCTCTTATACTAGAAAGTGTTGACCCAGCTTATCGCGGCCGAGCCTTTGGCTTACATCGCTCAATGGATAGCTTAGGTGCAGTGATTGGGCCGCTTTTGGCGCTCTTACTTATCCATCTTTATTCAAATAATTACCGGACAATTTTTTTTATTGCCTTCATACCGTCGTTAATTGGGGTAACCCTACTAGTTCTTTTTGTCAAAGAAAAACGTAAAAGCGCTGAAGAATTGGGGATTGCTAAACCTAAAGAGGAAAAACCCTTTAGGTTTAATTGGAAAACCATGGATACTCGTTTAAAGCTGTTTTTGTTGGTGAGCGCCCTGTTTGCGATTGGCAATAGCTCAGATGCTTTTCTCATTTTGCGTGCAAATAACTTGGGTTTAGCTGTTACTTGGACGGTCACTGCCTATGTTACTTTCAATGTAACTTATTTCTTATCCTCGTATCCCGCAGGTTGGTTAAGTGATAAAATTGGTCCACGCAAGGTGCTAACGGCTGGATTTTGGTTATTTGCTCTTGTGTATCTATTTTTTGGTTTGATTAACTCCACTTTCTGGGTCTGGTTTTTATTCCCCCTGTACGGAATCTACATGGGCTTAACGGACGGCATAAGCAAGGCCTACATTTCTGAGTTAGTTCCAAAAGAGCGAATAGGCACCGCGATCGGAGCCTACCTGACTTTGACCGGTCTTTTAACTTTTGTCGCCTCAACTTTAGCGGGGTTACTTTGGAAATATGTAAGTCCAGCCACACCTTTTTATCTTGGTGCCTTTACTGCCGCCTTGGCAGCGATTTTATTCATGTTCCTCTTACGTAATAAAAGCTATGCATCGTAGTCCGTTTTATCTTTTAGCCAGTATCTTAGTTCTTCCCATCTTTTACTTTTGGTCGAAGAGTTCTTGGAGTTTGGTTGGCACGGACCTTGAAAGTACCCTCATAGCATTTGGGAGATTATCTGGCCTCTTGGGGGTATACTTAATTCTTTGGCAACTGCTTTTGATCGGCAGAGTTAAATGGATGGAAAAATACATTGGGTTAGATAAGTTAGCTAATCTACACCACTACAATGGTTTCTTTGGGTTGCTGTTTGTGGTAGCTCATGGTTTACTTATTTTATTCGCATATTCACTTTTAAGTAGCTGGTCAATTTGGCGACAGTTATACCAGTTCATTTTCGTTTTTGAAGACACTTTGAGCGCTATTGTGGCGCTAGTACTTTTAATTAGTATTGTCATTTTGTCGATTGCCATTGTTCGTAAAAGATTAAAATATGAATGGTGGTATTTCACGCACCTCTTTACTTACTTCGCGATTCTTTTAGCTTTTGGCCACCAGATTGAATTAGGAAGCAGTTTACAAAATGAGGCTTTCCAGGGCTATTGGTACTTTTTGTATGCTTTTGTGTTTGGTAATTTAGTTGGCTACCGTTTTGTACGACCGGTCTATTTATTTTGGAAGCATGATTTTACTGTGCAAAAGATAGTTCGTGAAACACCTAGCACAGTGTCTATATATATAACCGGGAAACGAATGGGGGAATATTTGTTTGAAGCCGGTCAATTTGCTTTCTACCGTTTTTACCAGAAAGGGTTTTGGTTCGAAAAACACCCGTATTCCTATTCTGCTGCACCTAACGGTGGATATATCCGGATTACCATAAAAAGTTTAGGGGACTTTTCAAATAAAGTTGAACAAATTAAAATTGGCACGAAGGTTATAGTCGATGGCCCTCACGGCGTATTTACAGCCAATTTTGGCCAAAGTGGTAAGTTCCTATTCGCGGCTGGAGGAGTTGGCATTACACCACTCCGATCCCTTGTCGAAGTATTAGGCAAAAAGAAACAAGATGTTGTTCTTTTGTACGGGAATCGCACTGAGAACGAAATAATCTTTAAAGACGAATTAGAGGAATTAAAGGTCAGGTATCCAAGTTTAAAGGTGGTGTATGTTATTAGTGGCGACGAAAAATACCCTGGTGAAAAGGGAAATATTGACCGGGAAAAAATTTCTCGTTTAGTACCGGATTTAAAAGAGCGAGATATTTATTTGTGCGGACCAGCAGCTATGACCAAAAAACTTTTGGCTGAAGTTTTAGCTATTGGTGTAAATAAAAACCAGTTACACTTTGAAAAATTCAATTTATAATATGTCAGAGAAGAAACCTAGTCACTTAGACGCTCTGCGTGAGCAATCTCCAACAGAAATTGCTCGTGCCGGTCACTTTATTGAACAAGAGTTAGAGACGCTTTTTTCTTCAGATACCATTCGTACTGTTGGTTTGCTAAAAGATCTGAAGTTTATTGACTTGGTAAGAATGATTGATACGGAATATGGCCAGAGGCGGGAGGCTAATCTAGAATATAGTGAGATAGATATTTTCGAAATGGTTAAAACTAAATTAGAAAGAGTCAGAGTAGCGATCGAGGGTACGCAAAAAATATTCGCTAAGCGCTTTGAAACCATGGGAATTAATGTGGTACAAATAAGAGTAATTATTAGTGACCTAATACGGCAAATCATAGAGCAAATACATCATTTACGTGATTTAAAACATTATGATGCACATCCAGGCGATTATTCTCGGGATAGTTGAGGGGATTACGGAATTCTTACCTATTTCTTCTACCGGCCATTTAACTTTGACGGCAAATTTATTGAATCTTCCCGATACCGAATTTTGGAAAAGTTTTGAAATTGCTATCCAACTAGGGGCTATATTATCTGTCGTGGTACTTTACTGGAACAAAATTTGGTCAAGCCGAACGTTATTTTTAAAAGTAGCAACCGCGTTTGTACCAACGGCAATTATTGGTCTAATTTTTTATTCTCTGATTAAAAAATTTTTGCTTGGCAACACAATCGTCGTGTTGGTAGCCCTATTGGTCGGCGGTATACTTATGATCATATTTGAAAAATGGTATTCAAAGAAGCCGCAACTACCAGAAAATAACTTAGAAGATATATCATACAAACAGGCTGGTCTTATTGGTCTGTTCCAGTCATTAGCTATTGTGCCTGGTGTTTCCCGGGCGGCGGCAACAATTATTGGAGGTTTGCTTTTAGGGCTAAACAGAAAAACGATTATTGAATTTTCTTTTCTTTTAGCAGTGCCAACTATGGCGGCTGCCACTGGCCTTGATCTTATAAAATCTAACTTTGCCTTTAGTCAAAGCGAGTGGGTGACTTTAGCATTTGGTTTTGTTACCTCTTTCATCGTTGCTCTCTTTGCGATTAAGTTTCTGCTTCGCTTTATTAAAAACCATACTTTTGAAGGCTTTGGGTGGTATAGGATAATCCTGGCTAGTATCTGGTTAATTATCCTGTTTATTTAATACTTTAAAAATATAACAAAACACTCCCTAAAAAAGGAGTGTTTTACTGTATCTTTAAAGCACATTTTCTTCGGCTCTCAAGAAGATACATTTAAAATACATTCTCTTGAGACCAGGAGCCGAAGAACGACGCCGGGCCCAAATGGAGCTGGCCCGGAGCGGGCCAAGGCAGGAGAGGTCGAGGGCTAGGACAGCTCCTCGACCGTGATATGACCGGTGTTGGCGTCCACGACGGACGCCGTACCGGTCAGGTACAGCAGGCGAATCGCCGGCCCTTCGGGCCAGCGCGCCCGAATGAGAGCAGCCGCGAGGCGCAGCTGCTCGTGGTGGAATGAGCGTTCTTCCTCAGGCGAGGAGAAGAACCTCTCGAACGCCCCACAGTCGTCGTGGGTGACGACGACGATGTCGTGGGGCGCATGGAGCCGGAGGGACTTCGCCACGCCCTGGAACACGAATTCCCGACCTTCAGGGCAGGTTGGAGAGTTGATCACACCAACGATCCCCGGATACGGCAGGGGATCGTAAGTGAAGTAACCCTGCGATTGCATCCAGGCGTCTACCCGACGCCGGATGCGCCAGTCGAAACACGAGATCAGAACGGCGTCGCAGCGGTGCATGTATTCTCCTTTCCGCTGCGGTATTCTGCGCTCAACCTTGAATCTGTTCCGAGGTGAGCTCTAAAGGGGCATAGAGATGTCCACTTAGAGCTCGCCTCGGTGTGCTTGTAAAAGAACAGTCGAATAATATACCGGAAAAGTAGGTAATCGTCAACATTTTTTTGTGTATAATTATTTTACGTAGTTTTGACTAATTCAGTGTTATTCGGTATAATTTAGCCATGTTTTTAAGCTCTATATATGCGTTATTCACAGATATTTGGAAAGACCAGTAAGACCATATCTTCAGATGAAGATAGTATTAATGCTAAGTTTTTAATCCAAGCCGGGTATATCTCCAAGCAAATGGCTGGGGTATACAACTATTTACCCTTAGGTCTTCGAGTTTTAAATAAAATTCAAAATATTATTCGTGAGGAAATGAATGCAGTTGGGGCAAATGAAATTCTCATGCCCACCTTAACTCAAGAAGAAAACTACAAAACAACTGGCCGTGATGGTATGGATATACTTTTCCGAACCACTGGACCAAGTGAAGCTGTATATTTTTTAAATCCTACTCATGAAGAGATTGTGACGCCTTTGGTAAAGAAATATACTTTTTCTTACCAAGATTTACCACAAGCTGTTTACCAAATTCAAAATAAATTTCGAAACGAACCACGAGCAAAGTCCGGTATTTTACGCGGTCGGGAATTCAACATGAAGGACTTGTATTCTTTTCACGTAGATGAAGCAGATTTAGACAAATATTACGAAAAAGTCAAACAAGCATATTTCAAAGCATATGAACGGCTTGGCTTGGAAGAAAAAACTGTTTTGACCTTTGCTTCTGGGGGTGTATTTAGTAAATATTCACATGAATTCCAGACCCTGTGTGAAAGTGGTGAGGATACAATTTATTTATGTGAAAAATGTAAAGTTGCGATCAACAAAGAAATAATTGAAGAACAAAAGACCTGTCCCGAATGCGGTAATGTAGATTTAAAAGAAAAAAAGGGGATTGAGGTAGGTAATATTTTTAAACTCCGTACTCGCTTTAGCGAGCCATTCGGTTTTAATTATGCAGATAAAGACGGGAAAGAACATTTAGTGGAGATGGGATGTTACGGAATGGGTCCGTCGCGCATTATGGGTACTTTGGTAGAAGTGAGCCATGACAACAAAGGTATCATCTGGCCAGAAACAGTTGCGCCTTTTAAATACCACCTCGTGGTCTTAGGTGGAGATGAGCTGGTGCGTAAGAGCGCTGAGGAATTATATACTCAATTATGTTACTTGGGACTAGAAGTATTGTATGATGACCGGGAAGGACCAACGGCCGGAGAAAAGTTTGCTGATGCTGATCTTATTGGTATTCCTCATCGTTTAGTAGTGTCTAAAAAGACACTAGCCGAAGAATCCTTAGAATACAAGGCACGAAGCGGAGAAAGCGCTAAGCTTATTAAAATCTCGGACTTTTTATCCTCACTTGACAAGGCTTAAATTATCTCATACCATATAGGTACAAATTATGGCGTACGAAGTAGTTTTTGACATCGAAACACAAAATACTTTTGCTGAGGTTGACAACGACTTCAAGAAACTGCGGGTGTCCGTGGTTTCTTTGTATCGCACAGATACAAACGAGTACCAGAGCTTTACTGAAGCCGAATTAGGCCAGCTTTGGCCCATCTTTGAAAAGGCTGACCGTATTATTGGTTACAATAGTGCCCACTTCGATCTTCCGGTTTTAAATAATTATTACCCTGGTGATCTTTTGACCTTCCCACATTTAGATCTCATGGCGGCCGTAAAAGACAGCATCGGAATTCGATTAAAACTAAATGATTTGGCAATTGCTACTTTAGACGATGTGCAAAAAAGTGCAGATGGTCTCCAGGCTATCCGCTGGTGGAAAGAGGGTAAAATAGATGAAATTAAAAAGTATTGCGAACAGGATGTTCGTATTACTAAAGAAATCTATGATTTCGGTCGGACCAATAACCAACTTTTTTACAAAACCTTAAATGGTGAGATTGTACCGTTCGCTGTAAATTTTCAACCTGTAGCGAGGGTAGACGGTGAAAAAAATAACAATATTAATTTTACTTTACCAATTTAATTAACCATATATATGTTAGCCCTTCGCAAGGAGACGGATTTGGCAGTACAGTTGTTAAAGCGCTTGGCAAAAAGCCCTGGCAAATACATAAGTTTACAAGATATCGCCGAAGAAACAAAAATTTCCTTTCTTTTTTTACAAAAAGTTGCAAGAAAGTTGCGTTTAGGTAAACTGATTGAATCTGCGCACGGCATGAATGGCGGTTATAAATTATCTATGCCAGTGAACAAAATAAATCTAAAAAAAATAATGGATGTCATGGACGATCACTGTCAGTTAACACCTTGCGCTGGTACTAAAAATAAATGCCAGTATTGCAATAAATATTGCATTACGGCACCAATGAGCAAGTTAACTGATCAAATTAATAAGCTGCTGGAAAAAGTTAACCTACAAAAGATGTAGTATTCATGAAGAAAACTAAATCCAAAATTTATTCGGTATATCTTGATCATGCTGCAACCACCTACATGCGCCCGGAGGTTTTGCGGTCTATGCAGCCATACTTTAGTAAAACTTTTGGCAACCCATCGGCGATATATGAAGCTGGAAGAATTGCTAATGGAACAATCAACGATGCTCGACGTACAATTTCCGGAATCCTTCACGCCTTGCCCGAGAACATAATTTTTACTAGTGGGGGAACCGAATCAGATAACCTTGCCATTTACGGTACTGCCCGAGCACATGCTAAGCAGGGTAAACATATTATTTCTACACCAATCGAGCACCATGCTGTTCTCCACGCCTTAGAAGATTTAGAAAAAGAGGGCTATACAATTACTTTTTTAAAGGTTAACAAAGAGGGACTAGTTGATCCGAAAGAAGTTATAAAAGCAATTCGGACAGATACAATTTTAATCTCCATCATGTCTGCCAATAACGAGATTGGTACAATTGAGCCAATTGCTGAAATTGGTCGGGAGTTGCTACGTTACCGGAAAGAACATAATACCGCATATCCGTATTTCCATACTGATGCTTGCCAAGCCGCTGGGTACCTAGAACTAGACGTGGAAAAAATGCACGCTGACCTTTTAACTATAAACGGTAGTAAGATTTACGGTCCAAAGGGCGTTGGCGTATTGTATGTTCGACGAGGTGTAAAGTTAAAACCAATTATCGTCGGCGGTTCACAAGAACGGCGTTTACGAGCTGGTACAGAAAACGTGCCGGGTATTGTAGGCCTTGCCAAAGCGCTGGAACTAGCTCAAAAAGAAAAAAGTAAAGAGTCTATACGTGTCTCAAAACTTCGAGACTATTTATGGAAGAAATTACAAGAAAAAATTCCTAATTTACATTTAAATGGGCCAGCGCTCGAGGATAAACGTTTACCGAATAATTTAAACGTTACATTCATGGATGTCGAAGGCGAAGCGTTGCTTTTGTATTTGGATCAACACAAAATAATGTGTTCAACCGGATCAGCTTGCACTTCAACTTCGCTGGAACCCTCTCATGTTTTGACTTCTATTGGTTTGCCCTACGAGTACGCTCATGGCAGTTTAAGATTTACTTTTGGCCATTGTAATACGAAGCAAGATGTTGATTATGTAATAAAACACCTACCAAAGATTGTTGAGCAGTTACGTGAAATAAGTCCGGTAAGATTATTAGAAAAGCAGCATGCTAAGTACAAACAAAGTAAATATGCCAAAAAAAGTAGTTAAAAAGAACAATCTAAAAGAAACCGTAGATATCCGCGACCGGGAAGGTGGGGGATGGTTGTATTCAGATTTAGTGCGTGATCATTTTTTTAATCCTCGCAACTTCATGCGTTATGGTGAAGAAGATAAGTTTAAACATAATGCCATGGGACGGGTTGGCTCCCCGGCCTGTGGAGATGAAATGGTAATATGGCTGAAAATTGACCCGAAAACGGATAAAATTAAAGATTGCCGCTGGCGAACGTTTGGATGTGGTAGTGCTATTGCATCTACCTCTGTGTTGAGCGAAATGCTTATTGAAAACGGCGGTATAAAAGTTGACGAGGCCTTAAAGATTAAGCCGCAGAATATTTTAGATCGCCTCGGTGGATTACCTGATCGTAAAGTACACTGTTCAGTATTGGGTGACAAGGCTCTCCAGGCAGCGATAAATGATTATTTTCGCCAGACTGGTCAACATAGTCGAGTGGTAACCGCTGGTTCCAAAGTCATTGATCCAGATTTAAATATTACTGATCATGATATTGAAGAAGCAGTATTAGAAGGCGCACAAACTTTAGAAGATTTACAAAAGAAACTTAAGGTTGGAGTGTTTAACAAAGAAGTTATTCCCTCTATTGAGGAGCTACTAAGATTTTACCAAGAGAAATATTATGGCTAAAACACCAAAAGTAGACTTAGAAAAATGTATTGGCTGCGGAACTTGTTCAGCCCTGTGTCCCAATACCTTCGTTTTAACCGATGATGGAAAGGTAAAGGTTATTAATCCGACCGGCGATGACCAGGGTTCAATCCAGATGGCGGCTGATGCCTGCCCGACTCAGGCGATAAGTATGGAGTAGAAATATAAAGTCCATAAACACCGTTTACACGGTGTTTTATTGATTATTTTAGCATTCTGGAGTATACTTTCAATAAGCTTAATCTTTATTTATATGAATTATCGCGTAATTGATAGACGTCCAAAATTTTTTGATGACGACCAATTAAGACCAAAAAATACTGAAGAGAAAGAACCAAAACCGTCTATTAAGGAAGTCATCACGACCGGTACTAGTCCAGATAAATTAGGGGATATTTTAAAAAAATATTACGATCAATTAACAGAACAAGAAAAAATAATTTTACTGGATGAAATTTGTGAGACCAGTGCTCCTGACATGCCGACTTTACAAAAATTATCTCATGCTTCGAACGAAGTTGCCCGCGTTGCTGAATCGTTACTTTTTGTACTTAGTTCGTCCGTTACAAGTTTCCCAGAGATTTCTAGAATGTACCGGCAAAATAGATACCGAGAAGCTTTTGATGCTGATTTGCAAACAGCAGAAGAAATGTTTTTTTATCTCAAGAAGAAAAATCGTCCTGAAGTAGCTCAATTCAATAACCCAACAGAATTTATCCAGTGGTATTCAAGGGCAGGAGAAGAGTCGGATGTTTCACCAGCGCAATTTACTGATGATCTAAATGGTGAAACTATTGCTCTTTCTGCAACATTTGGAATACATACTCCTACTTATTTAGATCTGCTGGGGCCAAACGGTATACTTAAGTTAAAGGCCATGCATAAACCAAAACTATTATTATTGGGATCAATGGGCAAATGGTCTGGAAAAGAATTCAACGTTTATGCTAAAAGATTAAACTCAAATAGTGTAACGTCTGTTATAGATTTCGATAAAGAGTCCGTGCATAAGTTTCACAAGGAAAATCAGGGTACTCTTGGAAGTGCGGTAGCGGGAAATATTCTTGAAATGCCGTACAAAGACAATTCATGGAACCAAGTATATACCAATTCTTTACTTCATCACCTTCGAGAACCTAGTGATCAAGATTTTAGAACAGCAGGAAGATATCAATTTGTGGACAGATTTTTTCAAGAAGTGTCGCGCGTACTAGTCACAGATGGTCATTTAATAATGTCTGAAATTAACTATACTGAAATGGGATCTCGGAGGTTTATTTTAGAACTCGCGAGAATTGCTGATTATCATGGGCTCAGGCTAGTTGCTGCCTTATTTAAGAGTCCAACCCTACTTTGTCGTGCAGACATTTGGCAGGCTAATAAAAATACTGGGATAACTATTGACGATCTAGGTTTTCCAACTTTTAATGATCTTCCGGTATGTGTAACTAGCGGACACCCAGGCATGAAATTTGTTAAAGGTTAGATTTTTTTATGGGTAACCTATACATCACCGCAACTCCAATCGGCAATCTCGAAGATATTACTCTTCGTGCTTTGTCGACACTAAAGTCTGTGGATGTTATCATTTGCGAGGATACGCGTGTAACAGCCAAGCTTCTGGATCACTTCGGCATTAGAAAGCCACTGGTAAGCTACCACCACCATAGCGACACTCGAAAAACCAACGAAATTAAGGCACTTTTGGAAGAGGGCAAGAGCCTAGCTCTAGTAACAGATGCTGGTACGCCCGGTATCTCTGATCCCGGTAACCAACTAGTTAGTGATTTAGTTAAAAGTTTATCAGGCTTAAATATAATACCAGTCCCGGGTGTCTCGGCTCTTACCGCAATTTTATCTATCTCCGGTTTTCCAACCGACAAATTTTTATTTATGGGGTTTCCACCCCATAAAAACAAACGCCAGAAATTCTTTGAAGAAGTTTCGAAATGCGAATATACAGTAGTATTCTTTGAATCTGGACACCGCATAGAGAAATGTCTTAATGATTTGGAAAAAGTATTAGATCCAAAGCGAGAAATTGTTATCGGACGCGAGTTAACTAAAAAGTTTGAAACAATTTACCGAGGAAATATTGAAGAAATAAAAAAACAGTCAATGAATACTAAAGGAGAGTTCGTTATCGTTGTTGAAAATATCTAATATGTCAAAAGAAAAATATTATTTAACCACGGCTATACCTTATGCAAATGCCGATCCGCACATTGGTTTTGCTTTAGAAATCCTGTATGCCGATGTTATGGCTCGTTACCAAAGGCTTCTTGGAAAAGAAGTGTATTTTCTAACCGGTACAGATGAGCATGGTCAAAAAATGTTTAAGACTGCCAAAGAAGCAGGTATTTCTGTTGAAGATTACGCTGCTAGTAAGTCCGCGGAGTTTTCTCGCCTGGCTGATCTTTTGAATATCTCGAACAATGACTTTATCCGCACCACCGAGGAGCGCCACATGTCACGAGCACAAAAATTTTGGCAGGCCGCACTATTGAGCGAAGATATTTACAAAAAACAGTATAGCGGATTGTATTGCTATGGCTGTGAGGCTTTCAAAACGGAAAAAGATCTCGTTGACGGTAAATGTCCGGACCACAACCGTGAACCAGAATTAATCACCGAAGAAAACTATTTCTTCCGGTTATCTAAGTATCAAGAACCGTTAGAATTTTTATTTGAACAAAACCCAAGTTTTGTTTATCCGGAAATCCGCTTTAACGAAATGAAAAACATCTTAAAAGGTGGCTTGGAAGACGTGAGTATTTCTCGTGCAAAAGAAAAACTACCTTGGGGTATCCCCGTACCAGGCGATGATTCACAGGTCATGTATGTCTGGTTTGATGCCTTAACAAACTATGTGACGGCTTTGGGGTGGGAAAGTGACAACCCAGAACTTTACAAAAAATTCTGGCCAGCCAATGCCCATGTTATTGGCAAAGAAATCAACCGTTTCCATTCTTTACTTTGGCCAGCCATGCTCATGTCAGCTGGATTAGAATTACCAAAACAAATTTGCGTTCATGGATGGTTAACCTTAAATGGCACGAAGATTAGTAAATCTATTGGCAATGTTATTAACCCCTTGGAACTAATCCAAACCTATCCTCTGGAACCAGTCCGCTATTTTCTGATGCGCGAAATTCCTTTTGACAGTGACGGGGATTTTACCCATGAAAAATTTAAAGAAAGATATACCGCTGATTTAGCTAATGGTATAGGCAATTTTACTAGTCGCGTTTTGACCATGATCGAAAAATATAGCGACTCCCAAGTACCCGGCGTTACCGAAGTTAGACAGGATTTAGTAGTTTTTCTGTCCAATGAAATCTGGCCTTCCTATGCTCAAAGCATGGACCGCTGGCGTTTTGACCAAGCACTCGATGCCGTAAACAAGTTTATTTCTCATTGTGACCAGATAATCTCAGACGAAGAACCATGGGCCAAGGCTAAAGCCGGTAAATTAACGGAAGTACATAATTTGCTGTATCACCTTAGTGAAGCATTGCGACATATGGCCATAATGATCTGGCCAATCATGCCGGAAACAGCAGAAAAAATCTTGACGCAGTTAGGATTAGACGTTGCCCAGGAAATGAGCAAACCTTTGTCTGAACTACAGCAATGGGTGGAATTAGTAGTTGGTAACAAAATTAATAAAGGAGAGGCATTGTTCCCTCGTTTAACTTAGAACCTTATGTCATTTTTTGACATCGTTTTACTAATCATCATTGGATCGTTTGGGTTGTTTGGGCTATGGTTTGGTTTGGTGCATACCTTAGGCTCACTAGTTGGCACCGTTCTCGGCGCCTATCTGGCCTTCCGGTATTATGAACCAGTGGCTAACTGGCTTATGAATGTGACACATTGGTCACCTAACTTTTCCAAAGTTTTAATATTTGTTATCGCGTTCTTTTTGATCAATCGTATAGTTGGATTAGTATTTTGGTTGATCGACAAAGTTTTAAGTCTAATTACGCGGTTGCCCTTCATCAATTCTATCAACCGCTTACTCGGGATGGTTTTCGGAATTTTAGAAGGTGCCATAGTATTAGGCTTAATTTTCTACTTTATCTCTCGTTTCCCAGTTAGCGACCGATTCATGGAAGCCTTGGCTCATTCTGAAGTTGCTCCTTACACAGTAAATATTGCTTCGATTCTTTGGCCGCTAATACCTGAAGCGATCCGTGCCCTACAAAGCACAGTTAATGGTTTAATGTAATTATGTTAGATACGCATTGTCATATTCAATTCCAAGCATACAAAGAAGATTACGAATCAGTAATCCAAAGATGTAGGAAAAAAAATATTCAAATGAATACAGTTGGTACGCAAAAAGACACTAGTCGTTTAGCGGTTGAATTCGCAGAAAAATATGAAGACATCTACGCCACAATCGGGTTACACCCCATCCATGTTTCTTCTTGCGAAGTAGATGAAGAAGAAATTACCTTCAAATCTCGGGAAGAAGAATTTGACCCAGTATTTTACGGCGAGCTAGCAAAATCTAAAAAAGTAATTGGCGTAGGCGAGTGTGGTTTGGATCTCTACCACATTCCAGAAGACAAAAGCCTCGACGAAATATTAAGGAAACAAACTAAGATTTTTATCGCCCAATACCACTTTGCAAAAGAGCACAAATTGCCGCTGGTTATTCATGTTCGTGATGCGCACGAACAAATGATTGACCTGCTTCGGGACCTCGCACCAAGGCATCATGGTGTAGTGCACTGTTATACCAGCAATTGGACTAATGCAGAAAAGTATCTTGACCTCGGGCTATACCTAGGATTTACCGGTATTGTTACTTTTCCTCCTAAGAAAGCTGATCCCAAACCACAAATAGCGTTGTTAGAAGTAGTAGAAAAGTGTCCATTAGATCGCATGCTGGTCGAAACAGATGCCCCCTATCTCGCTCCCCAAGCTTATCGCGGGCAACGTTGTGAACCATGGATGGTTGAGGAAGTGCCTAAGAAAATCGCTGAAATTAAAAAAGGCACGATGCATAAAATTTCAAAGGTTTTTGACAATAATGCTAAATCTCTGTTTAATCTTTAGTATATGTCTGCTGCTTTAAGAGAATACGAGTACTCCTGGGAACCAGAATCTTCGGAAAACGAAGAAAAGAGGCGTATTTTTGAAAAATATGAAAAGCTCCACAAAATTGCTGCTGCCGCTCTGATTTTAGAACGATTCCTCCGAAGTCCTGCCTTCAAGGATCAGGTCGGCATTTATGAGGGCCCTAGTGATATTAATCTGATTGCCGATGAACAACTCAAACGCCACCTCACTCTTCTTAAGGGGTTACACAATGTTGAATTAGACTCTCAAACAATTGAAGTTTTTAAGGCCGTTGTAGTCGACTATTACGCTCGTTGCAGCGAACAGGCAGAAGGTAAACATCAATTAGAAATAATATTTCAAAGAACCAAAGCCGCACACCCGAAAGAAAAAACCTCTAAAGAAACCTTGATGGGGGATATACTTTACAGGCAAGTTATGGGTGGAAGGCCTTCAATCGATACAATTAAAGTTTTTGATGAGGATGCTTTCTTTGTTGTCTATTGCTGTAACGATCGAGATTATGAAGATTTAATATGGGCCGGTGGAGCTAAATATGAAGAAAATGATACAAGTGTTGGGAGTTACCATAGATCTTTTGGTGTTAAATTTGACGGGACAGAGGAATTACTGACGATACTTCTTATTAGAGGTATGCCTTCTAATAGCACATACGAAAATATAAAACCAGTTGTTCAGCACGAGTCCCAACATTTTATTAATGATACCATTGCTCGAGCACATTCTTTAGGACACGGAGATAATTTCAATACGCTAGAAAAAAAATTTAGAAGCAACCGAGAACCTCAACTAAATGCAAAATTGGCAGCACAAGGAATAAAAGATGAGTTCTTGGCGTTTTTACGAGACGGTGTAAGTGGGGCTGAAATATACGAAGCCGTATTTTTTGATCCCGCATATCAACATTTATATGTAAATTTAACTGATATTGATAGAGAAAAAATCAAACAAGCCTTAGTATTAGCATGTAGCGAAATAGACAGTGCGCCCACATATTCTGTGCAAGAAGACTGCCGCGCAACTTTAGTTTATCTATTAATAGGTGTCCCGCTGACAGAGTTTCCACGTGTTATATTTGAATACTTTGAATACCTAAGACAGCGACAAGAACGTATTGAAGGGTTAGCCCATGCCCACCAAAATAACCCACGAATGACAAAAAAAGCTGACTATTACGCAAGTAATTTCTTAACCTCTCCGCTCTCTACAGAAGAAATAGAGACAAAACTAAGAAGCCTAAACAAACATACTTTTAAACAGGGAAGAACCCAACAGAGAAAATAACCATTAAAATTTGAAATCCCTTGACGTTCAAGGGATTTTACTGTAAAATATGGGCGTCAAAAAATATGGATAAACCAAGCGAAAAGACCAAGTCTCGAGAATATTATCTCTTTGCTTTCCGAATATTCGGAGACTTTGGCGCAACTATTGCCGTACCCGTTGTGCTCTTCGCTTGGATAGGTAAATATTTAGACACAAAATTCGCTACCACGCCTTGGCTCCTAATGACTGGTTTCGTTTTCGCCGCTATAATTACTTACCGGATGATCCGTCGCAAGGCCACGGAATATGGCGAGGAATACAAAAAATTAAATGCGAAATGGGACAAACCACATAAACAAGATTAATTATGCAGTTTCATATCCCGACCTTAGCACCTGAAGTGCTATTCAATATCGGAGGACTACCAGTAACCAACACCATGGTTAACGCTTCTTTAGCCACCCTCATCTTCCTTGTTATCGGGATTATCATTTACCGCAACACGCACCTAAAGCCACGCGGTACCCAAAATTTCATTGAATACTTTTTAGAAATATTACTTGGTTACTTTGATCAAGTAACCGGAGAACGTAAGAAGACCATTAGATTTCTGCCTATCGTTGGCTCGGTCTTCTTTTTTATTTTACTATCCAACTGGTTAGGTCTTTTGCCAGGAACCGGCAGCATCACGGTTGGTCATACCATGCTGCTCCGACCTGCTAATACTGATCTGAACCTAACTTTGGCCATGGCACTTGTAGCTGTTGTCTCTTCTCACGTTTTTGGCTTAATTACGGTTGGTGTCTTTACTCATATTAACAAATTCATTCAGATTGGTAGTTTAGTAAAAAGTATTAAAAAAGGTCCTATCGGTATCTTTACAGCTGTAATTGAATTCGCCGTCGGTTTAATCGAGATAGTTTCTGAGTTGTCTAAAGTTCTTTCACTGTCTCTTCGTCTATTCGGTAACATTTTTGCTGGTGAAGTCTTAATTTCGGTAATTGGTACTTTAGTTGGGCTACTGGTTCCGACTCCTTTCATGTTACTCGAACTCTTGGTTGGCTTGATTCAGGCGAGCGTATTTACTATGTTGACTCTGGTGTATTTAACCGTAATGACAAGCGCCCCACACGGTGCCCACGAAGAGAGTCACCATTAATTTGTTTTTATTAATTAGCAACGTCCACGAGGCAAAAAAAATATATAACAAACAAGTCCTTCGTCGGCTCCGTCGCTTTAAGAAAGGTTTAAACATATGGATCACGCATCCATCGTTACCATTATGAAAGGTGCTACCATGGCTATTGGTGGTATCTTTCCAGCTTTGGCCATTGGCCGCTTAGTAGCTAAGGCCATGGAATCTATCGGTCGCAACCCAGAGTCAGCTGACAAATTGTTTGTCCCAATGCTTTTGGGTGCTGCGTTCGCTGAAGCTATCGCCATCTATGCTTTGGTTGTAGTTTTCACCTTGAACTAAATTTTGAAGTTAGGTCAGGATTGCTGGCCTAACTAACTAAATTTATGTCAAATTAATAAACAAATATGAAATTTATTGACGTAGTCAATGCTAGCCCAGCACCTGTTTCTGAAAACGAACTGGCAGCAACCGCCCCGGAAGGAGAGAACGCCGAAGTTACGACAGAAACTGGACATGCTGCAAATACTGAAGGCGGAGTACTCAGTTCTTTAGGTATTAACGGAACCTTATTTACCTTTCAGTTAATCAACTTTGCAATTGTCGCCGCCATTTTATGGTTTTTGATCTTAAAACCAATTACCAAAAAAATGTCTGAGCGGGCCAAGATGATTGACGACAGCATCGAGAATGCAAAGAAAATTGAAAACAACTTAGCGCACAGTGAACAAAAGTACCAGGAAAAAATTGACATGGCTAAGGTAGACGCTAATCGAATCTTGGAAAAAGCCAATGTTGAAGCAGAAAATGTGACTAATGAAATGCGAGAAAAAGCAAAAAAAGAAATCAATACTTTAGTGGACCAAGCCAAGCGCAATATTAAGATTGAGAAAGAAGAAATGGTGTTAGAGGTGAAAAAAGAAGCCGCAAAACTTGTAGCTGAAGCTTTAGAAAAAATTTTAGGAGATAAGATGGATGAGAAAAAGGACGCTAAACTAATCGAAGAAAGTTTAAACAAAATTACCGGTTAATTTATGAAACGCAGCCGAGTTAAAGAACTTGCAATTGCGCTTTACGAAGCAACTGAAAACATGGAAGGTAAAAATCTCCAAGCTGTACTTAATGAATTCGTAAAACTCCTGACCAAAGAAGGTCGCTTAAATCAAGCTGAACGAATCATTTCTGAATTTGAAGCTTACGCTAAGAAAAAAGACGGTATTGTAAGCCTGCAAGTTACCACTGTTCATCCTTTGAATAAAAAAGTTAGTGCACAAATTTCCGCATTATGGAAAGATAAAGCCGAAATGACTGAAGTGGTAGATAAATCCATTTTGGGTGGAATAATAATTAAAACAGAAGATAAAATACTTGACGCCAGTTTGAAAACACAACTTAATTCATTAAAAAAATCCTTAGAGAAATAATCTTAAATGTATGTCTATTAATCGCATTGTTGAAGAATTAAGAAAAAATATTTCCACCTTTGAAAAGCAGGTTGAAGTTGAAGAGATTGGTCAGGTTGCTGAAGTCGGCGATGGTATTGCCCGTTTGACTGGTCTATCTGAATGTCAGGCCAGCGAAATGTTGGAATTTCCTGGCGGAGTATACGGCGTAGCCTTAAACCTCGAAGAAGAAACTGTTGGTGCGGTATTACTTGGTGAATATGCTCACATCAAAGAAGGGGATACTGTTAAAAGAACCGGCCGCATTTTGTCTGTACCAGTTGGTGAAGAATTAATCGGTCGCGTTGTTAATCCACTTGGTCAACCAGTTGATGGCGGGGCAGATTTAAAAACCAAAAAGTTCTATCCTATTGAAAAGATTGCTCCAGGTGTTATGACCCGTGAACGTGTTAACCAGCCAGTGCAGACTGGTATTAAAGCCATTGATGCCATGATCCCAATTGGTCGTGGTCAGAGAGAGCTTATCATTGGCGACCGCCAGACTGGTAAGACTGCTATCGCTATCGATACCATTATTAACCAAAAAGGCAAAGACATGATCTGTGTCTATGTAGCGATTGGTCAAAAAGAATCTAAAATTGCGAGAATCGTCAGTAAGTTGCGCGAAACTGGCGCCATGGACTATACCATCGTGGTTGTTGCTGGTGCTTCTGACCCAGCTTCATTGTCCTATATCGCTCCTTATGCTGGTGTTGCGATGGCTGAATACTTCATGGACCAAGGTAAAGATGTACTCTGTGTTTATGATGATCTTTCTAAACAAGCTTGGGCTTACCGCGAAATTTCCTTATTACTCCGCCGTCCACCAGGTCGTGAGGCTTACCCAGGTGATGTTTTCTACTTACACTCACGTTTATTAGAGCGGGCTTGCCGCCGCAATAAGGAAGCTGGTGGGGGATCAATTACCGCTTTGCCTATAATTGAAACCCAGGCTGGTGACGTCACTGCTTACATTCCAACTAACGTAATCTCCATTACCGACGGTCAGATCTTCCTGGAAACTGATCTTTTCTATCGCGGTATTCGTCCGGCTTTAAACATTGGTATTTCGGTTTCTCGTGTTGGTGGTGATGCCCAGATTAAGCCAATGAAAAAAGTTGCTGGTAAATTAAAACTCTCCATGGCACAGTTCCGCGAGTTAGAAGCTTTCGCTCAATTTGCGAGCGACTTAGACCCAGACACCAAACGACAAATCGATCTTGGCCAAAGATTAGTTGAGGTGTTAAAGCAACCACAATTCGAACCAATGCCAGTGGGAAACCAAATCGCCATTATCTATGCTGTAACTAATGGTTTAGCCAATGACATTCAAGTTTCTGCGATTCGCGAATGGGAAGAGAAACTACACGCTTTCTTTAACACTACTAAAAAAGATTTATTAGGCAGACTTGAAAAAGGCGAGTGGGATGAGAATGTTGAGAAGGAATTACGTAGTGCCATTGAGGAATTTAAGAAACAATAATATATTTTTAAACATAAAGTATGACAATAAAAACTGGTGATAGACCTATTCCTAACTATACTCACGAGCTTCCGCCAGAAAGTGAATTTTTGAATGAATTTGATAAACTTGTTCAAAGCAATCTTGACAAAAGAATACCTAATCCAGATAACAGAGAGAGGGGACACGTGTTGTACAGTATCGGAGATGCAGTCGAAGAACTTTGTAGAAAATACGGTGATGGTCAGGTCATCCCGGCATTGATAAAAGGTGGTAAAATTAAAAGTATCAGTGATACAAATCCTTTTGCGTGGGGTTATTTAGATTAATAATTTTATGGCCGTAAATACCAAAGCCATCAAACGCCGCATCCGTTCGGTCGGCAACACTAAAAAAATTACCAAAGCCATGGAAATGGTCTCAGCTGCCAAAATGCGCAAAGCAGTTGGTGCGGCTTTGAATACCCGAACTTACGCTACCATGGCTTGGGATCTTTTGGTGCACTTATCCGACCTCGAAAAAGGCAAATTGCCCCTACTCGAAGTTCGACCAGTAAATAAACTACTTTTAATTCTAGTTACTTCTAATCGTGGTTTGTGCGGAAGTTTTAATGCCAATATTATCCGTCGCACGGCTGAACAATTAAAAGATCCTAAAAATATTAGTCGACAACGTGTAAAAAATAAAATTGTTGAACCAAATGAAAACGTGGCTATAGATGTAATTGGTGTAGGAAAAAAGGGCGCAGAATTTGCTAAAAAAATGGGCTATAATCTTATTGCCGCCTTTACAGATTTTCCAGATACACCTGGTCTAGACGACATTACCCCGATTAGCAGGTTGGTGGTAGAAGAATATGAAGCTAAAAAATATGACAAAGTAGTAGTGGCTTACACTGACTACAAATCTGCTATTGCCCAAATTGCCAAGTTGCGTCAGGTTTTACCAATTTCTGAACATGATTTAGAAAAAATGATTACCGACATTGGCGATCACAGCGAAGGCAAACCAGAAACAATAATTGATCTTGAAGATTACTTGTTTGAGCCAGGTGAAGAAGAGGTACTCAAAATTATTTTACCTCGCCTCGTAGAAACTCAAATTTACCAAGCTATTCTAGAATCTACCGCCAGCGAACATAGCGCCCGAATGATGGCTATGCGTAATGCCAGCGATTCAGCCGAGGAAATGATCACTGAACTTAATTTAAATTATAACAAAGCACGCCAAGCCGGTATTACGCAAGAGATTGCCGAGATTGCCAGTGGTGCTGCTGCCTTAAACTAATTACATTTAAAAATAACGAAATTAATTGCTTAACATATGGCTGATTTAAACAAAGGAACAATTTCACAGATCATCGGCGTGGTCGTGGACGTAAAATTTACAGAAAAACTACCAGACCTCTTTAGTGCTCTAGAAATTTCCAATAAAGAGAACAAGCGTTTAGTTTTAGAAGTTCAACAGCATTTAGGGGACAATATTGTGCGTACTGTTGCTATGAGTACTACCGACGGCTTACAACGCGGCATGGAAGTAGTAGACACTGGTAAACCAATCCAAGTTCCGGTTGGCCCAGAAACTCTAGGACGCATGTTTAATGTAATCGGCGAAGAAATTGACAATAAAGGAGTAGTAAAAACCAAAAAACAATACCCGATTCACCGCAAAGCCCCAAAATTCAAAGATCAATCCACTAAATACGAAATTTTAGAAACCGGTATTAAGGTTGTTGATCTAATCTGCCCCTTCTTAAAAGGTGGTAAGGTTGGTTTGTTTGGTGGTGCTGGTGTGGGAAAAACCGTGGTTATCCAAGAACTTATCCGCAACATTGCCCAAGAACATGGCGGTTACTCCATGTTTGCTGGTGTCGGTGAACGTACTCGTGAAGGTAATGATCTTTATCGCGAAATGAAGGAATCTGGCGTGCTGGAAAAAACTGCTCTAGTTTTCGGTCAGATGAACGAACCGCCAGGTGCTCGTGCCCGTGTAGCTTTAACCGCCTTATCCATGGCTGAATACTTCCGCGATGAAGAAGGAAAAGACCTCTTGTTATTCGTCGACAACATTTTCCGTTTCACCCAGGCTGGTTCTGAAGTATCTGCACTTTTAGGTCGCATGCCTTCGGCTGTCGGCTACCAACCAACTCTAGCTTCTGAAATGGGTGCTTTACAAGAACGTATTACCTCTACTGCTAAAGGCTCTATTACTTCCGTACAGGCCGTTTACGTGCCAGCAGATGACTTAACTGACCCGGCTCCAGCGACAACTTTCGCTCACTTGGATTCAACCGTTGTTTTGAACCGCTCTTTATCTGAACTTGGTATTTACCCAGCTGTTGATCCATTAGATTCTAGCTCAACTGTTTTGGATCCAAATATCGTGGGTGAAGAGCATTATCGCACTGCTTTGGAAGTACAGCGTGTATTACAGAGATACAAAGATTTGCAAGATATTATTGCTATCCTTGGTATGGAAGAATTGAGCGATGAAGACAAATTAACTGTATCTCGCGCTCGCAAGATTCAGAAGTTCTTATCTCAGCCATTCTTCGTTGCTGAACAATTCACTGGTTTTGAAGGTAAATATGTAAAGAGAGAAGACACTGTTCGTGGCTTCCGTGAAATCTTAGACGGCAAGCACGATGATAAACCAGAACAGGCTTTCTACATGAAGGGTGGTATTGAAGAAGTAAAGGCCTAAATATTTAAGATATATTATGGCTAAATTAAAATTTCGTATTGCCACTCCGGAGCGAGTTGTATACGAAAACAATGAAATAGACCAAGTAACTATTCCGACTACCACCGGTCAGATTACGGTTCTACCAAACCACATTCCTTTGGTTTCCATTATCCAAGCCGGTGAATTAAAGATCAAAGATACTAATGGCGAACATGTTATTGCCATTGCTGGTGGTTTCTTGGAAGTAAGAGGCAACAATGAACTAGTGGTCTTAGCTGACCATGCGGAACGAGTGGAGGAAATCGACCTTGAACGTGCTGAAAAAGCTAGAAAAACCGCCGAAGAACAAATGAAGAATATTAAAAATGTTCAAGATGTCGACTTCGCCAGATTGCAAGCCAAGATCGACCGTGAAATGAACCGTTTGAAGATAGGGAAGAAGTACAAGAATATAAAACAAAATCCCACTTAAAACAAGACAAAACAAAATCCCGGTGATGAGCCGGGATTTTTGAAATATTGGCTTTGAATCATCTTTGACCTGGCAAAAATAACGCCAACACAATTTCGGTACCTACCTCAACTATTTTTTCCATATATATTAAAAATTTACAGTCTTATTTTATACTTGCTCTCTCAATTCCAAAACGTAGACAGTAATTAAAATAATCAATCATTTTTTTATTATTAACAATTTTCTTTATCACAGGCTGTAAATAAAAGGATAAACGACCGATGTTAATAAATGTAAGCTGTTTCTTCAAATCATCAACTAGTTCCACATGACCAAGTTTGGTGGCAATAAAAGAGGCCAACATCATATCCTCGCCAATTTTTAGACAAATATGAGAGTCTCTTTCGGAAAATATTCCGGGCAAATTATTCCAAGCCTGACTTGCCATTTCATACTCATCATCAGGATCCATTTGCTCAAAATCGACTAAAAATGTCTGTTTGCGATTATTAAAAGTAGTGAAATGGGCAGGCATAACACGTCTTGAGGACAAAACTTTATCTATTACTTCCTTTAATATTTGTGTTGTCATAAAATGGCAATAATTTTAATCAAGGAATCATCACAATTGTTCGGCAGGCAAAGTATTAAATTACCCAGATAGCTTAGATTCACGAACTAGAAACGATACAAGAAAAAATATAATACTGGGATTAATAAAAAGGTAAAAAAAGAAGTGATGTAACTTAATAGATTCCTTGGTATAGACAAGGTCGAAGTGATTCGACTATATTCCTGTCGTGTTTTTATCTCCCAAAGTAAATCTGGAAGTCTTATTAGCATTAATATTATAGCAATGGCAGTAACGCCAAAATTCCAAAAGTGGAATGTGCTATATAGATAACCAAAGATACTTAAAAATGCGGTGAAATTTATAAGCTGATCGGAACGTTTAAGTTTCTTAATTTCTTTTTTAAGAGGGTTACATTTAGTTTCGCTTTCCAATTTCTCTAATTCTGGATTAACAACAAAACCTCTCACAAATAAACCTAACAAATTTACGCTTAGAAACATTAAAATAAGGTAAAATATTACTGTTGTTATAATATCAAAAAACATAGAGTTTTTATAAACTTAATAACGAAAGAGTAGGTCTTTAAACAACAGAGAACATGAATTTACGATAACAAACATAAAATAATCAAGGAGCCCGACTCTTTTCTAACCATTATACCCCTCCTTACCGCTAAAAACAAGCCGCCTTCTCCCCATTGCCGTGATATGGTCAGATCTGGTAAAATACACCGGTAAGAAGGCGATAAGCCTCGTTAATACCCGTCTCTATGGACAGCTGCACAAAGTGCCAAATGCCTTTGGAAAAGGAGGAAGAGAGTTGCGCCTGCAATGCTAGCGTTTGCTATCATTGCTGCGATTGTGGTTCTGGCTGCGGATGTGGTTGTGATGAAAAATAGGAGAAATAGTTAGTTTAGCTCCTTTAGAACGAAGTGGGCGTATATTTTTATCGTTCATATGAACCTACTTAAAATTTACACCACTTTACGCGATAAATACGCTCCTCAAGGCTGGTGGCCAATATTTATCAAAGAAACAGAGAAAGAAAGTAAATCACTTCGTCATGGTTTAACCTATGGCGGAAGTTACAAGTCTCTAGCTAAACACAAAAGTAATTACCGCGATCCGTACTTTGAAATAGCAATTGGCGCCATCTTAGCACAAAGCGCTGCCTGGACTAATGTCGCTAAAGCAATCATTAACTTGTACCAGGCAAAGGCCTTAACACCGCAAAGAATTTTAAAGCTCGAGGATAAGGAGCTAGAGAAACTGATATACCCAGCTGGATATTTTCGACAAAAAGCCAGAAAAGTCAAAACATTAGCCAAACATTTAACAGATCACTACCAGGGTAGTGTCAATAGTCTAAAGGTTAATTCCATTCCCGATTTGCGCGAAGAACTGTTATCTCTTTGGGGAATAGGACATGAAACTGCCGATTCAATAATGCTCTACGCCTTAAACCTCCCAGTTTTCATGATAGATGAATATACCAGACGAATGTGTAAAATATACGGGATAGAGTGTAAGAAATATGATGAATACAAAGAGTATTTTGAAAAACGTTTAACTAGAGAATTTTTTACTAAAAACAAACAAATAATTAGAACACCTAATTTAACTACATTTTACCAGGAATTTCACGCTTTGATCGTGGCATCTGGGCAAGAAAAGCATAAGATACTTATTCCTAGGAAAGAATGACAATATGAATTCAGTCTTTAATATAAATCTAAAATTCGAGCAGGGAATACGCTTTTTAGTAAAATATTTTCCAGAATCCACTGAACTTAGTCGAAAACCGGTCCTGTTCCATGATATACGAGTTGGGGTCTATTTATATGAGCAAGGATATTCTGAGGACATTGTTTTAGGAGGGTTATTACACGATACAATTGAATGGTCAAAAGCAAACGAGGAATTATTGGGAAAAGAGTTTGGGGATACTATACTAAATTTAGTTCTATCAACTACCAAAGATGATTCTATTAAAGATAAATATGAAAAAGCTAATGCCCTTGTCCAACGATGTATAAACGGCGGCGTAGAGGCTTTAATAATAAAGGCAGCAGATATTATAGACAGTTTCAAATGGTACTCGAGTCAAAACAATGCCGAAGGATTAGAACATTGTGTGAGAATTGCCGATGCTATTATAAAATACAAACCAGCCGAATTTAATGATAAGATTTTTTCAGAAGTATCAAACTGGCTAAATAAGTATAAAACTATTGAATAAGACAAGCTTAGCTAATCTATGCCCGAACTCACTAAGTTAAAACTCGAAGCTAAGGGTTTAAACCAAGCCCAGGAGAAAGCTGTCAAATACAACGACGGACCGCTTTTGATTGTGGCAGGCGCGGGTACAGGTAAAACGACAGTTTTAAGTGAAAAGATCGCATATCTAATCCGAGAAAAGATTGCGAAACCTGAGGAAATATTAGCTGTAACTTTCACTGAAAAAGCCACTGCTGAAATGGAGGAAAGAATAGGTAACCTTGTTCAATTTGGCACCTATGACCTTACGGTTTCTACTTTCCACGCTTTAGCTCAGACTATTCTTGAAGCCTGTGGTTTAGACATGGGTTTACCGAACAACTTTAAGGTTTTAAACGAAGTCGAAACCTGGCTTTTAGTCCGTCAAAATTTAGATAAATTCAATTTAGATTATTACCGCCCACTTGGTAATCCAACCAAGTTTATTCATGCTTTACTTAAACATTTTTCTCGTTGCAAGGATGAATTAATTTCCCCAGAAGATTATCTGAAATACGCCGAAAGCGTAAAATTAAATACAGATAATCTTACTTACACGGAAAAGAAGACTAAAGCCAAGAAAACAAAAAAAGTAGAAGAAAGTGGAGAAGAGGATTTGGTATTGGAACCAAAGCGCATTGAAGAAATTGCCAACGCTTACCATGTATACAACCAATTGTTGTTAGATCACGGTGCACTAGATTTTGCAGATTTAATCCAATATACCGTTAAACTTTTTTCCGACCGTCCTAAAATTTTAAAAGAATACCAGGAGAAATTTAAATTCATTCTAGTCGATGAGTTCCAAGATACAAACTGGGCACAATATGCTTTGGTTAAGTTGCTGGTAAAAAATATTACTAAGCCTTTCTTAACTGTAGTTGGTGACGACGATCAAAGTATTTATAAATTCCGCGGTGCTTCAGTGTCCAATATTTTACAATTTAAAGATGATTTTCCAAAAGCAAAAGAAATTGTTTTGAGCGAGAACTATCGCTCTGGACAAAAGATTTTGGATTTCGCTCATAATTTTATCCAACTTAATAATCCAGATCGTTTAGAGACGAAATTAAATATAAATAAACGGCTGGAAGCCAAGCAGCCTTGGAGTGGGGAAGTGGAATTTCTGTATGGTCAAAACGCCGGGGATGAAGCCCGGTTAGTAATAGAAAAAATTAAGGAATTAAAAACGGAATTTAAACTTAACTGGAAAGACTTCGCCATACTTTGCCGAGCAAACAAACAAGCCGAGCAGTTTATACCAGTTTTCTTAGAAGAACACATTCCCTATGAATTCCTTTCAACCGCTGGACTATTTCGCCAAAAAGTGGTGTTAGATAGCATGGCGTTTTTACGCCTAATCGACAACTACCACGAATCTAGTGCTTTATTCCGTGTTTTAAACTCTCCGGTTTACAAGGTTAACCACGAAGACTGGTCTAAGCTATTACAAGAAGCTCGAAAGCGCGCCGCATCCTTGTACGAAATAGTTCGTGATGCTGAAAAAGGCAATGTTGACATAAGCAGCGAGGGTAGAGAAGTACTGACCAAACTCTTGGAAACAATGGACAAGTGTGCAAAACTATCTAAAACCGAATCCGCAGCAAAAGTCTTGTACACCTTTTGGAACGGATCAGGTTACCTGCAGCTATTATCTAACCAGGCCGAAGAACATTACCGAGATATCTTGCATCTTCAATCGCTATTTTCTCGCTTAGAAAAGTTTAGCGAAGAAAATATTGAGTCAACAGTTCACGCCTGGCTAAACTATTATGAATTTATTCTGGAATATGGTGAAGACAACGAGGTGACCGATGATCTTAATACTGGTGAAGACGCCGTGAAACTGATGACCATCCATGGTGCGAAGGGCTTGGAGTTCCCTTATGTTTTCGTACCTAACTTAGTTGACCAGAGATTTCCTACCAACCACCGTGGTGAACCAATAGAATTGCCAGTTGAGTTAGTACGAGAAAGTGCCTTGCCAACAGGCGATCATCATTTACAAGAGGAACGCCGACTATTTTACGTAGCCATAACTCGCGCTAAAAAAGGATTATACCTAACTGCCGCTAAAAACTATGGTGGTGTTCGTGAAAAGAAGATTTCTCGTTTTCTTAAAGAACTAAATGAAACATCGGGTTTGCTATTACACGACGAACCAAAAGCTTATACTAACTTATTAGAAAAATTTCAAGATACAGAAAAACCAAAAAATCAAGGCTTTTACCCAGTTCCTGACAGCTTTTCTTTTTCTCAATTGCAAGTGTATAACAAATGCCCTTACCAATACCGTTTTCAGTTCGTTCTACAGATACCCACCTTTGGCAAAGGAGTGTTTAGCTTTGGCAGAACAATGCACCTAACCTTGCAGAAGTTTTATGAACGGATCGTAGAATTAAATAGTACGAAACAAAATTCGCTATTTGCCGAGCCAAAAATTAACGAAATAACGTCAAACACGGTAAAAAAACCGGCTCTAGATGAACTGCTAAATATTTACTATGCCTCTTGGCAAGATGATTGGTATCATTCGGCTAAACAGAAGAAAGAGTATTATGAAAAAGGTGAGGAGATATTAAGAGAGTTTTATCGGCTGGGTGAAACAAGCGGCTGGACTGTACCCATAGGATTGGAATCTGGTTTTCGGTTCAAACTAGGAGGCGCTATAATCAAAGGTCAGATCGATCGTCTGGATCGCGGAATTGATGGTAAGTTAATTTTAACTGACTACAAAACCGGCAAACCAAAAGAAAAATTAACCTTTGAAGATAAAGAGCAGCTTTTAATCTACCAAATTGCATCTGAGAGTGTACTAGAACTTCGAAACGAGGGTGAGGTAGGGGAGTTGCGTTACTATTATCTCGATGACAATTCTGTACAAAGTTTCCTTGGTAAACCAGAAGATTTAGATAAGGTCAAAACTAAAATATCGGAAACGATCGAAAGCATACGAACTAATAATTTTGAACCAAAACCAAGTAAAGAAGTCTGTGCCTACTGTGATTTTAAAGAAATTTGTGATTTTCGACTTTAAACTATGCAATCACTGGGTAGTATTTTTAACCAACACAAAAAAAATCCTGTACTTAAAAAAGTACAAGCGTCATTATTAGTGGAAAAAGCTAACGATTTGTTAAAGGAGTATTTAAACCACCACCCGGAGATGGCCCAGGCAGTATATATTAAAGGCCATATTCTCGCCGTTGCCTGTCTTAGTTCAGTTGTCGCTCAAGAATTAAAGCTTCGCGAAATGCACCTTTTAAGGGAATTAAATAAGCTCACACCTGAACAAAAAATCACCACCATTAAGTTCCTACTTTGATTTTGACACACTCCATAATTTAGGCTAAAATAGGTGTACTTATATGACTTTACGTCAATATTTACTACTCATGAGTTTAGGTACAGTGGCCTGCGCAATTGCTTGGCTTTTTATCATATTCACCATTGACCCAACCCAGGCTGGCATAATCGGTCTTACCTTTTTTTATGTAAGTCTGTTTTTAACTTTACTCGGTGCTTTCTCTGTTGTTGGTTTCCTCTTACACCGCAAATTGGTCTCAGACGATATGGCCGTCTTTCGACATGTTCGTCGTACCTTCCGACAAAGCATCATTTTTTCCTTGTTTTTTATTGCCGTGCTGTTACTGTTACAAAAACAATGGTTTAATTGGTGGAATTTGGCAATCTTAGTTTTCCTCGTCGTTGTAACCGAAGGAATTATTTTCAGTAGTAGAAAAAACAATCGTTATGTTTAACAGCTTTTGGGACAAGTTTAAAAAAGAGATTGGCATCGATCTGGGCACAGCCAACACCTTGGTCTATGTTAAAGACCGAGGGATTATTATTAACGAACCAAGTGTGGTGGCGGTGAATACACGCACTGAACAGATCCTTGCGGTCGGAAACGAAGCTAAAGACATGCTTGGCAAAACACCACCGCACATCGTTACCACCCGTCCTTTGTCGGGGGGTATTATTTCTGACTTTGAAGTAGCGGAAAGAATGGTTAGATATTTTATCGACAAAGTCTATGAAGATCGCCTAAACTTCATGTCGAGACCAACAGTCGTTATTGGCGCACCGTTGGAA
>CAZEEW010000005.1:48176-72170 GCA_964511375.1 uncultured Gammaproteobacteria bacterium | reverse complement strand
ACGGCAGGCCCAACTGCTTCAAAAGTGTCTACGATGTATCTCATCTTATTCATACCCGATACCAAAAACCCCGCCATTTAAGCGGAGTTTAGTGTAAAAAATAACTTTGCGGGAACAACGGAACGCAATTAGAATTTGTTTTGCCTCATTAAAGACACTTTTTCCGCTGCTCTATAACCCTGGATTACAATTTCCACAAATCTTTTCTCGCCGAGACCCGAGCTGCCAATAATAGCCGCCATTGTTTTGTCTGGAACATCTTTTAGACGACGGTAGAAGGGGAATCGTCCAAATTTAGTCTTTAGGAACCTATCTTCAAGGTTTACTTCTGTAGAGGTAATCGTTGTTTTACAATTACCAAAGTTATCTACCCACCAAATTTCTTTAGGGGAGTTGGGTATTTTGGTTATTACTAATTCTTTACTGGGAGGAAAAAGATTGTTTCTTAAAAGTTGTGCCACACGGGGAGTAAAGTCATAACTACGAAACTGGCTTAGAGTTATACTGGTAGCTTCTTTGTGATCTAGATAGCCTTTGCTGGCCATAAATTCACAGGTGTCTTTCGTATCTAAGACACGTATAGTTTTAGTTAATTTAAACTTTTTAACTAGGGATAAGGTATAACCATCCACGCTAGATATTACCGTAATATTTTTATAAGTAAAATACCCAAATGGTGTACCATTTTCCCATTTTTTAGCTTTTCCATTACGTGGTGCGACATTAACTAAGATAAAGCCTTTATTTTCTCCAAAGGCATCGATTGTGTCAATGAGATTACCGGCAGCCTCTAGGTCAGAATTAACCCCAATAAACGAAACCGTCGACTCTAAAAGAATAGAGGTGCGAATTACTTGCCTCCCAGCCGCGTTGTTATCGCGGCAGTCATTGATTATAACTGTGTGCATAAAAATAAAATAAAAAAGCCCTGGGTGAGGGCATGATTAGTGGATAATTATTTAAGCACTAAACAACCCTCAACTGGGGGCCATCATGTTCATCATGAACTGAATAGTGCTTTGATACATAAATTTAGACTACAGGATTTAAGGGGAAAAGGCAAGAGTCACCTTTTTATCTCACAACCACTACGCCGTTACCATTAACTAGTTTCTTGAATAAGACATACTTTTTGCCGACCAAAATACGTACAAAGTTTCGGTTAATAACCTCCTCGCGTGGTATATCTGCCACGCTACCATAGGTAGCTTTCAGCCTTTCTGTTTCACCTAAAACTTGTCTCTCTTCTTCCAAAGTCGCCTGGTCTTTTTGGTTTAAATTAGCTTCGATAAGGCGACCGTTAATATAGAAAGTACTGACTACTCGTCGCGAATCTTTTAAACTGCCATCCTTTTTTCTAAATTTAAAACCCTCGGCATTTTCGCGGCCAATCGCCTCAGCAATTTGCTTGGTTACCTCTTCTGCTCCGACGCCCTCACTAACGATGTCTCTTGTTTTCTCTAGTGTAATCACCGTCGAACGATAACTGCCATTTGATTCTACCTCGTTTGTGTAATCTTCAACTATCTGGAAACCTAGGTGTCCCACGGCTTGACGAAATTTATCCATGTCCTTAAGTTCAAGGTTATACATGATATTCAGAATTAGCCGACCGCCTGGTTTTAAAACACGATTGGCCTCGGTTAAAACCTCGATACGCTCAAGCTTGTCCTGACTAGGGGCAAAGTTGGTGTAGTGCCACGACAAAGACATGTTGGCGTAATTAAATGAGCCGTTCGCAAATGGTAGTCGTTTGATACTCCCGACTACTCTTTTCCCTTCACCTTGTTTAAAGTGTTCTTTATTAATGTCGATGCTTACCACTCGCTCCTGGTATGCGTCACCAATATGAGATTTTAGCATTTCTGGTCCAGAGGCAATATCTAAAATTCTTAAATCCGTTGGCGCCAAACCTCGCTCACGTGCAAATTCATGTATTATAGTTCCGCACACCCGATTAGCATTAGCTTGGTAACTGCGATTGCCTAAATTTACATAGGCTTCGGCGTATAATTCTCCCCAGGTTCGTAAAAAATCTTCGAATTTCTCCTCGCCGATTTCTTTTACATAACCATAGAATTGCATCATCCTCTCCCAAGAGGAAAAATACCTTTCTGCCAATTCGCGGTTTACCTCTAGGCTTGGGTCTTGCTGCCGTTCGTCTCGCTCAATCATGGCTTTTTCCAATTCGGATATTGGAATACCACGTAAGAGCTTTTCTACAGCCTGGTATTTTTTCTGAATATATTTTTGTATACCTGCTTCGATGGTGTTTTGAACAACAAACGTGCTACAATTTAATGGTTGCTCTAGGCCTGGACGACGAATACGTGCTACTTGCTGACGCTTGACATACTCGGTCCATGGGTCATTATAGATATATACCCGTTCACCAGCCGAATAATCTACACCGACGTCGGCAGTATCACCGCTAACTACGAGTAATATTTTTTTACTTGGTCGAGATTGAAATTCGTCTTGAATTGCTTGGCGTTCCGACTTGTTCTCTCCATGAATCACCCTAATCTCAACTTCTTCCGGCAGACCTAGTTGTTCTAGAATTTGTTCTTCTCCTCGAATTACATCCTCTACAAAGTTGTTAACAAACATTACTATTCGGTCATAGGTTTTAAAGGCCTCTCGTAACTCCTCGCCAACAGCTTTGACCTTTGTGCTTTCAATATTTGGTGTTGAATCTAGAAGTCGTGGGTTTAACAGAAATTTTCTTAAAACATTCATTTTTTCCCTGGCGTCAACCTCATCGTCTTCAAGTAAAACGTCGTAAACATCTTGTTCGGTTCGAGAAAGTACAAGGTCAATATTGTTTTCCTCCAAACGGGGCAATTCAAGTGCTTCCTCCACGCTTTTCATCTGCATGTGGGGGACAAGGAGACTACGTAAATCCATAATATCCCCATGAATTATTTGGCCAACCAATTGCCGGTCGTCTACTTGAGCAAATCTATCTGGATAAAGTAATTTTAAGATAATCGCGACATCCTTAATTTTATTAGGAACCGGTGTACCAGATAACATGGCTAAGTATTTATTATCTCCCTCGATTTTACCAGCCAGTCTGGTGACGTATTCAGCCCGAACTCCTTTTAAGCTTTTCACTTTATGGACTTCGTCGACAATCATCATATCGTAATCAAGTTTAGACAATGCCTCGTTATACGTTTCATTCATTCGTTCATGAGAAATTATTATGTAATCATAATCTGCGGCTGTAACTCCTTGTAGAGCTTCCGGACTTTCAACCATCAGTACTCGTGGTGCTTGACCAGGTCTGTAATACCCACCTTGTTCGGGATTATCTGAAAGATATCTCTCCCAAGTGGAAGTGACGTTACTGGGCGCAACGATAAGAGCACATTTTACGCCAAGTTGTTCTTTGGCCATGATAACTGAGGCGCTTTTCCCTAATCCCATTTCATCAGCGATAAGCAGACGCTTTTTGTCCGCCAATTCTTTCATGTTGATGCGTTGGTTGATATCCGGAAATTCACGTCCGGGTTTAAGCTTGTCTACGAATCCTTCAGGTTTACGGAAGTCTTTTAAAACTGAATCATAATAGACAATTACTTCTTGCAACACATCATCCACTTCTGTACTTCGTACACCCATGGTGTGTAATTGTTCTACCACCTCATCTAAATAACCGTAAATAACCTGTTCGCCAGAGACGGCCGGATCATTTTGTCTTTGGGTATAAAAATATCTTAAGCAGTTGTCCTTAATCGTTTCATACAGTCCCTCACGCAAACTTAAGTTCGACAGATGTTCTGCTGCTACCGCCACGTCGCGTAAATGGAATTCTCCTTTTGCAACTAGGTAGTCGCCAAGATAGTCAGCGATAACACCTTTAACATATTCAACCGGTAAACCTTTGTATTCTGGACGGAGGGCATATAAGATGTCTAGACAACGAGAAGAACCGAAGACGCTGGCAAGGGAGCGGAACCTGTTAAAAAAATTAGATCCTTCTTGCTTATTTCTAACGTCCACTAAATTATTTTCTAATGACTCAACTAGTTTCTTATTTTTCTTGTCGGACGAAATAACATCCTCCAGAAGCTTTGTCACTCGCTCAATCAATTCAGGATTATAGTGTTCTCTCTCTGTATTACTTGTGGCATCATAGTAGGTTTTGACCCACTCTGGATGTTGTCTACGAAGTTCTTTAGAATATTTTCTAACTGTTCCTGTATCAACACCTGCTAGACGAGCCACGGCCGCTCTTGTTCTCCAGCCTTCCGGTGGTTTATTGGATTCCTTTTCCTTTCTTTCATTTTTTAAATCGGTAACAATTTGAGCTACTAAATCTGGATGAAAATGTTCATAAGATTGCATTCTGTCGGTCCTATATCTTCTGAACCACTGCTTATTTTTTTCTCTATATCTATCCGCTAATTCTTGTACTTTGGTACCGTATACCCCTAATTCTACTGCAACCGCACCGCAAGTTTTCCATCCCTCTGGTACGTTTTCCTGTTTACGAGTTTGTAGCTCATCAACAATTATTTTTACCAATTCGGGATGATAGTAAGTTTTTTCCTTATCTTCCCCCCAGATCCTTTTAGTCGCCCACCCTGGGTTTTTTTCATAATAAGGTCTTGCGATGTTAACAATTGTCTGAAAATCACTACCGTATAAACTGCAAATTTTGGAGGCTGGAAGCCAGCCTTCAGGCACCTCTCTTTGTTCGTCCATTTTTTTAAGAATGATTTTCACCAGATCAGGATGGTAATAGGTTTTCCACCTCGAATCTAAATAGAATCTACTCTCCCATTCGGGGTGGGCCTCTAATTCTGTCTTTACATATTTACCGGCTGTTACGTTAGAGAAGGTAGGGGAACCGAATTCTTTAAACATCATACTTAGGGTTTTCCATCCCTCAGGGGGCCTTTTTTTTCTCTCGTTTTTTATTCTATGAGATATAATTTCAATTAAATCTGGGTGCAAGTAATCAGTTAGTTGTCCACTTTTTCTGAATTTCTTAATCCAAACACCTTCGCGAGATTCACGAAATTCATCCACAATTTTAGCTATTGTTGGCGCACCGCAGCCCAGTTGTTTTGACAGGGGGTCAATCGCAAACCAGTCACCAGGCGGCCTTTCACTTTTAGGGCGTGCTTCTGTCTCGTCGACTTGCTCTATGTGTTGAAATTGTTGCTTTCTTTTTTCAGACATAATTAAATAGATTAACTTCATTTTATCTATTTTTACCCCTTTTGTCCATTATGGAATGACATCCACAAAAAATCCTTCACCAAATACATTTTGTTCTTCGGAAAAAGATGTTGAGGAATAAAAAAACCGCTTTTGAATCAAGTGGTTTTTTATTTGAGAAAATATGTGTGTTAAATCTGGTGTCCTTTATGTTGATTAAACTTAAACTCGATCTCTTTAAATTTATTTTGTGCTTCTGGAGTGTTGGTAGTAATGGCGTTTAGAATTTCAATTATTTCTGCGTCGTTTGTAGACGTATCGTAGATGGCATAAGTGGCGACTCCAGTTTTGTAAGCACCAATTTCTCCGGGATTAACCAAAAGACAACCGTTTGTTATTTCTTTGTTTTTTAAATGATTATGTCCATAAAATACAGCATCGAAATCACCAGATTTAGCCATTGATTTAGCAATTATTGGATAATGAGTAAGAAATATTTTTCGGTCATCAATTACCATGCTATCATAGGTTTCAAACCCTACTTCTAAATTGCTATCTTTTCCTAATGATAATTTAGTAATTAAACATTTGTCTCCGTCATTATTTCCCCAGATAGCAAAGATGGGAATAGGGGACGAGCATAACAATGAGGCGATGGCAGCACCAACATAGTCACCAAGAAAAATTATTTTTTCTATGGCTTTATTGTCAGATATTTCCTTTAAAGCCAAGACCAAATTGTGTGCATTATCATGAATATCTGATATTACGGCGATTTTCATATTGAGTAATTAATAAATTTATCTAAATATTTATTTTGTAAACTAAATGCAGATATGAATTCTTCAGCTTTTTAGCATTCTGCAACACTAAGGATTTAACATGCTTCAGGTCTTTAATAGTTTGTAACGAAGTTCCCTCGACCAAAGTAGAGGTGTCTTTACCTCCCACAATACAGGGAGCGACAACAACAGATATTCTTTCCACCAGACCCTGCCTAATAAGTTCTGCGTTCATATTACCACCAGATTGTATAGTTATGCGGTTCATTCCAAAGTTTCCTTTTAACTTTTTAAAAAGTCCTACCAAGTCTACTTTTTTTGAATAGTAGAGTATTTCAAGATTCTCCATACCCTTTACCTTGAAAGCTGGATGTTTTTTGTTGGTCGTAACTAGGAATAGTTTCTTCGTCCATTTTGTAAGGTAGGTAATCCCGTGTTCTGTTAAGTGTGGTTTGTTATCTACAATAATAAAACTACAAGGCAATTTGGTTTTTGGGTCCTTTCTATTATTCACGCCAATTTTGGCCATTACTCTCCCAGTATTAAAAGAGTTAATATCTGTGTGCTTCTCTAGGTCGTAATATTGTTGAAGTCCTTCTTTTATCCCCGTTATTCCGGATAGGTCTTTATCAAAATCACGTTGGTCAGAATTACCGGTTGAGATTTTACCATCTACTGACATTAACATAAACAACGTTGTTCTTGGTAAACTTCTATCCATATTTTTATTTAAAAATTAAGTAGATTAATTGTGCTCTTTATAATATTAATGTCAAGTGGGGTTGGAGCACGTACATAAGGGGGCGGTAAAATAACAAAAAACTCCGCTGTAGTTAGCGAAGCCATTTTTGCGGGGAGTATGGGACGAAGTGGGAACCTTTGTAAGTAGGGAATTGGCCTAAGATTTGAATATTGTAGATTTAGAGCATTCTATTTTGGCTTAAATTAAGCTAATTTAGGGTAAAATCATTGACAAGACCCTATTTTTGTGATATACTATTTTGTTCTTTAAATTGATGAACATGGCGCATTCTAATTCAATTTTTGTTTAGAGCGCGCCGTGCTCATCGGCAAAGTGATACCTAGACAGTCGCCATTCGGCGCATCGAACAAGGGAGGGTGCTATGTGGTTCTTCGTTCTGGCCCTGCTGAGCGTCAGCCCGCGGCTCGTGCTCTTCATCCTCTGGGTAGTCAGTAACTACCTGGGAACGGCCTTCGTGGGCTGGTTCTGGCCTCTCATGGGCTTCCTCTTCATGCCGTGGACGACGCTCTGGTGCGCGTACGTCTACAACAGCGGTGGCTTCGGGCTCTTCAGTATCATCGTGCTGGTGTTCTGTGTGATGGCCGACCTCGGTGGGCACAAGCACAGCACCTCGCGCCAGACCACTGCTCGGGCGCGCTGACGAAGGCGGCGGACCGAGAAAAGGCAAAGGAGGACTGCGATGGACAACAAGATCCGCGCACCGTGAGAGGGAACACGGCAAAAAATCCCTCACCAAATACATTTTGTTCTTCGGAAAAAGATGTTGAGGAATAAAAAACCACTTTTGAATCAAGTGGTTTTTTTATTATCAAAAAATTAGTGAGTATAGGTAACGGTTTGCGGTTTGTTTTGATTAGAATTAAGCGCTCTAGTTTGCTGGAGCTTTCTCGTAAAAGTACTTGAGGGGAAAATACTGGTTAATCCAGTGGAAAGACCACATAAGTTCATAATAGAAATGAAATCTGCAATAGCTTCTGCTCCAACCGCTGAAAACGGGGTGTTTAAAACAAAAACAGCGTACTTTGACGCTGTTCGAACCGTGACGCGGGTCGGACGGGACTCGAACCCGCAACTTCCGCCGTGACAGGGCGGTGCTCTAACCAGTTGAACTACCGACCCAGGTAGTTAACGCTTTAGATTATACAAAAAAAGGATATAAAAGTCAATGCTTCTTAGCTGTTAATAATTTAAAACTCCGGTTATACGGAGTTTCGAGAGTATGTGTGGTAGTGAGGAGAAGATACCACACGGTGAAACCGTGTCCGGGGCGTCGCGTTACAAACGCTTATCCCTCGGTCCGGGCTGCCTGCAGAAAGCAGGTTCCCTCTCGTCCGCACCATCCGGGTACCGGCCGGGTGGATGTAAGACTTTCACTTCTCCTACCGACACTAACCTAGCACATTTTACGGGCGGTGTCAACAGTAAACAAAAAGACCCTCAAGGTGCTTAGTAGGAGGCAAAGAGTGAAGGAGGGGGCACTCCGCCTGATACTAAGCACTTTGAGGGCCTGTATCTATTGTGTTCTCAGTATACCACGCGTTACTGACTTTGTCAAAGGAAAAACGTACTTAATTGTGGATAATTTCTACTTTACGGAAGCGACGATCTTTTCAAAGATCTCTGGATTCTTAGCAGCGATTTCGGATAATACTTTGCGATCCAAAACAATTTCTTTCTTCTTCAAAGCATCCATTAACTTGCTGTAGCTTAACCCTAATTTGCGGGCAGCAGCATTAATGCGTACATTCCACAAACCACGGTTTAATCTCTTTTTAGTGCGGCGAGAAGCAAAAGCATGTTGACCAGCTTTCATTTTAGCCACCTTGGCTACTTTAATCTTACTTTTTCGTCCCCAGCGGAAACCCTTAGTATGTTTTAATATTCCGCGACGGCGTTTGGCATGTAATAAGCCACCTTTAACTCTTGGCATAATAGTGTGTTTAGTTTGCTAAATTTTGGTAAACAACTTTTTTCAAAGTAGTGCTAGTAATAACATCAGAACGTTTGTTGCGTCTGGTATTTCCAGTCTCTCTGGAGTTGAAATGGCCTTGACCAGCAGTGCGCTTTTCAATCTTTCCATTCTTGGTGATCTTGAAGCGTTTAGCGGTAGCCTTGTGTGTCTTCATTTTTCCCATACAAGATATTTAAAAAGTTTTTAATTCACTTAAGCTTTAGTAATAATTGAGGTCACAAGGTTGCCCTGTTTCTCTGCTTGTTGTTCAATACGGATATTTACGGCTTTGCCAATTTCGGAAACAAAGGTCTTTACTTGCTCCATGGCCATTTGCCACTGTTGGTTTTCGCGGCCACGGAGGAAGATTTCTACTTTAACTTTGTGCCCTTCGTCTAAGAATTTTAAAGTCTGGTTCTTGCGGATATCTCGGTCGTTAATACCAATGCGTAAAGATAAGCGTACACCTTTGGTTTTTACCACATGCTGGTGAGCTTTACGAATACGCATTTCTTTTTCCTGTTGGTAACGGAATTGACCGTAATCCATGATTCTAGCCACCGGGGGACTAGCTTTTGGATTAATTTCCACCAAGTCTAATTCTTGTTCACGCGCTAGTCTAATCGCTTCACCAGTTTTATGAATACCTAAGTTTTCACCTTCTAGACCTAAAACCAAAACTTCCGGCACTGTAATGCCTTCGTTAAAGAAATACAATTTCTTTGGTTCTTCTTTTTTCTTGCGATGAGATATGCGCATAAATAATATTTTTGGTGGAGGTGGCGAGAGTTGAACTCGCGTCTAGTAAATCTTCACCATACCTTCTACATACGTAGCCTCTTTGTTGTTTCACCGAGTGAATAGGGAAGAGGCAAAAATTCATTCGGCTAACCAGTGTAACTTTCGGTTAGTCGCCAACTGGTAGTAGCGCTTAACCTACTTTCCGTGATTTACACCGACTAACGTTACGGAATGTGGCGCTAGCGATGCTGCAAGGCAGTTAAGCCATGGCAGGAGCAAAGTTGGTGCTGAATGCGTTAGCAACAGCGGACTTTACTTTTGAAAATAAGTTGGCACTTATTTAGTTGTTTCAGCATTTTTACGAGGACTGAAACCTCCTCGGTATGCCAGCATAATGACCGATCTCTATCGATGCCGGTCACCCCCTTTTTAAACCGTTTTTCTAAAGCCTAAAGGGAAAAGTAGGCTGTAGAATTTCGAGTTTAAAAAAATTTAGTAGCGAGCTAAATCTTTAAGTCCCTCCTTAGCTCTTTGTCTAAATCACGCTTTTTAATTACTTCCCGCTTGTCAAAAGCCTTGCGACCCCGACCGACGGCAATTTCTAACTTAATTAGACGGTTCTTAGTATACACCCGAATTGGCACAATTGTCAAGGACTTTTCCTCAGATTTTCCCTGTAGATAACGGAGTTCCTTGGCCCGAAGCAAGACCTTGCGCGTATGGTACGGGTCATACTCAGGTTGGCGTCCTGCTGGCTTATACGGGGCAACGTAGGCATTTAACAAAAAACCCTCACCGTTATGGAAGGTAATATACGACCCTTTAAGGTTAATTTGCCCTTCTTTAACAGATTTTACCTCTGGTCCAGTCAATACCAAACCAGCCTCGAGTTTTTCGAGGATATCATAGTCGAAAAGGGCTTTTTTGTTAGTGGCTAGGTCAGTCATACTAAACTCGCAGGGATTTTAGCATAAGAAAGAGAAAAAAGCAAAAAGAAGTGAATATTTATCCCGGGATTGAATTTTTTGTTTAGATAAGATATAATCTGACTAAAGAATATATGCTTCGACCAGTTTCCCTCCATCCAAAACTCGCAGCTTTCTGCGACCTTATTATTAACGCCACTTTTTTGTGGGGGTTTTTTCAATTGGAAAACTGGTGGCTAGTAGCACTGTGGTTTTTTTCTCGAGTTATCTTTTGGGGTGTTTTGACATTCTTGGTGTATTTTCCTAAAAAAGCTAACCGGATTGAACATGTATTATCTCTAACTATTTTTCTAATCGGTTGTTTGTTTTTGTTCTTGTTTATTGAATGGAACTGGTCTTGGTATGTAGTTGGCTCTGGTTTTGTATTTTTCCCGGTTATTTCTTTTTGGCTCGTTCCACCAAAAGGCGATGCGCTGTCATATGTGTATAAATCTTATCGCCGTTGGAAAATGTTATTGGCCGTTTTAGGCCTAGCTGGTTTGTGGAGTGGTGTTAGCGCCATCATTGCCTTCCAGGTGGTATACTGGGTTGGTAACTGGGTTTGGATGCTTCTTGGTGCTTTGATCACCGCTGCCATCACCGCCTGGTGGTGGAAAAACTATGATATCAAAGTTGAAAGAAAATTTTGGATTTGGTCAGTAATTACTTTTCTGTTTATCTTTGAACTGGCTTGGGTGATATATTGGTGGCCGCTTGGCTACCTCGCCAGCGGAGTTTTCATGGCTTGGGTTTGGTATATTTTTTGGCTTCTGATCCGGTTTCATCTTACGAAGGAAGATGTTGTCTGGAATAAGCAAAGGTGGTTTATCATTACCAATACCCTTTTAATTTGCGCTTATTTACTATTAGTTGTACGTTGGAATTAAAATTATGTTTCCTCCACATTTACCTGCACCCTCCTGCAATATTCAAGAACATCATCGTTGGCAGCGTATTAAGTTAATTATTGCCGCCGCAGTTTTCGGTTTAGCTGGCGGGATGACCGGTGCCTCAATTGTTTTGGGTTGGATTTGGCCTGGTTATGGCGGGGGTGAGACGCTCATGATTGCCCGGGGTAATGTGAATGTCAACGATCGCCAGCTGGAAGAGAAGGTGCGTAGTGAAATAACCGAACGCATTGTTAGTGTATACTCTTCTGTAATAACTGAAGGCAAAGTAGAATATTTACCAGAAGATAATAAGTTGGGTGAGGCCATTGTGGTCGGTTCAGACGGTTGGCTCGCCATGTATGCACCTGCTGCTCTTGGTTACAATAAAAACTACCGAGTGGTTTTTCCAAACGGTCGGGTCTATGGGTTAGAAAAGATTGTTAACGATACTACGGCAAAGGTTGCTTATTTAAAAATATTAAACTCTGGACATGAGACTTCTAACCAGTTTAAGGTAGCCAGTTTTGTCGGTGAAATTTCTTTTGGCGATAACCTGTTTTTACATGCAAACAATAACTGGTCAAATGTGACTGTGGCTGGTCAGAATTTCCGAGACTATCTGAATAGCCACCTCGATACTGCGCCTTCGGTTGTGTATAACTTGTTTGGTGAGAAAAAAGCTAACTCAATTGTTATTAACAACCAAGGGAAGTTTGTTGGTTTTGTGGAGTCTAACGGTGCTTTACTGCCGGCTCCAGGAATCGAGCGTATTTTATCCGCTGTCCTCGTAACCGGCAAAGTAACATATACTTCTTTAGGTGTTGAAGGATTATTTAGCGAAGAACAACCAGTGGTAATAGATAAGGATGTTAAAAAAGGTTTTTTAGTAACAAAAGTAACTGGAAAAAATAGTTTACTACGCCGTAGTGATTTAATTATGGAAGTTAATGGACAAATTGTCGACCCAGCTAGTTTCTGGTATAATATTAACGGACGGGACACCGTTAGTTTAAAAATTTGGCGACAGGGAAAAATATTGGAGTTGTCTGCGCCAGTTACTAAAATTACTATTTAATTTTAAATTATGCTTAAGGTTTTTCTTAAACACCTCCGCCTCATCATTATCTGGGGTTTGGTTATCGGTATAATTTCTGGTGCGGTCAGTTTGGTTTTCCCGATGAAATACAGCGCAGAAAGTCAGGTTCTCATTATCTCTCGTGACCGAACTGGTGTCGATCCATATACCCAGGTAAAGTCGGCGGAAAGAATTGGTGAGAACTTAGCACAAGTTATGCGTACCACTGACTTTTACCAAAAAGTTATGGAGTCTACTTCCCAGTTTGACCGCGAAAGGTGGAATAGTTTAAGCGAACGTAAACAACGGAAGATGTGGCAGAAAGATGTGGTTGGTAGTATGGTCTATGGCAGTAGTTTATTAAAAATTACAACCTACAGTGAATCTAAAGATGATGCCAAAGCCCTAAGCGATGCGGTAACCCAAATGGTCTCTAGCCGTGGCTGGGAATATGTTGGTGGTGATGTCGCGATCAAAAGTGTAAACAGTCCATTGGTTTCTAACTTCCCAACTCGTCCAAATCTGCTCATGAATATCCTCGTTGGTTTCGTGGTTGGTGTTCTTCTTGCTGGTCTTTGGGTGTATCGTAGCAAGCGACATTTGTTTGGAGATTTCTAAATCTAAACGAGAATAACAACATAAAAAGTATAACAAAAATCCAGCGCCTAAAAAGCACTGGATTTTATTTTTAATCGTGCTCGACGATCCTTGGATAGCAAACTACTTGCTATCCAAGGATCCAGTCGCCGAGCACGGGCGCGGCAGCTGGAGAAGCTTAGAACCGCGGGTCTTCTCCGGTGTTCATGGCCGCAAAGTCCACTTCGGCCATGTTCACCTCGTTCGAGGTCAGGGCCGGGACGAACTGGCCGTCGTGCGTCCGGAAGCCGAGCTCGGCCTGGTAGACGCGGTTGGCCTCCGGCACGTGGAGGTAGTGACGGCGGGAGGAGAGATCCACCCGCTCGTCGTACGTGCGGGTGAATCCCGTGTCGGTTCGCAGCGTTACCCTCAGCACTGGCACTGCCTCTCCGAGGGTGGCGATCGCCCTTTGGACCGTTTCGGGACAGATCTCCCAGTAGGCAAACAGCCATTCCGGGTCGCGGGCCGTGAGGAGCAGGCTTTCCCCAAACGACGACATGGCATCCTCCGTTGTTTTGCGTACCAGCTTTCTGGCACGTCGGTTGTTTGGTCAAAAGCTTAATGTAAAAAACGTTAATTGTCAACCCTAAAGATGGAAGCTGGATATTAAAAATCCACAGCCCAATGGTTGTGGATTTTATATAAAATGTTTTATCTAAGATCTAGATTGAAACCAAACTTGGATAAAGTGGAAATTTTTTAGTCAATTCTCGTACTTGTTCTTTCAGACCAGCTAGTTTTACCTCATCCGTATGGTTCACGATTGCCTCATTAATCCAGTTGGCAATCGTTTTCATTTCTTCTTCTTTCATTCCTCTCGTGGTTAAAGCTGGTGTGCCAAGTCGGATACCAGACGGATCCATTGGACTCCTTGGGTCATTTGGTACCATATTTTTGTTTAATGTAATACCAGCTTTATCCAAAGCTACCTGCGCTTCTTTGCCGGTTACGCCTTTATTGGTTAGGTCAATTAATAACAAATGGTTATCTGTGCCACCAAAACATAACGTGTAATCGTGTTTCAGAAATTCTTCTTCCAAAATCTTGGCATTAAGTTTAATTTGTTTGGCATATTCTTTAAATTCTGGTTCCAAGGCTTCTTTGAAAGCAATTGCTTTGGCGGCAATATTGTTTTCATGCGGTCCGCCTTGAAAGCCGGGGAAGACTGCTTTATCAATTTCTTTGGCGATTTTTTCTTTGCACATGATCATACCGCCGCGGGGACCGCGCAGAGTTTTGTGGGTGGTGGTTGTAACCACGTCAAAGAGGGGAACGGGGTTATTCATTTGTCCACCAGCTATAAGACCAGCAATGTGGGCGATATCGGCCATTGTGTAAGCACCAACTTCGTCGGCAATGGCTTTGATTTTTTCGTATTCAATTTCGCGGGAGTAGGCCGAGTAGCCAACCAGAATAATCTTCGGTTTATGTTCTAGTGCCATTTGGCGTAGATTGTCCAAATCTATCTTCCCTTCGCTGTTAGTTTGGTAACGAACAAAGTTGAAAATTTTCGCCATGTAAGTTACCGGGTGCCCATGGGTCAAGTGACCACCGTGAGCAAGGTCCATGCCGAGAACAGTGTCGCCGGGTTGAAGAAGAGCAAAATAAACCGCAATGTTGGCTGGTGCTCCGGATAAAGGTTGAACATTAACATGTTCTGCGCCAAAAATTTGTTTCGCCCGCTCGATGGCTAATCCTTCAACTTCATCAATATGTTCGCAGCCGCCATAATATCTTTTGCCAATGTATCCTTCGGAATATTTGTTGGTTAGAATGGAGCCTAAAGCTTCAAGCACGGCCAAAGAAACAAAGTTTTCGGACGGGATCATTTCTAAACCCTGCTCTTGGCGTGTTAGTTCTTTTTGTAGAGCGGCTTTTAAAGCTGGATCAAAGATCGCAATATTTTGTGTATGCATATATAGAAAAAAGGGTAAATAGGGTATTAAGATGAAATTTAATGTTAGATCATAGTATTGCCATTATATCCTTAAACCAAGGTTTTGACCATATATGTCCCGTCCTTTTTATAACCCCATTTCTCGTAGTAACCACGCACACCGACGCCGGAAATAACGGCTAGTTTTTTAACTTTATTTTTCCGACAAATTTTTTCCGACTCCTGGATTAACTTCCGTCCCAGCCCTTTATGTTGACTAGCACCTTTCTCTTTTTCGGAGATTTCTACTTGTTGACCGTAAGTATGCAACTCGCGAATGTAAGCAGGATAGGAAGTGGATATTTTTTTGTTTTCCACTCTTAGCCGGCAAAAAGCGTAAACAACTTGTCGTTTCGGATCCTCAAAACTTAAGAAATATTCCTGGCCGTCACTCGCCGCATATTTGTCTGTAAACAACTTAATTTTATTGGTCCTTTTTTCACTTTTTTCTTGGTGGCCAATTTCTCGACAACGTAAACAGTTGCATTTCAATCCTTGTTTTTTCATTTCTTCCTGGATTACCTGTCGTAAGTTGGTTACAGTGTTGCCAGCATGAACATGGTGGCTGGGAATGTCGCGGATTAAACGAGAAATACGGACATAACGAGGGACAGTGGATTTAAATTTAACCAACATTTTTACCAATTGTTTTTCGGAGTAAGTTTTGTAGCGGCCGGCTTTAAACCAATCGTATAATTCAGAGTTTTCAATTACGGTACAGGGGTAAATTTTTATCATGTCTGGACGGTAATCTGGATCAGAAAAAATTTCTTTTAGCATTTTCAAGTCTTTCCCTGGAGTCGCCGTGGGTAATTGAGGCATAAGGTGAAAGTCGACCTTATAACCATAATTTTTAAGTAGCCGCATGGCGTTTTTAACTGTTCTCGTATCATGACCACGTTTAATGAGCTTCAATATTTTTTCATCAGTGGTTTGCACGCCGAGTTCAATGCGTGTACAGCCCTGTTCACGCATAGCTAAAATATTTTTCTCATTAATGTAGTCTGGTCGAGTCTCTAATGTTAACCCAATAATTCGATGTTTAGCTGACTCGTTTTTTGCTTCAGCTTTTTCTAATTCTTTTTTTATTGTTTCAAGGCTAACTTTTTTGTTTCCTTTACTTCGTCTGGTTTCGTTGCAAGCATTGAAACACTGAAGAATAAAGTCATACTGGTAGTCGAGCGGGTAAACATTCCAAGTGCCGCCTTTGACAATGAGTTCAATTTTATCTGTTGGGTGGCCGTTCGCTTCCAAGGCCTCAATTCTTTTTTTAACTTGTTCGTAAGGATCAAAGCGAAGGGCTAGAGCACGTGCGGCAGCTGGTTCATCAGATAAATAGCTTTTTGGCATCCGTTCATCCAATGGGCAATATATACATTGCCCAGGGCAGGGGAACGGTTTAGTTAAAACCGTAATAACTGTAATACCCGACATGGTTCGAACGCCACGCTTTACCAATACTTTTTCTAAATTTGAGTCAGGCTTGAGATTGCGGTTTTTAACCAGTTTGTGATACACTTTAAGCAAGTTTGAGGCGCTAGGTGAAGTTTTGTCTTTACTTTCACGCAAAAAAGAACGCTTAATGGCGTTAAGCTCCTCCGCATTTTTTGGACGGCTTTTAATTGCCGCCCGGACAATTTTTTCTGCTAATGTTTCCATGTATGGATAAAAGAAAAGCTGTTCGAATTATACGAGAAGTTCGAGATATTTACAATAGTATTGCTAAGGAATGGGATATTTCTCGTGATCGACCAAGTGGTATAAAAATGAAGGTCCTAGATTTAGTAAAACCCGGGGCACAAGTTTTGGATTTGGGTTCAGGTAATGGATTCATGGCTCCCTATGTTGTTCAGCGTGGTGCAAAATATTTTGGTCTAGATATATCTAAAAATTTAGTGGAAATCGCAAAGCGCGCCAATAAAGAGTTGATAAAAAAACATGAGGTGAGTTTTAAGGTTGGCGGGGCTACTAAACTGCCCTACAAAGATAATAGTTTTGATTTGGTCTTTAGTTTTGCGGTTTTGCACCACATCCCGTCAGACGAATTACGTCAAAAGTTTTTTACCGAAGCAGCACGGGTTTTAAAGCCGGGTGGGCAGGGGATGGTAATTGTTTGGAATCTTTTAAACGATTGGCCAAGTAAACGTTTTAAGGTTAAAGAACAATTAGCTAAGCAGGGTGATTTAAAAAAAGGAGATGTCTTTATTTCTTGGAAAGCAACTGAAGGAAAGGTGTACCAGAGATATTTATACCAATTTGAAAAAAAAGAAATAACCAACCTGGTTAAGCAGGCTGGTCTAGGAAAAATTAAAGTCGAGTATTTTAACCGGGCAGGGAAGAGAATGGCCAGCGGAGAAGAGTTAGTGGTAAGGTTTAAAAAATAAATAATTTGTAAAATAAAATCCGCCCCATAAGGCGGATTTTAAATTTGTGCAGGTTGCCACTCCAATGGCTTTTCTTTTTGGTGCTGGTAGATTTTAATTGTCTCACTAACAATGTCCTCCCAGTTATAGGCAGTCTTAGCTCTCAATTGGTTTTGTATGCCAGCTTCTTTTAATAGCTCAGTATTCTGGGCTAGTTCAATTAATTTATTGGCGAGAGAATAAATACGAGTATTCTCAAACCAGAAACGATTATCGATCACCACTTCTTTGTGTTCCGGGATATCAGAAACCAAGACTGGCTTAGCATAACTCATGGCCTGAAGCACGGACATTGGTAACCCTTCGTTTTCCGATGGATGTACCAACATAAAACAGCTGTCAAATAAAGCCTCGAGGCTTTTGCCCGACTGCCAACCAGTAAAGACAATGGATTTATCAGGGGCAGCAATTTCTTTTAACTCTTGAATGTAATCATCGGTAAAGGCACTGCCACCGACAAAGACTAACTTAAAGTCCTTAAATAGTTCAGGGTATTGCTGTCTAGCAAACTGCCAGGCCTCTACTAAATAGTGGGCGCCTTTATGGCGGACCAATCGAGAAACCATAAGTAAATATTTTTGTGGTTTGAGATCCCACTCCTTAAGGAGCTCGGTATTGGTCGGTGTAATTTCCACCTTTACGCCATTTGGAATGTATGTTAAGACTTTGCCAAACTCTTTAATACAGTAATCCTGAATAGTCTTCGAAACAGCAATCGTTTCGTCGGGAAAATGACAAATCGCCCGTTCACCTAAAGCTAACATTAGACGAGAAAATGGACCCCATTTTTGGTGGTAACGATCAATACAGTGGAAAGTAGCCACTACTTTAGTTTTGGGGCGAAGTAGTTTTGGCAGCCAACTTAAAAGTGCTGGGCCAACACCGTGAAAATGAATAACATCGGCTTTTTCTAAAACAGCATGTATCGTGGAAGTAAAGGTATGGATAATCGCATCCAGGTGTTTGGTGTGGATGGTTGGTGTATAGATAATTTTAATTCCATTTATCCGGCTAGGGCGCATGGGTGAGTACCATTTGCGTGTGTATACCAAAACTTCATGGCCTTGTTTGACCAAATTGGACGCCAAATTTTCAACGTGGTTTTCCACGCCGCCATAAATCGCAGGTAACCCTTTTTGTCCAATCATGGCAATTTTCATACCGAGAGTGCTTATTTTTGGCTTAATTATTGATAAAACGGAAATTCAGACTAAACAGATCATTATAGCAGATTTTAGGGATTTTGTCAATAGGAGAGCCGTGTTTCATAGGTACCTTAGGTGCTCAAAATCAACCTGTCAAATGTCCTTTATTTAAAGCCAAAAATGGGGATAACTTGCTTGACCCCGCTTCAGTGGTTTGGTAGTATTATAAAATAATATGTCCACTAAGCACTTCGCAATTTTAGTTCGTAAGAACGTGGTGATTAACTACGTATCTTTCTTGTTGAAAAAGCGCGGAGTGAAAATATGTGTGTAAATAAATAAAGAATTCATACATAAACACTCTGCGTAAAAAGCGGAGTTTTCTTTTTATGAGAGGGTTAAAAGTGTCCAGACGAAAGAGTAGAATATTTTTTCGCGTGGACATTTCTTGCCACCCGGGAAATGCCCGGTTGGTGGTTTGTCCCCGGCCCCCTCGGCCAAGCCGAGGAGAAGGAGAAGCGGGCATGCCGTATTATTGCCCTGCATCCCACCGTCCCATCACGGCAGCGCAGGCTGTCAGTGACGGGAAGGGTAGATACTGTCCGTGTCACCTCTTACGGCTCAGCTGCACGAGGGGGCATCGTGAGACCGCCCAGCGAGTGCTGGTTGTCTCGGCGGGTAAACCCCCGCTGCGGCACAGACCCCGCTGAATCGACCGTTCGCGTGTCTCGCCCGAGAAGTACCGGGCGAAGGCGCGCTGTCGGTCGCCCTCCTTTGTTAATAATTCATTGTTAACAAAGGAAATAAAGCAACCCTAACTGTCCAGGGTTGTTTTTTTATGATAAAATATTTTCATATGTGGTTACTTTTTGCTCTCTTTGGTTATGGTCTATTGGCCATAGTCGCAATCCTGGACAAATTCATTGTTACCAAAACAGCGATTAAGCCGATTGTCTTTACTTTTTATTCCACGATATTCTTACTGCCGTTATTTTTGTTGTTACCATTTGGCGTAACTTTTCCCGAAAGTAGTTTTGTTTATGTAGTGATTGGTCTTTCTGGCTTAACTTTTCTTTTAGCATTATGGACCATGTATCTCGCTTTTCGTCAAAGCGAGATTAGCCATATTGGTCCATTGGTGGGTGGGGTAACACCCTTGTTTGTATTATTGTTGGGCAGGATATTTTTAAACGAGAAACTTAGTGGGGTTGAATTGGCTGGCGTTTTCCTCTTAATCTTGGGTTCGCTATTAATTTCTTTTCAGCCCGTGAGGCATCATCATTCCTTGACACAGGGAGCCGGGTTTGCTATTTTGTCCAGTTTTTTCTTTGCTGTCTCTCATCTGACGTCTAAATATCTCTATGATGGACTGGGGTTTTATAGCGGTCTAGTCTGGAGTCGGGCTGCCATTGGTTTTTTTGGGTTTTTGATGCTGATTATTCCTGCGGTACGTATTGGATTAAGACCAAAGTTTTCTTTTCACAAGTTAATCCCTTGGCGAGAAAGGTTTAATTACGGTAATTTTTTCTTGGTATTCGTAGATAAAGTACTAGGAGTTGTTGGCGTATTATCTGTACAATTTGCTATCGCCTTAGGAAGCGTAACCGTGGTAAATGCACTTAATGGTTTTCAATACGGATTATTAGTTATATTGGTTGCTCTCCTAAGTTGGTTTTTCCCGAAAGTCTTTCGAGAAAGATATGAACGAGGTGAATTGTGGCAAGAAATTGCCGCCGTGATACTCATTGGTATAGGTCTAGGTTTTTTGGTCTGATGGGGAATAAGTGCTGTTGACAATATAGTTTATATAGAGCAAAATATTTTTAAGCAAGCCCTCAAAATTGCGTAGCCCTTGGAGGAGGGGGCAGACGCATGGCCTGGTCGCGCGGCACGCTGTTGCTTTTTGACGCAACGACAGCGGTAGGCCGACCATGGTGGGCGAGCTTCGTAACCGGGACAGGCGAGCGTCCACCTCGTCCCGATATCATTTAATTATTAATATATACATATATGAGTTTCACAGAGGGCTTTAATACGAAAAAGGCAGCGACCTTCAATCAAGACGAGACAAGGGTGGCCGTACCAAGAACCGAAGCACTTCCACTGTTTGGTTTATGGTTTAAGGAAGCAGACGAAAAAATTAGTTATTTAACAGCGCACCTTGAAGTCTTAAAAGACAGTGATTCTAAAGCAGCTGACCTGCTTTATAAAATAAATAATTTATCGGCGCAAATCGAAGGTAAAAAAGCAGATGTTGATGAGCTTGAGGCTTCAGAGAAAGATGAAAGAGCGCCGGAAGACGTAAGAAAAAAAGATTTTAAAGAACAAAAAGCAGTACAAAAAAGTGAATTAGATAATTTGATGGATCGTTTAATAAAACTAGAAGCTCAATTCCGAGAAATGTATCCTAATGTTGTCGATGAGGTCGTTACTGAGTTGACCCCTGACGAAGTTGAACGAAACAAAGCCCTGCCTTTTGGTTCGGGTGTTATTGGAAGAATAGACGAAAAAGTAAAGCCGGTACCATTTGGTTCAGGTGTAATTGGCAAGGTGGAGCCTATAAGTGGAGTTTTTGAAATGCCTCCTGGCACAAAGTCTGCAAATAGTAATGTTGATAGTAGCTCAGATGTTGCCTAAAGAATTTTAGATTTAACCTCCCGATTTACCTCGGGAGGTTTTTATGTTAAACTATCTTCAGTTCTTGTTCTGCTTACATGCGTAAAATAATGTTGTTAATAATCTTATCACTACTAGTTATAGCACTAGCTTTGTTTTTTTTCTGGCCACACAAAAAGACCGAAGTTGTTTATGGCGCCTCTTTTGATCCGGGCTTCGTAGGGTATTTAGGTTTAGATTGGCAAAAAACCTATACTAAAGTTTTAGACGATTGGGGTTTCCGTTATTTACGCCTGTCTGCTCATTGGAATGAAATAGAGAAAAGTGACGGCAAGTTTGAATTTAGAGACTTAGACTGGCTAATGACCGAAGCGGCGAAGCGACAGGCCAAAGTTACTATTGCCTTAGGCCAGAAAACTCCGCGTTGGCCCGAGTGCCACGTACCAGAATGGGCGAATAGTTTAGATAAAAAGAGGTATGACGAAAAGCTAAATCGCTACATTACGACAGTGGTAGAAAGATACAAAGATCATCCAGCCCTAGAAATTTGGCAGGTTGAAAATGAGCCGTTCTTACCTTTTGGTCATAAATGTGCGGACATTACCGTTGAAGGCGTAAAAGCTGAAATAGATTTAGTTAAAAAATTAGATAAAGAGCACTATGTTGTTGTTACCGATAGTGGTGAGTTAAGCACGTGGAGAAAAACAGCTCGCCTTGGTGATTTGTTCGGCACGACTGTTTACCGGGTAGTGTGGAGTAAGTGGTTAGGATACACGGACTATGACTGGTTACCGGCTAATTTTTTTCGTTTGCGAGCACATTTAGCTGGCCGATCATTAAGTAGTTCATATATTATGGAATTACAGGCTGAACCTTGGATGCCGGACTCGGATCTGGTCAGTACTCCTCTTGATGAGCAGTACAAGTCAATGGATATCCTAAGACTAAAGAAAAATTTGGAGTTTAGTACTAGACTGGGAATGTCCCGGGCGTATCTCTGGGGCGTGGAATGGTGGGCTTGGTTAGAAAGTAAAGGAGTGAAGGAGTTTGCTGCACTGGCTAAGAGTCTGCAAAAAACCAGTCCCTAACTTGACATTTACTGAATATTTATTTATACTGATACCACTTTACCGCACGCCTAGCTCAGTTGGTTAGAGCATCTCGTTTACACCGAGAGGGTCAGGGGTTCGAATCCCTTGGCGTGCACTACGGGAAAACGCAGCCGCGTTTTCTTTTTTGTTATCTCTCTTTGTGATATAATACTGACAAGTTATTTCTATGTTATATCTTCGACATCGTATCAGTGAACGTCCAATGCGAATGCATAAGGGTGTTTACAAACCACAGGCTACTATGGCTGAGGCGGTTTTTATGGTTACCGGAATGACAATCGGTGCAGGGATATTAGGTATACCATATGTAGTGAGCCAGGTTGGTCTTCTAATCGGTTTAGCGTACATCGTTGTATTAGGTGTGGTAATGCTTTCACTGAATCTCATGGTAGGTGAGGTTGCGGTTAGGACAAAAGAGAATCTTCAGACGCCTGGATTTGCTGGTAAATATTTAGGTACTTGGGCCAAAGAATTACTATCTGTCACAACTATTTTCAGCGCCACTGGAGCGTTATTAGCATATGTGGTAGGTGAGGGGCAAACTTTAGCGGCGCTCTTTGGCGGTAATCCTGCTTGGTGGAGTGTATTTTTTTGGTCGGTTGGAAGTTTCTTAGTCTGGCGTGGGTTAGATACAGTAAAAAAGATTGACAAAATTTTTGCTTCTTTAGTTATTATAATCATTGCAGGTTTGTCTATCTATTTATTGCGGGATTTCCAAATTGAGAATTTGTTTTACCATAATCTTACAAAAATCTTTTTGCCCTACGGCGTAATTCTTTTTGCTTTGCACGCTTCACCAGCTGTTGCTGAGGTGCACGCTCTTTTACCAGGAAGTCAAAAACAATTTCGCAGAGCCTTAATTTTAGGTACTATCATTCCAATGATTGTGTATATGCTGTTTGCTCTGGCTGTCGTGGGTGTGTCTGGTACGGGAACAACTGGAATTGCAACCTTAGGTTTAGGGCAAATGTACGGTAAAGGCATTTTGTTTTTTGCAAATATATTTGCTATCTTTGCCATGGCTACGGGTTTCTTGGGTCTGGGTACAGCATTGCGACAGACTTTAATCTGGGATCATAAGATTTCACCATTTTTGTCAACTTTGTTTGTGATCGGCGCACCTCTTGCTTTGTTCATGGCTGGATTTAGAAGTTTTGTTGCCATTCTTGACACCGTCGGTGGCTTGTTTGTTGGCATTGAAGCAGTACTAATGGTTTTGATCTATTGGCGGGCAAAAAAGATGGGGGATTTGGATGCAAAAAGATATGGTGTTAGATACGCATCGCTCATGTCTATACCGATCGTGTTAGTTTTTGTTTGGGTGACGTTGCACAGTGTTTGGAAAATTATTCAGTAATGCAAGTTATCCACAGGAAAAATTTTCTTCAATACTTCAGTGTGGTATAATATTGCGCAGGGAGGGGTAAGATATCCGTTTTTTTGAACGGATATTTTGTTATAGTTTTTTATAATGGTTACCCAAAATTTAAATATCGGCGTAAATGGTTATAGTGTAAACTATCCGCTAGGCACTGTTTTCTGGAAAAATACCACGCCATTAAATTTTAAAAATGTAGACGTTTGGTCATTTCCAGTTGGTTGGGGTGAGGTAGATTTGGGTTTATAGGCATGTTTGACACATCATGTCGATCAATATATAATAATTAGTACTATGGCAGAAGAATTTAAACAAATAATGGAACAATTGAACCGGATGGAGGCTACGCTTGATAAGCATGGTCAGATTTTGGAATCGCACAGCGAGATGCTTACCTCGCAAGGGCGGA
>CAZEEW010000005.1:0-48076 GCA_964511375.1 uncultured Gammaproteobacteria bacterium | reverse complement strand
CTCTGGCTTCGCACAGCGAGATGCTTACCTCGCAAGGGCGGACTCTGGCTTCGCACAGCGAGATGCTTACCTCGCAAGGGCGGACTCTGGCTTCGCAGGGGGAGATATTAGTCTCGCATACCGACCAACTTGAAATTATAGCATCAGCGGCAACAAAACACGAAGACCAGCTTACTCGTATCACTGAAAAGTTACTAGAACATGATGAGAGATTCGTACGTATTGAGGAAAAATTGGATAAAAAGGCTGATGAACATACTATGAATTTACGTTTTGATTCTCTAGAAAGAGATGTAAAAAATATCAGTGATGAATATATTGTATCGCGAGATTGGATGCGAAGAGTGGATGAAATAAACGAAAAAACTGAAAATAAAGTAGTAGGTTTGGAACAAGATATTACGAAGATGAAGCCGCTCCTGGGATTAGCCTAATAATATATCTAAAAACACCTGGTTACCCAGGTGTTTTTAGATACTAATTATCTACTCACAATGTTGCCTTGACTGGCGCCACTATCATTACTTGGTAATACATTTGTGACAACACCTTTGTTAATCTTAATATTCTTTCCGGTTATAGCATCAGTTCCGGTCAAAGTTATACTTCTTACTAGATTTAGGTTTTGTCCAAGATTTTCCTCAGACGGTGTAACCTCAACCCCAAAGTAAAGTCCGGTCTGAGTTTGGGCTGGAATATCTGGATGACTCCAACTCAAACTGCCCCCTGAAACGTTTAGCGGTTTACCAATAGTTACACTTTGGTTTCCTGAATACTTTACTCCTGGTGCTAATTCAGCTCGGAATTCAACATTTTCAAGCGGGTTAGAGGAATTTGTGAACTGGACAAAAATCCAATATTTCGTTGTTTCTCCCACTACTGGCGGAAGTGGACCGCGCCCCAGTTGGTCTCCTTCGCTTGTATAATAGCGCGCGGTAGCAGTTAATCCCACCTCTGTCGCCAAAGGCAGGCTAAAAGAAGTGCCTGGCGCACTGAAACTTTGCTTAGTCTCAGGGTTAGAAATTTCTAGCGATGGCTGTAAAGACCAACTCTTAACGTCCGAGCCGTATAAACCAAAAGAGGGTTTTAGATATATATTTAAATTAAAACTATCTTCCTTGTTAGGTTCGGCAGAGTTAAGAGCGGTCCGGGTATTTCCATCCACTACTAAATTACCATTTTTTATACGCAAATTATTCTCTCGGGCAGTTCGAGCTGCGTCTACTATGGCGGGTTCGGATTTTAAAACCAGCTGTAAAGATCGGAGAGCTGCTTGACTATTGTTTTTCCAGGTGACCTTGACTGGTATGATCCCACCTGGATTGGCAAATTTAATTTGCTCATTTACTTCAACTTTTGAATAAAGATTTGGTCTGGATACGACTATTTTCTTAAGAATGTTGTTTTGAACAACTTCACCTTGTGGCGTGGCTACAAGTATCTTAAGCTTTAGTTCCATTTCGCCAGTAGCATTTGGCGATTGAACTAGCCCCGCTAAGGTTTTCATCTCGCCAGGCTTTAAGGTAAATGACTTGTCGTTATCTAAAAATTGTATAGGCAAGGGCCAATCGTATTTCAAGACTAGCGGCACAGCTTTATCTTCCGATGTATTCTTGACTACCAGTTTTGTAGATAGTTCGCTATTAGGGTAAGCACTACTTGGGACATCCAGTGTGGCCGAGAGCAAACTTTCCGACAGCTTTAGATATAACGGAACTAGTTTTTGTTCTTCCGCGTTATTTTTCTCCGATCGGTAGGACAAGATGGCGCTAAGTTTATCTTCCACTCCTGGTTCAATCCAAAGTGTACCGTAAACCTCGGCTGATCCTCTTGCGCCTGGTTCAATATCTTTGAGATATATAATGGAGTCTTTATTAAAATATGATTCTGGAGTTTTGGTTCGATCCGTTGTGAAACCCTTAGGGAGGTGCAGTGCCAACTTCGGCTCGAGAAGTTTATACTTACTTCGGTTGGTGTAATCGACTCTAAAGGTGACGTCTTCACCGCTTCGAATTCGATCGCTTCCAAGAGATAGATTAAGGTCAATAAACTCTGTTAGATCTGGCTGCCAAAGAAAGAAAAACAGGGCGCTTCCCAGCATAAGTAGGGAACTAACGAGGAGGGCGATATCGAAAATAAAAAGTTTCCTAGCATGACGATATACCCCGTGGTATTTCAGGTGGTAATGTTTGTGGAAAAGTTTAAAAAATTTATTCATATTTTAGTCTCCTTTAACCACCTAATTGTACACCGCAATTCGGTTTAGCGTCAATTAAAAACACCCGCCTTAATCGGGGGTGTTGTTGTCTTTAAGATTGGCTTCTTGGTCTTTCTTTTTCCCTTTGAGCGACTTGGGGTTAGGGGAGTAGAGAGGGTTCTTAATTTTCCACTTTTCTACGTATTGCCCGATACCGCGAACAGCTAATTTATTTCGGGTGGTCGTATGTTGTTGAGACCATTTAACTAAACTTTCAAAGTTCAGTTTATATCTTCCACTTACAACCACATAGGTGACCTCTTGAGATGCAATTGCACGGCGAATGGTCTGGGAATTTACCCCAAAGAGTCGAGCGGCCTCAGAAACCGAAACGCGGATCATTTCTTTGGGATTCGGTACTTGATCTGCCGGGGTAGGGTTCATAAGTGAGATTTGTATAGAATAGTGTATACAAATATAGCAAAAAGGACGGTAAATGTCAAGTATTTGGCTGAAACTTAAAATGTATGATGTGCTAAAGTTTGTATACACTAGTCTATACAAACTTAGTAAACACATTGGTTTTTTGGCTTAAAAATATCACTTTTATCAAATAGTAAAATTTGTATAGACTAGTCTATACAAATTTAAGTATTCTGCTTCGTTCTCTACCTCTTTGGTCAGCCGCTTATGGTTTTGGTATCTTTATCATATGTAGGCCACAAATGTGGTCAAAAATTTGTTTAAAGGCCAGTTTTAATCCAGTGGACAAAGTGCCGGTCTCCGGTTTGACCTTTTAGCTACTTTTTGATAAAATTCTCCCATTCTAGAAAGCACCCCTTTATGGGGTGTATAATGTTGTAAGCTGTTAATTATACTGTTCAAGTCTAGATTGAAGTCAGGGTCGGGAGGCGACTGTAACACTTTGTTATTTTCTACGTCTACTAAAATGACCGGTAAAATTTCCGAAAAACTACTGCTATATAAAGTACAGACAAAAAAGGATCCGGAAGCCTATGCCAAGTTGTATGATCTGTACATTAAGCGAATATACCGGTTCGTGTTCTTTAAAGTTTCCTCTGAGACCGAAGCTGAAGATATTACCTCGGAAGTTTTCTTAAAAGCTTGGAACTATTTAAGTTCCAATAAGGAAGTAAAAAGTTTTAGCGGTCTATTATATCGCATCGCGCGTAACGCGGTCATTGATCTGTACCGCTCCAAGTCAAACAGCACTGAAGTCTTGATACAAGAAGGTGTGGACTATGGCGATCAAGGACAATGGTATAACGATACAAATAACAGAATCGAGACGAACAATCTGCTGGAAGCTTTAAAAAAATTAAAACATGAATATCGGGAAGTGATTACCCTCCGTTATGTCGAAGAACTAGATGTAAGTGAGATCGCGGAGATCACTGGTAAGGGTAGCGTGGCGGTCCGAGTCACCCTCCACCGCGCATTAAAAAAATTAAAAGAAATTGCTGAAAAATAATTTGCCCCTCCGGGCGCCTATGTCGCGAGATTTAATCCGACAATTAAAGAAACTTCAAAACAGCAAAGCTAATCCGCGGGAAGCTTGGGTTAAAGCTAACCGCGATCTTTTGTTACGTCAGGTTGCTAATACTGTTAACACTGACTCCAAGGTAAAGATCTGGATGGGAAATCTCTGGTCAGCTTTGTCGTTATTTTTACCTCGCACTTTCGTATATAATGTTGTCCGTCCAATTGCGGTACTCTTAGTTGTGGCCATGGTTGGCACTTCAGGTTGGATTGCTACTGTGGATGCGGCTTATGAATCAATCCCCGGAGATATCCTTTATCCAGCAAAGCGAGCTGTTGAAAAAACCCAGTTAGCAGTGGCTGGTATTTCTGGCGCCAAAGAGAAGGAAGCAAAGCTCCATGTTGAATTTGCTAAACGTCGTGCTGTTGAAATTAAGATCGTGGCGAAAAGTGATGATCCTAATAAGACAGCTAAGGTATCTCAGTCTGTAAAAGATTTGAAAACAGAGATTCAAAACGCTTCCACCAAACTAGAAGAGATTAAAGAAAATCCATCTAATGCCGCCACGGCTGTTATGATTAAAGATGTGGCTAAAGATACAGAGAGCATTAAGAATGTATTGCAAGAAGTTAAAACCGATCTCCAGACTACTACTAATACTCCGGAAAAGGAGTTAACCAAAGAGGTGAGTGAGGTTAAGGACCTAGTAAAGGACACGGCTGTAAAAGCAGTTGAGGTCATGGTGGAGAAACATTTGCAAGGAGATAAGAACATTTCCGAAGAGGATGTAAAGAAGGCAATTAACACCAATTTAAATACTGCTGTTAACGAGGTAGTTAAAACCACTACCGATGTTCAAGGTGCTAAGGTGGTAGTGGATGCTGTCAATTCTGAAGTTAAAGAGGTAACTAAGACTACTACCTCTACTAAAGAATTAGCCGCTAAAATTACTGATGCCGTTAAAGAAACAAAAGAGGCCGTAGTTAAAGCAGAAAAAACAACTACTGAATTAGATAAAACTGTCACCCAGGTTCAACAAATGTTGTCCACCGGAAACTTAAGCGAAGCCTTGAGTAAAGTTAAAGAAGTTTCAACCGTTACGAAAGAGGCTGAAAAGGTTTCTGACCAAACCTTAATAAAAGTGCAAGAGGTGTTGCCGATAGTTAATGTAGTGAAAGAAATTCAGGACACTTCGGCTAGTGCAACTGGTACGCCAGGTATTGTGGTCGTGGTAACTACTACACCAAAGACTGGTGCTACTACCACTACAGCCGTACCGCAAGTGAAAGTAATTGTTACAACAACAATTGAAAAGAAGTTTTAATAAAGTAAATGTAGGTTCTATGTTAAACGCACTAAAATTAGCAAAGGAAGTCTTTACTGTCGGCGTAGTTGTCACTTCCATCGTTTGGTCATTGGGTGTGGCTGCTTTGGTTCCAGGTGTAGCAAATGCTGCAACTGATAGCCCAGTTATTAGCGTTAATACACGTGCTAGTGACTATTTAAATCGTTGCAGTACTCTTAGAAGAGTTTACCTTGGCACCCAAGAAAGAACCTATGCCGATTATTATACTCCCATCAATTCAGATTGCTTTACTGCTGTGCCTGGCCCGAGCTCACAACCGATGTTTTAGAATATAAATAACGGAGAAGAAATAATTTTCTTCCCCCTCTTGCTTCTTACTTTAAGAGACAAGAGGGGAGAGAGAATAAAATAGTCGTTAATTACGATCTTTGCAGCAAGGTCGAGGGCTCATTAGAGCTCGCAAGATCATTGTGCACTGGGCGATCGTGAATCCGGTAAACCGGGTTCGCAATTAGCCCAGAACCTTATGTCTTCGGACGTTCCGCAAGGAACTGCGCCGGGGAGTAAGGATAATTTATTTATTATGTCCGACGTATTAAAATTAGCAAAGAAAGTCTTTACTGTCGGCGTAGTTGTCACTACCATCGTTTGGTCATTGGGCGTGGCTGCTTTGGTCCCAGGTGTAGCAAATGCTGCAACTTGTCCAACCTTAGCTGTCGGCGACAATATCAAAGTTGTAGGTAGCCCGGCAATTTACGCTATCAAGTACAATGGTACTAAATCTCGTTTAGAGGCTATGCCAATCTACGTAGGTTTAGCCATGAAATCTTGGTACTCAGATTCACTTACTGGTTTCAGCTACAAGGGTAAATATGTATCCGTAACTGAGGCTTGTTTCAACACTATTCCTGGTCCTGACATGCAACCAATGTTTGTCAACTTCCGCCCAGGTTCATATGTTGTACAACGTGAATCTTCCAGCTTGTTATATGCTGTATTACCAGGCAACCGTGCTATGGAAATCACAGACCAAGCTGCTAAAGTTCTCTATGGAACAAATTATCAGAAACAAGTTTTAGGTCTTCAAGCTTTTGCTTCTTTGACCGTTGTATCTGGTAAGATCGAAGGTGCTACTCCAGTAGCTCACGAAGGTATGCTCGTCAAGAAAGACGGCAAGACCTGGTATGTTGATGCTGGTAATGTATTGCGCGAGGTTACATCCACTGGTATGACAGCTAACCGCTTCAATACCTTGTATGCTCGCACTTATCCTGCTTCAGCTACCACTGGTTTCACCACTGGTACAGCTTTAACTGCTAAAGATGCAACCATCGCTGACTTAACTCAGACTGGTGGTACTTCTGGCCCAGTAGCTACTGGCAACGTTAATGTTACCTTAGCTGCTAACACACCATCAGCTCAACCAATTCCACAAGATGCTACCGGTGTTGAATTCTTAAAATTCAACGTAACTGGTTCAGGTACCTTAAACGATTTGGTTGTACACAGAATCGGTCTTGGCTCTTATAACGATCTTTCCGCCGTATACTTATACGAAGGAAACACCCGTTTAACAAGCGGCCGCACTGTTTCTGCTGATTCCAATCGTGTAATTTTCAGCAACTTGAACTTAGCTCTTAGTGGTTCTTCTCGAACCTTAACTGTTGTTGCCGATTTAGATGCAACCTTAGCCGTTAGCGGCGACGCTGATGGTTTTGAGGTTGTTGAAGCAAATGGTACCACTGTTGCAGGTGTAGTAGGTGGAATTATGAGCGTAGGTGCTTCTGAAGTTTCAACAGTTATCATTGACAACTCTGGTACCGGCGGTTCTTTCCGCTTGGGTGGCTCAGAAGTTGAAGTTGCTCGTGGTTTAATTGATGCTGGTAGTGCAACTAACGATGTTAAGTTAACTCGTTTAACACTTACTAACACCGGCTCACTTTCCAACGAGTATATTTCTAATTTGAAATTAGTTGTTGGTGGTACCACTTTAGCCACAGCTTCTTCATTGACTGGTGATAAGGTTATTTTCAACCTTGTTTCTCCTTTAACAATCACCAAGGGTGACAGCAAGACATTTACTGTTTATGCTGATAACACTGGTGGTCGTGTTGATGATGATATCAAATTCTACGTTGATGAAACTAGTGATGTTGGTATTTTAGACGCCCAATATAACTTTGGCGCTAAATTAACCAATAACTGGGCTGTCGGTAGCGAGGATTACAATGTTACTGGCGGTGAAATCACCTTAGCCAGCAATGGTCCTGCTGCTTCCAACATCGGCGTAAATGTAACTAATGTTGCTGTACAGAACTTTTCTTTCAGTTCTAGCAATGCAGTTACTGTAAGAAATACCAAGGTTTGGGTATATCTACAGAATGGTAGCGGTACAGCTGTTACTACCACCTCTGAATTAGATAAAATTAAGAACGTAAAAATCGTTGACCTTGACAAGAACAACCAAACAGTAGTTGGACCTCAAGCCGCTTTTGGTACAGGTACTACTGTCAGTGGTGATGGGGCATACAAAGTTTTCACTGATAACTTTGATATCGCTGCTGGTCAAACCAGACGATTCGCTGTCTTAGTCGACATCGATAGCACTTTGACATCTGGTTACAAGTTGTACACCGTTGTTGATTTCAGCGGTTCGAACTATGTAAAATATGCTAATAACTCCCAATACGTAACTGCTAGCAACATTGTTCCAAATACCTTAACTGGTAATTTGATGACTGCTACAGGTGCTACATTGGCTGTTACCCGCACCACTCCTCCTGCAACTACTAACGTAGTTAAAGGTTCAACTGGTGTTGGTGCATTGGGCTTATTGTTAACTCCAGGCACATCTGATGACCTTAAGATTACCAGCTTGAAATTGCGTGTATTCGCTTCTTCAACTGTGATTTCAGGCTCTTGTGCATCAAGTGGTTGTGATACCGCAGCTAATGCTGTTATCAACACCGTCTCTTTGTATGAAGAGGGTGCTACCACTCCAATTGCTACAAAGAACCTGTCTGATCTTTCTGGTACTGTAGGTGCTGGTGGTTACTATTACGTAACTTTCAACAACCTCAGCTACAAATTAACTGCTGGCACTCCAAAGAAATTAGTTGCCAAAGTTAATGTCAAGGACAGCACAGGTGCTGCTTGGGTAATGCTTGACATTGATCCAGATGATGACATCGATGTAGAAACTTGGAATAATGGTCGTACCGTTACTGAGTCCTCCACAAGTCAGATCAACACTTCTAGTCCAGTACTCGTAGTTGTTGGAACAGCTGGTACAATTACTGTTTCTGTAGACGGCAACACCCCAACCTCTGGTGTAGTGTTGTCTGGTGCGAAGAATGTCGCAATGACCACTTATCGTTTTTACCCAACTAAAGAAAACTTCACCTTAACTGGTGCTTCTATCGTTGTTGGTGCTAACGATGATGATAATATTAAGAAGGTAATGGTTACCTACAATAACAAACTTGGTACAGCTGTTACTAAAGAATGTTATCTGTCTGGTACTTCATGTACCTTTACTGATGGTCAGTTAGATGCTTACTTCCCAGTAAATCAATATAGTTTAGTAACTCTTTCTGCTGACTTTGCGACTATCGATGATGGCGCTGACTCTGGCGATACAGTTCAACTTGGTTTTGCTAAAACTTCTCAACAGTTTAGCACTTCTACCAACTTGACTAACGACTTCATATTATTAGGCGAAGGCTCAAACAGCAAGTTGTATGGTTTAACTAACACAATCGCGGTTGACGACTCTACTGTCGGTACCAAGACTGTTCGTAAGACCAACGTAGTTGTGGCAGAAAGTGATGAGGCTGGTACCTCACACACAACTAAGGTCCTGGATCCAGTTGGTGTGTTTACCTTCACTTCTCAAGCTGAACCTGGAAGCAACCAGAATTCTACCCTCCAGTCAGTTACAGTCCAATTGACCGGTAACTTGATTGCAGGTAGCGCTGGCGTTAATACTACAACTGTGTCTGTATACAGCGACTCTGTTGAGACCGCCAACTTAATGGGTTCTGGTATTCTAACAGGTGTTGATACTGGTACAAGTACAGCTTTAGAAATCGCCTTAACTGCAAAAAATGAATGGACAGGCGCTAAAAAGATTTTTGTGGTAGTTGATACAACTGCTTCAGAATTCACAGACGCTTCAGCTAATACTGAGAAATTGACAACAACCCTCAGCACATTCAAATGGTCTGATGGTTCTGCCACCGGTATTACTCCAGTTTCTGGCGTACCTGTTTACAGTGATACCTATAGCTACTAGTCTTTCTTGGATTAGTTAGTTACAAGGAATCAAAACAACCCCCGAGAGGGGGTTGTTTTTTTATTAAAAATGGATTAAACTATGGTAGATATCCTTCATGAATATGAACAAGTTTTGGAATTTGGAAAAAATTATCTTCTTCTTAAGTGGCTTGCTTTTTTTTGTACCCCTAATAATCTGGAGAAATTCTTCTTATCCATTTATATCTTATAAGGCCTTTACTATACAGTTTTTGGCTTTGCTAATAGCATTTGTTTATTTCCTTCTCCTGCTCTCTAAGTTTAAAAAAGCTCGACCGTGGTGGAGCTGGCTTGGATTTGTTGTACTTTGTTTTGAAGCCGTAATTTTAATATCTTCTTGGACTGGAGTTAACGAATTAAGAAGTTGGTGGAGTAGAGAAGAGCGCATGACAGGGCTTTTTCTTGTTAGCCACTATTTCCTTTTATACGCAGTTTGGCGTTCGGTTCTAAATAAAGAACAATGGGTTAAACTATGGAAGTTTTTTGTCCTTTTAGGGTCAGTAGTGTTATTTATTGCCCTGTTGCAGGTTGTAAAGCCAGATTTGTTGTTAAATCTTGGATCTGAACGCATTGGGTCAACTTTGGGTAATCCGGTGTTTTTAGCCGGCTACAGTACATTTTTGTTTTTTTCTTACCTCTATTTTTTGTATACTGACCGTAGACGAATAACTAAATGGTTCTGGATTGGTTTAGCAGCGTTAAGTGTTGCGGTGGTCTTTTTTACACAAACCAGAGGAGATATGATTGGTCTGTACCTCGGTATTTTATTCTTACTCTCTGGAGCGCTTTATATAAGATTTAATTACCTAAGTAGTCGGCAAAAAAAGTATTCCCTAGCTGTAATCGTGGTTTTATTAGCAACGCCGTTTTTACTTTTTTTCCTAAGAGAAAGCAAAATTATTAAGTCAGTTCCTGGTTTGGGTCGTTTATTTTCTACTCCCCTCGAACAATCCACTGGAGGGACGCGCTTAATAATGTGGGAAGTCGCACTGAAAGGCTGGCAGGAAAGAAGATTGCTGGGGTGGGGGTGGGAAAATTATTATGATTTAGCTAATAAGCATTACGACCCGCGTCTATTACGTTACGGACATGGTGAGGAATGGACAGATAATGCTCATAATGTAATATTAAACACACTAGCGACCACTGGTATTGTTGGATTGGCTTTCTATACTGCAATTTACATATTTATTTTTTTCAGTTTATTTAGAAAGTTTAGAGGCTTTGAAGGTGATAAACAAGTCTTGGCTTTGCTACTAGGCGCTTTCATTTTTTCTCATTTTACCAGGAATGTTTTTGTGTTCGAGGATCTATCTTCTTATCTCGTCCTCTTTTGGTTGTTAAGCGGTACAGACATTATATTTAACAAAGGCAATTCGGTTCAGACTTTACCTATTAATTCAAGAAGTAGCAGTCGTCACTTTTTGTTATTAAAACGTGCTCTTCAAGGAGTACTTGTATTGGCTGCATTCTTTTCGCTAGCAATGTTATTTTACCGCTTTACTTATATACCATTTAAAGCTGACCAATTGGCTGTAAGAGCGGTAAATAAATCCATGACTGATTTTAAGACCGCATTAGAAATCCATCGTTCCGCCATAAAAATTGATAAAAATCCTTATCGGCCTGATATAGCTTTTGATTACGGACAGTTTATGCTTGTGTGGCTGAGTAACAATCGTGATTTTCCTTTTACAGACTATAGGGCTTTGGCGATGGAAATGTACGAGGTTGGCGCCAAAGCTCTTGGTGCTCACTTGTCTACATACCCTAATGATCCCCGAGCAGGTATGATTTTGGCTAGAGCTTACCTTGACGGTTATGAATTTTGGCAAAATCCGAGTTATTTGTTACATGCTGAAACGGTTTTCAAACAAAGTTTACAATTTAGTCCGCGTCGGCAAACTTTATATTATGGATTGATTGACACTAAGAGAGCGCAACAAAATTATAAAGAAGCTCTTAAGTTGGCCGAGGAAGTGCTCTCTCTTGATAAGGAAGTGGCCGAATCTTATTGGTATGTTGCTAAAATTTATTCTGATTTAGGAAAAAATGATGAGGCTTATAAGTATGCTAAAATTGCCGAAGAAAAAGGTTATCAATTTTCGCACAAAGATTTAGCAATTGCCTTTAAGTTATTTTTAAAAGCTAACGACGGCGAAACCCTGGCCGGTAGGGTTGAAAGAAGTATACGACAGTCTTCAAGACCAAATCCGGTTTTGCTAGAAGACTATACCCAATATTTAATTAGTGTTAATAAGACAGAAGAAGCAGGGTATTGGAAAAGTAAATTCGGTAATTAGAAAAATTAACATTATTATACTAATTTAAATTGCTTAATTTAGGCAAAGATACTAGATAAGAATTATGGAAAAGAAATTAATGCATATTTTAAAGTTTTTACTAATAGCCACTCTTTTTGTTCCTCTTTTGGTTTTCCCCTCGTCATATATTTTTCCTTTCATTGTCCCGAAAATTATTTGGTTCAGGTCTTTGGTTGTTTTGGCCTTGGCATTTTACTTCGGTCTTCTCGCAATAAATTTTGAAGAGTATAGACCAAAAATTAATTCCTTGAATATTGTAATACTACTATTCATACTAAGTTTTACGATTTCTACTTTTACAGGTGTTGATCCTTATCATAGTTTTTGGGATAATCATGAGAGAATGTTGGGTCTTTTTACACTCGTTCACTATGTGGTGTTTTACTTTATTATTACTTCAGTATTTAAAACGTGGAAAGACTGGCAGTGGACGCTAAGATTTTTTTTAGCTGCTGGTTCTTTGGTAATGTTAATTGGTATTTTACAGAAAATTAACCCAGACCTTTTAATGAATAATGGCAATCCTCGTGTTTCAAGTACTTTGGGTAATGCAATATATCTCGGTGGTTATGGTGTTTTTATGGCTTTTGCCGGACTTTTTAACTACATAAAGGAAAAACATCAATTGTGGAAATATTTTTCTTTAGCGGCTGTAGTGCTCGGGTTGGCTGGAATGTCAGCAAGTGGTACTCGAGGGTCGGTTTTAGGCTTATTGGTAGGCGTGGTCATAACAATTGTGGTCTACGCTGTATTGGCAGGAGAGAATCGGAGAGTAAAATATGGCCTTTGGGGTTTCTTGGGTTTAATCCTGTTAATCATTTTCTTTCTTTATTCTTTTCGCAGTACACAATTTATTAAAGAAATGCCGGCTGTTGGTCGCGCTGTTAATACGACATGGTCAGATATTAAAGATAGTCCACGATGGATTGCTTGGGAAATAGCAGTAGAAGCGTGGAAAGAGAGGCCTCTTTTCGGTTGGGGCCCTAATAATTATTTTTATGCTTTTAATAAATACTATAATCCACGCTCGTTAGAGTTTGGCTATGGTGAGACTTGGTTTGATAATGCTCATAACATAATTTTGAACACATTAGCAGTGCAAGGATTTTTTGGTCTACTTTTCTACTTGTTGCTATACAGTGCTTCATTTCATTTATTATTCAAAGGTTACAGACAGAATAATATAGACAAACACATTTTGGCACTGGGATATGGATTCTTGGTCGCTCATTTTATTGGTAATGTCACGGTATTTGAAAATCCTACTTCTTATTTGTATTTTATGTATTGGTTGGCCATGGTTAATGGCCTGTCTTCTTGTAAAGAAGAAAAGACCGTGAGTGGAACGCGTCAAGTTGGCTATGGCACAATGAGTTTATTAATTGCCTTCTCCTTAATTATCATTTTTGTTACAAATGTCCAACCCGCTCGTGCTAATAAAATGACACTGGAAGCAATCAGGGCTTTGAATCAAAATCCAACAAAAAGTCTAGAGCAGATAAAATTAGTTTTAGGATTTAATTCCCCTCACATCGATGATATTAGAAGTGACATAGCTCGTGCCTTGACTGCAATTATTGGTACTGAAAACAACCAGCTATCGCAAGCGATACGCCCTGAACTATTCATTACTGTTTATGGCGAGTTACAAAAAAATGTAGAACTCCATCCTTTGGACATACGTAATCAAATGAATCTGGCTCAATTAGCTGAAATCGGTTATCAATTAACCGGAGACAGTGAGTTTATGTCCCAACAGAAGAGTTATTTGCTTGATGCCTATAGTAAATCACCACGTCGCCAACAACTTGTGTACATGCTCGCGGGATTGGAGGCGCAAGCGGGGAATTTTAACTTAGCACAGACAATGCTCGAGAGTGCTGTTGAGGATAACCCAAGGATTGGCGAGAGTTATTGGAGACTGGCATATACTTATAAGTTAAACAACAATGTAAAAGACGCCGAAGAAATTATAAAGGAGGCTAGAAAAAGAGGGATAACATTCACTCCACGGGAAGAAACAATAATACAAAATTTACTAAATAATTAGTATGAAAAAAGCGTTCATTAGTGGCATTACAGGCCAAGATGGATCATATCTAGCTGAATTTCTTTTAGAGAAAGGCTATGAGGTGCATGGAATAATTCGCCGTTCCAGTTCTTTTAATACTGAAAGGATTGATCATCTGTACCGTGACCCCCACGAAAAAGGAGTTAAGCTATTTTTACACTATGGCGATTTAAGCGATGGGAGCAATATCAGTCGTATCTTAGAAGAAGTGCAACCAGATGAAATATATAATCTTGGGGCGCAGAGTCACGTCAAGGTTAGCTTTGAAATGCCAGTTTTTACTGGCAATGTAGACGCTCTAGGCACTTTGCGTTTATTAGATGCTGTAAAGGACAGGGGATTGGATGTTAAATTTTACCAGGCAGGATCTTCAGAAATGTATGGAAAGGTCCAGGAAATTCCCCAAAAAGAAACTACTCCCTTTTACCCGCGTAGCCCTTATGCCTGTGCAAAAGTTTATGCTCATTGGATTGCGGTAAATTACCGGGAGGCTTATAACATGTTTGTCTGCAACGGAATACTGTTCAATCACGAATCACCTCGTCGGGGTGGGACGTTTGTTACTAAAAAAGTAGTAGAAGGCTTGGTTAATATTAAATTAGGCAAGCAAGAAAAGTTATATTTAGGTAATTTAGACGCTAAGAGAGATTGGGGTTACGCTAAAGAGTATGTTGAGGCCATGTGGCTCATGTTGCAGCAAGATCGGCCGGGTGATTACGTTATCGCAACCGGGGAAAACCACAGTGTGCGTGAGTTAGTTGAAGAAACTGCTAAATTATTAAATATAAATATAGTCTGGAAAGGTGAAGGCTTAAAAGAAAAAGGTGTTGACGAAGACAGCGGTAAAACTATTATTGAAATTGACGAGAAATATTACCGACCATCCGAAGTAGATATTCTGTTGGGCGACGCTTCTAAAGCAAAAGACCTTCTTGGCTGGGAGCCTAAAGTAAAATTTAAAGAGTTAGTTAAAATCATGGTTGAAGACGAGGTGAAATTAAAAGAGCCGGCATTACTTACTTAAAAGGTAATTTGTGGAGAAAAAATCTAAAATTTATATTGCTGGCCATCGAGGCTTGGTAGGCTCGGCTATATTAAGAAAACTTGAACAAGCGGGTTTTACCAATTTGGTGTACCGAACCCATGCTGAGCTGGATCTTATAGACCAAGATCAGGTAGCCGATTTTTTTTCTACCGAAAGGCCTAAGTATGTTTTTTTAGCCGCGGCCAAAGTAGGTGGAATAGGAGCAAATCAAAATTTTCCCGCCGATTTTATTTACCAAAATCTACAAATACAAAATAACATAATCCACCAGAGTTATTTAAGTGGTGTAAAAAAGCTCTTGTTTTTGGGTTCCTCTTGTATTTACCCGCGTAATTGCCCTCAGCCTATTAAGGAAGAATACCTGTTAACCGGTGAATTAGAAAAAACCAACGAACCGTACGCCCTTGCTAAAATTGTTGGTTTAAAAATGTGCCAGAGTTACAATCGGCAGTACGGTACGAACTTCATCGCGGTTATGCCAACTAATCTTTATGGACCTAATGACAATTTTGATTTGGAAAATTCCCATGTAATACCTGCTTTAATCAGAAAATTTCATGAAGCAAAAGTGAAAAACAGAGAAACAGTTACTGTTTGGGGTACTGGTAGACCGCGACGAGAATTTCTTTATGTTGATGACATGGCAGACGGATGTATATTTTTAATGAAAAATTTTAATCCTACTAAAGAAGAAAATGAAGCAGGTAGGATGTTTGTCAATTTGGGTGTTGGAGAAGATCAAAGCATCCGAGATTTGACAGAAGTTATTGCAAAAATAGTAGGATTTGCCGGGAAAATAGTATGGGATAAGACCAAGCCAGATGGTACCACTCGCAAGCTTTTAGATGTGGCTTCGGTCAATACTTTAGGTTGGCAGGCAGAAACTTCTTTACAAGAAGGGTTAAACAGAACCTACAACTGGTACCTAGAAAATTCTTGTGGATAAATTGAATGACACCTTTTGACACCTAATGACACCTGGTGCTATAATGGATCCAGATGTTTTTGTCTAAATATGGCCGAAATTAAGCCAAATGAAGTTTACACTACCGAAGAGGTCCAGAGGCTTCTGAAGGTAAGCAATAGTACGATTAAGCGTCTCCTAAAGAGAGGCTTGCTTCGGGCTAATAAAGTTGGGAAGCAGTATCGGATTTTAGGCCATGAAATTTTACGGATAGTTTCTCCAAATCTAGATGAAAAGGCAACTAGTATTTATCAGCGAGTCAAGTCGAAAACAAGAGATAAGATAGAAAATTGGTAGGTGATTTATACTATGATTATAAATGTGTCATTTTTAAGAAAAAAGTTGATGCACACATGGAAACATGAAGGATTTCAAAAGTATTTTAAAAGTACGAGTTGGTTACTGTTGGAGAAATTTTTTCGTTTATTTACTGGTCTTTTTATTGGTATCTGGGTTGCTCGTTACTTGGGCCCCGAAGATTATGGGCTTTATAACTATGTCATTAGTTTTGCAGGATTATTTACTGTGGTTGCAACATTAGGCTTAGACTCAGTGGTTGTAAAAGAGTTGATAAATCACCCAGAAAAACGGGATAGCCTACTTGGTACGTCATTTGTGCTAAAATTACTAGGATCGCTATTTATACTTTTCTTTTTATATTTAACTTTGCTTTTTATCGGCAAAGATTTTCTTCAGAAGTTTCTTATTTACATAGTTGCGCTTACGGCTATTTTTCAGTCATTTGACATATTAAACTTTTATTTTCAAGCCAAAATATTGTCTAAATACATTTCGATCTCAAATGTATTGTCTATTTTTTTATCAGCAGTAATTAAAGTAGTATTAATCATTCTAAACGCAAATTTGGTTTATTTTGTCTACCTTATTTTATTCGATAGCGTAGTACTTATAGCAAGTTACTTTTATTTTTATAATAAACAGGGTTTAAGTCTATTAAATTGGAGATTCGAAAAACTAATAGCCAAGAAATTATTGCTTGATGGATGGCCTTTAGTTCTGTCTGGAATTTTTATCTCTATATACATGAGAATAGATCAGATTATGTTAAAAAATATGTTGGGTAATGAGTTTGTCGGTTACTACAGTGTTGCTGTGCGATTAAGCGAAATCTGGTACTTTATCCCAGTAGTGATCTCTTCTTCGTTCTTCCCTGCAATCTTAAATGCCAAGAAAGTTAGTGAAGCAGTCTATTATGATAGAATAAAAAAAATATATAGGCTAGTAATTTATTTCTCATTCTTAGTATCCGCTTTAGTCACAATTTTTAGTGGGCCTATGGTAAGGTTGCTATATGGCCATGAGTATAGTCCTGCTGTCATAATTTTACAAGTATATACATGGTCCAGTATATTTGTTGGAATGGGTGTAATAAGTAGTAACTGGCTAATCGCCGAAGGATATCAAGTACTGTCTTTTGTTAGAACTTTTTTGGGAGCGATATTAAATATTATTTTAAATTTTATTCTTATAGGACCCTATGGAGTTGTGGGCGCAGCTATTAGTACCTTGATAAGTTACTCGTTTTCTGCTTATCTCTTTGACCTCTTTAACAAAAAAACTCGGCCCATGTTTTTTTTAAAGACAAAAGCCCTTTGGTTTTAACTTTTTAATTTTATTATGATTAAGAAAATTTTTAGTTTGTTAATTTCATTTACTATTAAAAAACAGCTAAGAAACTTTTGGACACTTGCTCACGACTATGCACAGTACAAAACCATAAAAAGTGGTCTCCCTATAGATAAAGATGGCAAAGAAGTACCTTGGTATACGTATCCAGCAATTGAGTTTTTAAATCATCTCGATTTTTCAGATAAAACCATTTTTGAATGGGGTTCAGGAAGTTCTTCCGTATACTGGGCTATAAAAGCCAGAGAAGTTATGACTGTTGAAACCGATGAACTGTGGATGAGTAATTTAGAAGCAAAGAAGAGGGGCAATCAGAAAGTTACTCTGATAAAAGATAAAGATAAATATATTAATTCAATTTTAGATTTAAAACAAAAGTTTAGTGTAATCATTATTGATGATAAGTACCGTAATGAATGTGTAAATAATGCATATGTTTGTCTGGAGGACGGTGGAATGATTATATTAGACAATTCGGATTGGTTTCCAGAAGCAGTCGAGAGTTTGCGTGGGTTTGGTTTGATCCAGGTAGATTTCCACGGGTTTGGTCCTGTTAATTCTTATACTTGGACAACTAGCATTTTTTTTAATAAGGACTACAAATTTAACTATTTAAAAAATCTATGTAGTTTACATGCAGTAAAATAGTAGTTTCATATATGCACATAAGTTCATTAAAAAATTTTTTTCCTAAAAATTTTATACTTTGTCTTTCGACTATAAAAAACTTGTATTTAGTTAGGTTTGCTGTTAAATCATATTCCCAAGAAGGCGAAGATATAATCTTAAATAGAATTTTTAATAAAAATAAAGGCTTTTTTGTAGATGTTGGTGCACACCATCCGTTTAGGTTTTCGAATACTTACTTCTTTTATAAAAAAGGCTGGAGAGGTATAAATATTGATGCAGCACCTGGAAGCATGAAATTGTTCAATAAGTTTCGTAAAAGAGATATTAATTTAGAGTTAGCAATAAATAGTAAAAGACAAAAGATGGACTTTTTTATATTTGAAGAAGGGGCTTTGAATAGTTTTTCACAGGAACTTTCTGAAAAAAGAATGGCAGCTGGGTTCCCCTTAAAGTATAAAACAGAAATAGTTACCTCTACTCTGGAGGAAGTTTTAAATGCTCATAATTCTGAATTTGAAACAATTGATTTTTTATCAATTGATGTGGAGGGTAGTGACTTAGATGTGCTGAGATCGAATGATTTTAAAAAGTATAGACCCAAAGTTATTATAGTAGAAGTCTTGAATAAAGGGTTTAAAGAGGTTTTAGAAAGCGGCATAAACAGATTCTTAGAGGAACAGCACTATGTGTTGCGGGCTAAGTCGATTAACTCAGTTTTCTACACAGATTCATTAGTTAAAAATTTCTTATGAAAATTATTCTGATTACAGGTGGAGCTGGGTTTATTGGTTCTCACCTCTGTGAAAGATTAATTAAAGAAAAAGACACAGTAGTTTATTCTCTAGACAATTATTTTACTGGTTCAGAAAAGAATCATGTAGAGGGAGTAAAATATATTAAAGGTAACACTAGAGATATTGAAAAAATTATAAAAGTAAAACCAAATTTGGTTTACCATTTGGGTGAATATTCCAGAGTAGAACAAAGTTTTGGAGATATAGAGACTGTTTGGGAGTTTAATAAAGAAGGAACATTCCACGTCTTAGAGTTTTGTAAAAAAAATGGAGCCAAGCTGGTTTATGCTGGGTCAAGTACAAAATTTGGGGACGGTGGATTGGGGAGGTGGCAGAGTCCTTATGCCTGGACTAAAGCCAGCAATACAGAATTAGTTAAAAACTATAACAAGTGGTATAATTTACCGTACGCTATTACTTATTTTTATAACGTATATGGACCAAGGGAAATAGAAGAAGGGAAATATGCTACTTTAATTGCTATCTTTAAAACTAAATTAAAAAATGGAGATCCACTTACAATTGTTTCTCCAGGAACACAGAAGAGGAATTTTACACATGTTGAAGATGTAATAGATGGTCTTGTAATGGTGGGAGAAAAAGGCTTTGGCGATGAGTACGGTATCGGAAATACTAAGTCTTATACTATACTAGAGGTGGCAAAGTTGTTTGGAGGAGAAACTGTAATGTTACCAGAAAGAAGAGGAAACAGAATGACTGCGAAAGTTGTGTGTAGTAAAACTATAAAATTGGGTTGGAAACCTATAAAAAAATTAGAGGACTATATTTCGGACTTAAAGAACAATAAATCATTATAAGTATGGTAATGTTAGAAAATAATATAGAAAGTAATGATATGGAAAAAGATAGCCCACCTCCTATATTGTTTCTTATCTTTAATCGATTAGATGAAGCGCGTATGGTTTTTACTAAAATTAGAGAAGCAAAACCAGCGAGACTTTATTTAGCTTCGGATGGGCCGCGAACTGAAATGGTTGGTGAAGAAGAGACGGTAAAATCTGTAAGGAACTACGTGGTTAAGAATATTGATTGGCCTTGTAAAGTAAATACGCTGTTTAGAGAAAAAAATTTAGGATGTAGACTGGCGGTCAGTGGTGCCATACAATGGTTTTTTGAACATGAAAAAATGGGTATTATTTTAGAAGACGACTGCCTCCCGAGCACAAGTTTTTTTTCGTTTTGTGATAAAATGTTAAAAACATATAAGGATGATGAAAGGGTTATGATGATTTCAGGTACTAATTTTAAGGGGATTTGGAAAAACTACCGGTCTTCTTACTTTTTTTCTTCCTTTGGCGGTATCTGGGGATGGGCAACTTGGCGAAGGGCATGGGAACATTACGATGTTAAAATGGGATTATGGTCTGAAACAGAAATTAGAGGATTGGTTTTAAAGAGTATTAGTGGTTTTTTTGCTAGGTATCTTAGAAAACAAGTTTATGATCTTACTTTTAGAAACAAAATAGATACTTGGGATTATCAATGGTCCTTTTCTCGCTTGTGTAATTCAGGTATGTCTGTTGTACCCTCAAAGAATTTGGTGAAAAATATTGGTTTCGGAGAAAAAAGTACCCATACAGTTAAATGGCCAAGGCATTTTAAAAACACTGAAAATTTAGAATTGAGTTTTCCTCTGAAAAACCCAAAAGTCATTGTTCCTGACAAGGATTACGACAAAGTTTTTTTTATATTAGGCTTAAGAGCTAAGACTCAAATTTTCTTTAGATTAGCTTATGAATTCATAGTAAAATTATTTAAAAAATAGGTAACTAAGTATGAAAAAAATTTCAGTATTCGATACTACAATCAGTGATTATAATCTAGGTAATGAAATAATAATGGAGAGTATTTATAAAAATTTAAGAGAAATTTTTTCTAATGATTTCTTTTTTAAACTTCCGTACATGGAAATAACTTCGCATACGGTAGATTACATTAAAAATAGTGATTTAATATTTTTTGGCGGCACTAATGCATTAACTTCTAGAATGGAAAAGTACAAGCAGTGGGGTTTGTCATTACGAAACTTTAATAAGATAAAAGACGTTGTGTTAATGGGATTGGGTTGGTGGCAGTATCAAGAAGAAAAAACTAGTTTTTACACCAAAATTCTTTTATCTCATTCTCTAAGTAAAAATTATTTACACGCAGTAAGAGATGGCTATACAGAAAGAAAATTGAAAGAAATGGGTTTAGAAAATGTAATAAATACTGGTTGCCCAACCCTTTGGGATTTAACAGAAAACCATTGTTCTTTGGTCCCAGAAAAAAAAGCAAATTGTGTTGTTACCACTCTTACAGACTATAAACCTGACAAAGAGTCAGATAGCGAGTTTTTAAGATTTTTAGATTTAAATTACCAACATATTTACTTTTGGCTGCAAGGTTCTGGAGACTTCGATTATTTAAATTCTTTAAAAGTTAATCTTAATAAATTATCCATAGTTCCACCAGTCCTTGAAAAATTTACTCAGCTATTAAAAGATAAAGAAATCGATTATGTTGGCACTAGGCTTCATGCTGGTATTAAAGCAATACAACTCAAGAAACGCTCTTTTATAATCTCAGTAGATAATAGGGCTAAAGAGATGGGTAAGGATTTTAATTTACCTGTTATAGATAGAGGCGATCTTAATGCTCTATCTAGTTTAGTAAACGGTATTTATAAGTTAAAAATTCGCATTAATCAAGAAAATATTCTAAGATGGAAAAAACAGTTTATAGAGCAATAGTGTTTATTTATTTACAGTTTAAAAAATTTTTAATAAGAAATTTTAAAAGATGTTCCATTTATTTTGTTTTGAAAAAAAATATTCCATTAAGTAATTTTTATGGAATCGATCGTGGCAAACCGGTTGATAGGTACTATATTGAAAAATTTTTACAAGCGAACGCTTATCATATAAGAGGAAGGTGTCTAGAATTATTAAACAATGACTATGTTTTCGGATTTTCAAAAAATAAAAAAATAATTAGCGATGTTTTAGACATTGATAAAAGTAACAAACAAGCTAATATAGTAGGTGATTTGAGAAATTTAAGTACAGTTTTTGATAACACGTATGATTGTATAATTTTGACCCAGGTTTTACAGTTTATTGATAATTATAATGCAGCCATAGCTGAATGTTATCGAATACTGAAACCGGGCGGTGCATTGCTCGCTACTGTACCGGCCCTGAGCCGAATAGACTGCGTTGCTGGGGTTGAGGGTGATTTTTGGAGATTTACTAAGGCTGGCGCTCAACATGCTTTTCAACAAGTGTTTGAAAGTAATAAGCTTGAGGTACAAGCGTGGGGCAATGTAAAAACAGGACTGGCATTTTGGGTGGGGATGGCACAAGAAGATTTAAAGACGAACGATTTTACGTATAATGATCCAAATTTTCCTTGTTTAATTACCGTTAAGGCTATAAAATAATGTCCAAAAGTATAAAAAAATTATTTTCATTTATACGAAGAATTTCATATAGATTGTCGAATCCGACGGCGTTAATATTTTTGTATCACCGGGTAGATGCAATTAAGAATGATCCGCACTTTTTAAGCGTAAGTCCAAGTAATTTTCGCAGGCAGTTGGAATATATTAAGAATACTTATGAAGTAGTACCTTTGAAGGTTCTTGTCGATAACTTAAGAAATGGTAAGTCTATAGAAAAACAGGTTGCTATTACCTTTGACGATGGTTATGTGGATAATTTGTTTAATGCACTACCAATTTTAGAAGAATTAAAAGTACCCGCCACAATATTTATTACATCAGGGATGGTAAATAGTAAAAAAGTTTTTGATTGGGACAATGCTATTAACTCGAAAGATGCTGGCAGGGCATTAACAATTGATGAATTAAAACTCTTGTCCAAAAGTAAATATATTGAAATAGGTGCCCATACCGTTAGCCACCCAAAGTTGTCTTTGTTAAATGAAGCACAACAAAAAAGGGAGCTGCAAGACAGTAAATATTCTTTAGAGCAATTTGTCGGAATAGAGATTAAAGGTTTTTCTTATCCGTTCGGTGCTTTGGACGATTTTAATAGAGAAACTAAGTCTATTGTAAAAAAATGTGGTTTTGACTATGCTTGCGCCAACATAAGGGAGAGAGTTAAGATTAATTCGGATATTTTTGCACTTCCTCGTTTTGTGGTTCGTGATTGGACGGTGAGCAAGTTAAAATTGGAGATATTCAAAGTATGAAAGTTTGGCACTTAACTAGTGTGTACGGACATGGTGGAGCAGCAAAAATAGTCGCATCCCTTAATCACGAACTAAATCTTTTGAATTACCAAAGTAAAATAATTGCCGGCAAGAATAATGGTAACAGTAATGATGCTTTAGAATTAAAAAGAACATTATTGCATCGTATATTTAACAACCGGTTTATTAACTCAGCTGGTATTTTTAATCAAACCGTAAACGAAATAAATAAGCTCGGGTTCAATAGACAGGATGTTTTACATTTACACAACATTCATGGTGCCTACCTTAATCTTTTCCAATTACCCAAGTTATTTAAACATGCAAATGTTGTATGGACTTTACACGACCCTTGGCTAATACAAGACTACGGACTGACACCGGAATACGCGCAGATATTTCGCGACTCTTATTTAGAATCAAGAGGGAGGAAGATACTACGTCAAGAGGCGGGTCAAACAAAAATTGTCGTGCCGTCAAATTGGTTAAAGAGCATAGTAAATAAACTAGTACCGAATCTGACTGTTGAAGTAATTTATAACGGGATTGATACAAATATTTACTTTCCGATCAATAAAATCAAATCGAAAATAAAACTTAATATTCCTCCGCAAAAAAAGATTATATTAGTAGCTGCTAAAGGGACGAAGAAAGAATTAACGAACTCCAAAAAAGTATTAAGTTTAATCCAGGAAAGATTCCAAAATTATATAATATTAGCTCTGGGTGGAAAAAATTTTATCCAGGATGAAAATTTACTTAATTTGTATTATAATGCTGCTGATGTACTGGTTTATCCGTCAGAAGCCGACAATTTTCCTCTCATGGTAATAGAGGCGATGTCAGTGGGCTTACCGGTTGTGGCTTATAATGTTGGGGGTGTAAGTGAAGCCGTACTAGATGGCCAGAGTGGTTTGTTAGTTAAAAAAAACGACAAACATGCTTTGTTAAATAAAGTAGAATCCATCTTGAATTTTTCCAATGAACACATCACTAATATGTCTTCTCTGGCCCAAGAGCGTGCTAAATCGTTATTTTCCCTTAAAAAAATGGTTAATGCGTATATTCAAATTTATGAAAGAGAATATTGAAGATATTTTTACGATAGTCACCCCCTCATACAATCAAGGCTGCTTTATTGAAGAAACAATCAATAGTGTTCTGTCTCAGGCTGGCGATTTTTACATAGATTATATCGTCGCTGATGGTGGATCTGGTGATAAGACGGTAGAAATTTTAAAAAAGTTTGACGACTTGCTAAAAGAGAATAAGTATCCAATAAAATGTAAGGGTATTAATTTTCGTTGGTGGTCAGAAAAAGATCGAGGGCAATCTGATGCAATAAACAAAGGATTCAGTGTGGCAAGAGGAAATTATTTTGCATATATTAATTCTGATGATTATTACTTGGAAGATGCACTATCGCGAGTAATAAATGTTTTTAGAACAAGTGAAGCCGATTTGGTTTATGGTAAATGCATGGGATTATTTCAATCTGACCCAAAAAAAAATGTATATAATATACCTTATTCTAGAATCAACTTTAAAACTCTAATAAAAAATGGTCCACAAATTTATCAACCTTCTACTTTTTGGACCAGAAGTGTATATAACTTAGTTGGCCCACTAGACGTTAATTATCATTATGCTATGGACTACGACTATTATTTAAGGATACTTAAGATGGGAAGGGCGGAATTTCTTGACCATTTTTTATCTAAGTTTAGAGTAAGAGAGGGCCAAAAGAGCACTTCTATAAAAAAACTTCTTGAAGAGTTTACCTGTATTAATAAAAGATACAACGGAGGAAGACATAGTTGGTACTACTTAAAAACTAAAGTAAAGATATTATTCTTATGAGGTAGTATGGTATTGAAGTTTGTTTACACATAATTTTAATTAACATGGGAAAATTCTTTAGAAAAATATTTTATTCGCTAGCAAAAATAGAATATATTTACCGTTTGTGTCAACGAATAGTTTATGACCATAACGGAGAAAATAATTGTGATATAAGAACAAATGGTGAATACAAATTCTTGCAAAAATGCGCCAGAGAAATGAAAATTTTTTTTGACGTTGGCGCTAATGAGGGTGAGTGGAGTAAGACGGTCTTGGATCTAAATCCTAATGCTGTAATTCATGCCTTTGAACCAATAGAGTCTACTTTTCAAAAACTTTCTAAAGCAGTGGCGGGTGAAGTTTTTCTAAACAGATTAGGATTAAGCTCTAAAAAAGAAACAAGAACATTTTATGTGCATCCGGAAGATTCTGTATTTAGCTCCTTGTATCATAGATCAAATTCAACACTATGTTTAGAAAACAGAGAAGAAGTAGAAGTTGATACATTAGTGAATTATTGTTTTAGAGTCGGTGTCCAGGAAATAGATTTTTTAAAAGTTGATGTGGAGGGTGGAGAATATGATGTGTTATTGGGCGCTCAAGAAATGCTTAAAAATGGAAAAATTAAAGTAGTTCAGTTCGAATATGGCGGTACTTATCTTGATTCAGGGGTTAGTCTGAAACATGTATTTGACATATTTCAGAACTTGAACTATTCTCTTTACAAAATTATGCCAGATCACATAAAGCACATTGACGTTTATAGCCAGAGCTTAGAAAATTTTACTTACTCTAATTACGTGGCAATGCGTATAGATTTAATAAATAAATTCCAATAATTATGAAACTACATTTAGGTTGTGGAGGTACATACTTAGATGGCTACATAAATATTGATTTTCCTACCAGTGAAAAAACTATTATGCGAGTTAGGGCTGATGTTTACCAAGATGTGAGTACTTTAGATTACCCAGAAAACAGCATTGAGGAAATTAGAAGCCACCATCTTTTTGAACACTTCGATCGAGTGGATGCTCTTAAAACGCTTTTAAAATGGAGAAGGTGGCTTAAACCGGGAGGTAAGCTTATAATTGAAACGCCGGACTTTTTTTGGTGTTTTTTTCTTTTCCCATTTTCTCCTTTCAAATTTAAAATGGCGCTAGGCAGGCATATATTTGGCACACAGGAAGATAAGTGGGCTAATCATTTAGATTTTTGGTATAAAGGCAAATTCAATAAAGTTTTAAGTCAGTTAGGCTTTGTTAATTTGAAGTTTAGCCACCCTGTATATAGAAATTTCTTACCAAATATTAAGGTGGTTGCCGAAAAAAACAGTGAGTCTATTGACGAAAGTGTGGTTCTCGAGAAATTACTTAGTTGGTATGTCCTTAAGGGTGAGGTTAAAGATAAATATATGAAGAATTGGTTAGGTTAAACAAGAAGAGTTTCTCAGATAACCTATGATAATAATTAAACTTAAAGGTGGATTAGGAAACCAGTTGTTTCAATATGCATTTGGTAGATTATTATCTATCCAAAGAAACGATATGCTGTTATTAGACACCACTAGTTTTGGTGAAGAAAATGATACTTATCGTCTTTACGGACTGAATCCATTTAGTATACGAGCTAAAATTGCATCTGAAACAGATATTAAAAAGGCTAAATACCCTTTAGGCCTTTTGTCTAAGTTAGTTCGTTTCTTTAACCTCAAAATTTTAAGAAAATTTCATATCGGTTGGGATGAAAGCGTGCTCAAGACTGAGGATAAATACATAGAAGGTTACTGGCAAAGTTATAAGTATCCCGAACTTATCCGTAATGAACTTTTAGAGGAAATAAAATTGTTAAAACCAATAGAGAATATGTACTCGGAAATATTAGAAAAAATGAAGAGTACAGATTCGGTATCTTTGCATGTGCGACGTGGTGATTATGTTAGTGATCCAAGAACTAGTAGGGTGCACAATATTTGTGATTTAGATTATTACGCTCGAGCCATTAGTATAATAAGTAATAAAACCAAAAAACCTAATTTTTTTTTATTTTCCGATGATATAGAGTGGGTAAAAAATAATTTAAAGATCTCATTCCCAGTTTCATTTGTTTCTGGAGCGGGAATACCAGATTACGAAGAACTTATATTAATGAGTAAGTGTAAACATAACGTTATAGCTAATAGCAGCTTTAGTTGGTGGGGAGCGTGGTTGAACACACACCCAAATAAGATTGTCATTGCTCCGACAAGATGGAACAAGAAACATCAAAAAGAATTTAAAGATCTTTTGCCTGAAGAATGGATTAAAATTTGATTATGACTAAACCGCTAGTTAGTGTGCAGATGGTTTCATATAATAATGGTTTATTTTTGGAAAAAGCCATTGATTCAGTTTTGACGCAAACCTATGACAATATCGAATTAATCGTTGTGGATAATGGTTCGACAGACCTAACACCAAATATCTTAGATAAATATAAATCAGACAGACGGATTAAAATTTTATTTAAAGAGTCGAACTCAGGTATTGCCCAAGCACGAAACTTGGCCTTGGAAAAATCAACGGGGGAATACATTGCGGTATTAGATAGTGATGATTACTGGTATGACAATGAGAAGCTGAAAAAGCAAGCTGGCTTTTTAGAAAGTAACCCGAACTACGTTTTATTAGGCGGAGGAATGATCAAGGTCGATGCTGATGGTAAGGAAATCGGTCGAGTTTTGAATCCTGAATCGGATAACGAAATTAGAAAGAAAATTTTATTTCGTAACCCCTTTGCTCATTCAACAGTTATATATCGACGCAGTACTGCAATCAATATTGGTGGATATAACGAAGACTTAAAAATAGGCGAAGATTATGACTTGTGGCTCAGATTGGGTAAATGTGGTCAGTTCGCTAATTTAGGTGAGTATGCGGCTTGTTATCGTTTACATGAGTCTAATATTACAAAGAGTAAGAAATTAACCGCCCTACTAAATAACTTAAAAATTATTACTAATTACAGAAGAGATTACCCAGGTTATTACAGTGCTTTTTTAAAACGCCAACTTAAATTAATGATTGGCCAGCTGCTTTGGCAAATATGAAAATAATTTATCTTGTAACCAAATCTGAACTCGGAGGAGCGCAAACAAATGTCCTGCAATTGTCTAAATATTTTATTTCCAAAGGTCATGACGTTTATGTTTTGGGAGGACCTGGTGAGTGGTTAGGGAAAGAGATAAAAAAAATTGGAGGCAAGTTTATTCTAAATGCAAACTTTTCCAATAGTTACGACCCGTTTAAATTACTGATGGGTTATTTTCAAATTAGGAAAGTAATCGAAAAGATAGATCCAGATTTGGTTCATTGTCATAGTTCTATAAGCGCTCTCCTAGGTAGGCTGGCGATAAGGGGTAAAATACCCACAGTGTATACAGCTCATGGCTGGGGATTTAATGTGGGTGTGCCGCTAATACAAAAATGGTTGGCAATATTGGCTGAAAAAATTGTAAGTAAATATACTAGAGCCTTGATTTGTGTATCTGACTTTGTCAAAGATTTAGCCTTAAGATATAGAATTATAGAGGAATCGAAAATAAGCTTAGTGTATAATGGAGTGTCTATATTTATAAAATCGGAAAAGAGTTTATCTGATTCCATAAATATAGTATTTATCGGTCGTTTAGAAAGACCCAAATTACCTTTGCTATTAGTTAATGCTTTAGAGTCCATAAGTGTTAGATGGACGTTAAAGATTATTGGTTCAGGAAGTCAGAGTGTAACTTTAAAAGAGGCTATAGAAAGAAAAAAGCTAAGCAATGTTGCTCTTCTGGGCAGCTTGCCACATGAGCAAACCCTTGATATATTATCTACCGCTGATCTGCTCGCTTTTCCAAGTGAATGGGAGGGTTTTCCTTATGCTATTTTGGAAGCTATGGCACAGGAAGTGCCGGTCATAGCTTCAGACGTGGGAGGTATAAGTGAAATGGTAAATGAAGAAACCGGTTATTTAGTTAAAGATAATACGTTGGAAACATGGATAGCGATACTCAGGCTGGTTTTTAATGAAAAAGATACCTTACAGTATAAAGGTAAAAAAGCACAGGAAATTGTACTAGAAAAATTTAATGAGGAGAGAATGTTAAAAGAAACAGAGAGAATATATAAGGAAATTCTTAAAATAGTATGAAAGTAATATATATAGGAGCAGGGTTCGTCGGAATATGTTCAGCTGCAGTTGCCGCAGACAGTGGCCATGATGTTTTAGTCTACGACATTGATGAGAAGCGTATTGCTGCATACGAAAGCGGTGATCGCGAGAGAATTAATTCAGTGTTATATGAAGAAGGTTTAAACGATCTCTTGCTTAAAAATAAAGAGAGATTAACTTACACGACAAATTTTTCTTTGCTAAAAGCAGCTCTCGATTTAACTGAAGTCATAATCATCTGTGTCCCAACTCCAGAAAAAGGTGAAACCGGAGAAACAAATTTGGAATACTATAACAACGCCATAGACAATTTAATTCCATCATTGCTTAAAAGAAATAACGGTGAACAGTCACAATATTTAGTATTGATTAACAAAAGCACTGTTCCAATTGATACTGCAGATATTTTGAAAGAAAAGTTAGCAATGGCCGGAGTAAAAAAAGTTGGTATTGCCGCTAATCCAGAATTTCTTGCTGAAGGTAAGGCTATATCTGGTTCCTTAAAACCCGACCGTGTCGTTGTGGGAGCATGGGAAGAAAAGGATTTTGATGTGATGCGCAGGCTATATGAACGATTCTACAATTCACCTACTGTAAAATATATTGAGGTTAATCCCAAAGAAGCAGCGGCGGGAAAATTATTGGCGAACTTCTATTTGTTTAACAAGCTGGCTGTCTGTTATGATGTGGCCGGAAGATTAGCAGAATCATATTCAGATATTCAGTTCGAGAAGCTGCGTCAGGTTATCAGTACCGATGAGCGCATTGGCTCTTGGGGCTTTTTTGATAGTCTCTATGCCGGTGGTAGTTGCTTTATTAAAGATTCTAGATCTTTAGCCTATCAGATTAAAACGGCTGGTGAACTGGCAGATGTGATTGATGGTACATACAAGGCCAATGAAAGGCAGTTGTCTAGATTTATTGATCGTTATAAAAAGGAAGCTGGTGAAGAGTGGAAAAACAAAAAAGTCGTCGTGCTTGGTTTGTCCTATAAGAGAGATACTAATGATGTGCGCAGCTCACCCAGTTTAAAGGTGGTCGCCAATTTGCTGCAAGAAGAATGTTCGGTAATCAACTTATATGATCCGATGTCATCAGAAAACTTTAAAAAAGTTTTTCCACCGGGTGAAAAGATAAAATATTGTAATGACATTGGGTCGGCTCTAGAGAATATTGATTGTGTCATTATCTCGACAGATTGGCCAGAATTTAGAGAGCTGGGGGATAAATTATTAACTTTACCAAATCGTCCAGTAATAATGGACGGACGTAGAATTTTACAGCATAAGTATAGCGATTTACAGCAGGCTGGCTTTAGTATTATCGCTGTCGGTAGCCCATTTATTAAAGGAAAAAATTAATAATAAACTATGTCGAAATATATTGTTACCGGTGGGGCCGGATTTATTGGCTCACATTTGGTAGATAGGTTGGTTGCAGACGGACATGAAGTCGAAGTCGTGGATAACCTTCTTCTTGGTAAGAAGGAGTTTGTTAATAAAAAAGCCTCGTTTAGTAAGGTGGATATTCGTGACTATGCTAGGTTAAAAAAGGTGTTTAACGGTGTTGAAGCCGTGTTTCATTTAGCAGCTGACCCCCGTTTACCCGTTTCGATAGAAGATCCAGTGGGTACTCATGAGATTAATGTAACTGGTACTTTAAATGTCCTTTTGGCTGCCAAAGAAAGTGGTGTCAAAAAAGTAGTCTTTTCTTCCTCCTGTGCAGTATACGGCGATCAGTCCTTACCAATTAGTGAGAATGCTATTCCACACCCGTTAAGTCCCTATGGATTGCATAAATTAATCGGCGAGGAGTACTGTCGCTTGTTTAGTAAGTTGTATGGATTGAAAACCGTCTGTCTGCGGTATTTCAATGTTTTCGGTCCAAGAAAATTAGCGACTGGTTCTTATCCTATGGTTATCCCGGTATTTTTATCACAAAGGAGAAAAGGTGAGGCAATGACGATTGTTGGCGACGGATTGCAAACAAGAGACTATATATATGTAAGTGATGTGGTTGAGGCAAATATTAAGGCTTTGGCAAGTGAGGCGGAAGACGGTCGAGCTATAAATATCGGATCAGGTAAGGAAACTAGTGTCAATGAAATCGCCAAGCTTATTGGTGGAGAAAATATCAATGTTCCTGAACGACCAGGTGAAATGAAAAATATTCGTGCCGACAACACCCTCGCTCGCGAGCTTCTTGGTTGGGAACCGTCCATTACTTTGGAAGAAGGTATCGCCGAATTGAAAAAAGAGTGGGGGATTGAATAGACTTATCCACAACAAAAGATTACAAAGAAAAGTTGGTGTGATATAATAAGATCAACTTCTGAGATAGAGTGAAGAAGGGGACAAAAAAATTCCGGATTGACCGGAATTTTTTGTTGAATATTTCTTAAGCAGTTACGACGCTGGCAAACTTAGTAGTTCGAAGTTTACCATCAAAACGGACACGCCTCTTGGAACTAAATTTCACCTTACCTGGAGCAACTGCAAATAGGGTATCATCATTACCTCTTTTAACATTTTTTCCAGCGTGGATTTTTGTTCCTTTTTGGCGAACAATGATCATGCCGGTTTTAACGGTCTGTCCATCGTGGGCTTTGACCCCCAGGCGTTTGGCCACGGAATCTCGACCCAGGCGCGTAGAACCACCGGCTTTTTTATGTGACATAAGCTTATAATCTCAATTTTTAATGCCCGACTATTATAACTAAAGATGGGCTTATTGTCAAGCCGGTGGACTTTTGCTAAAATGACAGGGCTATGTTTTATCCTTTTAAGCTATATTTCCGCGATCGTCTAGTGTTTTACCCTATCCTTCTTTCACTTTGTGCGGAAATGTATATTCTTTGGCAGATTTTCTCCAAAATTAACCGCTCGGCTGACCAGATTTTCCTGCATTATAACGTGGTATTTGGTATTGATCTTATTGGCGCTTGGTGGAAAATCCTTTATTTACCGCTGGCCGGTTTTATTGTTGTCTTACTAAATGTCATAATTGCTTGGTATTTTTACGGTGAGGACCGCTTCCTATCCCGCTTTCTTTCTATCTTTATTGCGGTTTTTCATGCCCTGCTCGTAGTAGGAGCGGTTATCGTCATCGGTCTCAACGCTTAAACTATGTTGGATCTTACGCGCCACAAATACGCTGACCGTCGCTTTTTGTTGTTTTTAGGCATTTTAGTCATCTTTGGTTTAGTGGCTTTAACTTCGGCTTCAGCGCCAGTGGGTTATCAAAAGTTTGGTGACACCTATTTCTTTGTTAAACGTCAGCTGCTTTATGGATTATTGCCTGGCGCTTTTTTCTTTCTCCTTTTTGCCAAACTTCCTCATGATATTTGGCGCAAAGTCAGTTGGGGGATATATTTATTATCCTTAATTCTTCTTGTCTTAGTGTTTATCCCGGGCATTGGTCTGGTATTAAACGGTTCACGAAGTTGGTTGAGTATTGGCCCGTTTACTTTTCAGCCCTCTGAGTTAACAAAGATAGCTCTCATTTTAGTTACCGCTTATCTTTTGACAGATAAAAAAAGAGATTTATCTGACTGGCGTTACGGTTTGTTACCGGCTTTAACTTTAATTGCCCCGGCATTAATATTAGTCTTGTTACAACCAGATTTAGGTACGCTTTCGATCATGATCGCTGTTATTTTTGCCATGTTGTATCTCGCTCGCGTACCCAAAGTATACATAATTGTTCTAGGGCTCCTTGGACTGCTAGTATTCTCTGGTTTAATTTTTGCTGCACCGTACCGCGTTAAACGTTTCACCACCTTTCTACACCCAGAATTAGATCCACAGGGAGTGGGTTACCATATGAACCAAGCTTTCCTGGCGGTTGGTTCGGGTGGATTTTGGGGGCTCGGTCTCGGACACTCCCGGCAAAAATATCAGTATTTGCCGGAAGTGGCTGCTGATTCGATCTACGCAGTGATTGCTGAAGAAATGGGTTTTATAATTTCTGCCGGACTAGTTGTCTTAATTGTCTTACTGGGTTGGCAGGGGATGCGAATTGCCAAAAGTGCGCCGGACGATTACAGTCGTTTACTAGTCTCGGGCATTATGGTATGGTTTATATGGCAGTCATTTTTAAATATCGGTGCTATGGTCGGAGCCATGCCTTTAACTGGTGTGCCTCTTCCCCTGGTTTCTCATGGTGGCTCTGCCATGATGACCATGCTTGCGGCAATGGGGATTGTGGCTGGGGTAAGTAAAAAATAGATTATGCACGAAACGAGAATGTCGTTTAATGCCTTAGACCAAGCTCGGGAAAATTTACGTGAGGTAAAATTTTCCGTTGATAAACTAGACGCGCTTGCCACCGCTTTGAAAGAAAATCCTCAAGCGGAGAAAGTAAAGAGAGAGCTAGTTACAAGGATGCTCCCTTTTATTGCTAAAGAGGCTAAGGCTTTTATCGCAAGGCATAGTTTAAAAAGGGAATTTGCCAAGCGTGGGTTATCACACACGACTATTGAAGAAGATATGGTTAGTGAAGGGGTCTTGACTATGTTAAAATATTATCAAAATTGGAAGACAGTTGAAGAGTGTCGGCGGGCTGGAATTGAAGGTCATACAAAATTTATTGGATTTATAAAGATCTACATTAGGGGCGTCTGGAGTAGTAAGTTTAAGAGAAGACTGTTCTCTGAGTTTTATAATGCCGCCGTAGTTTCGTTACAAGACGAAAAGCGGCTTAATAACAGTGGAGATGGTAAGACAAAAACCCTGGAGGATTATTTAGTCGATCCGTCGTGGATTGATAGCTTGGACAAAAGCAACCAGAAGGAGGAACATGGATTTGAAAAAGAGCTCGTTTGTGAATTTATCTCCAGCGGATCAGACCTGGGTTTAGAAACCGTATTTATCGGGATATTATCTTATGGTCTGGGGCAAGAATATTTTGAAAATTATTTTTCCAGTTTTCAAGACGACAAGAAAAAACAAAAATTTTTAAAAAAATATAAAAGTGTTGATACCCCCGCGGGCAAAGAGTGGCGAGTAGTTTCGACCGGAGAAAAAGTTGATTTCAAGAAAAATTACGACTCAGGAGCAGACCTAGCTAATGCACTCCGCGTCGTTCGGGCAACGGTTAGCGCCCGTAGGTTGGATTTTGAAAAAGCACTTAAAATTTGGTTAAAAAATAAAAAAGTTGTATGAACGACATTTTAAATAATCGTGAAGCTATTAACAAATTAGACTCTGGCAACATGCTGGGAAGTTTGCAGCTACTTGCTGAACAAGTTAAAGAAGTTCAAGTATGCGCCAAGTCGTTACGCATACCAGTCGGCTATGGCAATGTTAAAAATGCGGTGGTAGCGGGAATGGGCGGTTCAGCTTTGGGAACGCATATAATTAAAAGCGCATATAAGGAATACCTGAAACTTCCTTTCGAGATCGTTAATGATTACACCCTTCCGGCCTTTGTCAACTCATCCACTCTGCTTATAATCTCTAGCTACTCTGGAACAACTGAAGAATCCATTGCCGCCATGAAAGAAGGGTATAAAAGAAAAGCAAAGATGCTAGTAATTTGTGCCGGTGGAGATTTGGCACAAATGGCTAAAAGGATTAACGTGCCAGCCTTAATTTTTACTACTAAGAATAACCCGTGTGGTAGCCCGCGCATGGGATTGGGCTATTCCATCTTTGGTCAACTTTGGCTTCTCGCCAAAGCTAAAATAATTACCTTTACTGATGCTCAAGCCGAGCGATTGATCAAGATTATCCGTACTTACGAAACCCAGTATGGTGTTGCAACGGCTGACAACTTGGTTAAACAAATGGCCCGAGACGCCCAGAATTATAGTGTTTGGTATGTCGCCTCTGAGCACTTAATTGGTAATGCCCATGCGGCCGCCAACCAAATGAATGAAAACGCCAAACGTTTTGCCGGCTATTTCACTCTGCCAGAACTCAACCACCATCTTATGGAAGGCATGAAGTACCCAAAAGCTAACCCGAACAATTTGTTGTTTGTCTTTTTAGAATCTAAATTGTATGGCAAGCGTACACAAAAACGTTATGCCATCACTAAAGAAGTTTTAAAACAAAACAATATACCTTATCTAAGTTATGTTTGTGATGAAAAGACCGAACTTGGCCAAGCGACTGAAGCCTTAGTTATGAGTAGTTATTTAAGTTTTTATCTAGCCGTACTGGAAGGTCTTGATCCAACCGCGATACCGTTTGTGGATTATTTTAAAGCCGAAATGAAAAAGTAGTGTTTATCTGACATGAAAGTATATAAAAGTAAATCTCACAAGTACACAGGTTCAAATTTTCGTGAAGTTTACCAAAAAGCTTTTGGTTTGTTCACTGAGATAAAAAAGAAAACTAAGAGACGCTCTTATATTCGTTCCTCTTATTTTAACCACGACAAAGTATTTCTAGATTTATTTTGGTCCCACCTATTTACAAAAGAAAACTGGCGAGATAGAGTACGTCGGATGAAGTTTTTTGCTTGTGCTGTTGAATTGGTGCAAAAATCGCATTTTGAACCGAAGTCAAAGGAAAATCCTAATAAACCATCCGAAATACTTCATCGTTTTTACGGTCTTACGTCTGAAAATGAGCTTTTTTGTGTGCAGATAAAAGAAGATAAGCGCAAAGGTCAAAAATTTCTAATTTCTGTATTTCCATCGGACGGATCGGAATAGTATAAAATAAAAAAAGACTTTCCGCTTAGTGTGGTGTATAAACCACGGCCGAAAGCCTTTTTCTAAAGTTAGATTAACATATATACAATATTTGTCAAGTCTCTAGTGTTTAGTGCGTAAAAGATTGATTAATTTAGTTTAATCAACAGACCGTCTTTTTAAAAGAAAATTATTTAATGCATATGCGTTTACTTGTTTGTGGAGGAGCGGGGTTTATTGGTTCAAATTTTGTCCGTTATATTTTAGAAGCTTACCCAGATTACAAGGTGGTTAATTTAGACAAGCTTACTTATGCTGGTAATCTGGATAATCTGAAGGATATAGAAGATAACCCTAATTACACTTTTGTTCAGGGTGACATTACGGATTTGGATAAATTGAATCTGGTTATTAAAGAACATGGTATTACTCATGTTATTAATTTTGCCGCCGAAACTCATGTCGATCGTTCAATCCATGGTGGCTGTAAAGATTTTGTTTTAACCAACACGTTAGGTGTCCAGATGATTTTGGACGCTGTCAGAACAAACAATTTGCAAAAGTTTGTTAATGTTTCAACAGACGAAGTGTATGGATCGTTAAATTTAGGTGAAGATACCAGGTTCACTGAAAGTACACCAATCAACCCCAACATGCCTTATGCCGCTGCTAAAGCCGGTGGTGATCTAATGTGTCATGCGTATTACATTACGCATAAAGTTCCGGTAATTGTTACTCATTGTTCTAATAACTATGGCCCTTACCAGTTCCCGGAAAAAGTTATTCCGTTCTTTGTATTTCGTTTGTTAAAAGGGGAGAAAGTACCAGTCTATGGTGATGGATTAAATGTCCGTGATTGGATTCATGTTCGTGATCACGCAAAAGCATTAACCCTTTTACTTCATGATGGTGTTCCTGGCGAAGTGTATAATATTGGCGTAGATAATGAAAGAAATAATTTAGAAATAACCAAACTAATTTTGAAAATCATGGGCTTGGGAGAAGACATGATCGAGTATGTTACTGATCGACCTGGCCACGATCGTCGTTATGCCATTGATGCTAGTAAAATCCAAGCTCTAGGCTGGAAACCAGAATATACCCGTGAAAAATTTGAACAGGGCTTGGAAGAAACAGTAGAGTGGTACAAGAACAACACAGAGTGGGTTTCAAAATTATGGCAAAAGAAGGATGAGATGAATAAATTTCAAGATAATTTAGAAAGGTCAAAAGACAAAATGCAATCGGCTACTTAAATATATATTAAAGCAAATTTTTATGTCTGAAAAAGAATTTAAAATTTTTGATCTTAAAAAGATCGTAGTTCCGAACAAATTCACCATGAGTCCCGTGGAATTAAAAGACTACATCGATTTCGAAGTTAAGCGTGTATATTTCATTACCGACCCCAAAAGCGCAACTGGTGCGCATTGTCACAAAGTGGAGGAAGAATTTTTTATCTTAATCAAAGGCACTTGTACAGCAGTTATTGATCGGGGGAATGGTTTAGAAGATATTCCCATGACTGGCCCAACGAGCGGCATATATGTTCCCGCTTACGTTTGGCACCATTTTAAGGATTTTAGCGCCGATGCTGTTCTACTCGCCATTTCTTCGACTAATTACAATCCTGACCGCAGTGATTACATTGAGAATTACGATGACTTTAAATTAGCTTTGCAAAAGTAATATGAAAGTATTAGTCATTGGCCACCAGGGAATGTTGGGACAGGAGTTGTTAAAGGTTTTTGAGAGTAATGGACATGAAGTAACTGGTTGCGACCGAGCGGAATTAGATATTACAGATACCGAAGCCTTAAGTAATAAACTTCAAGAATTAAAGCCAGAAGTTGTAGTTAACGCTACAGCTATTAATGCTGTAGACAAGATGGAAGATACACCTGAGGTTTATGAACTCGCAAAAAAAGTTAATGGTTTGGCAGTTGGTGAATTAGCGAGACTTTGTAAAGAGCAGGGAATTGTTCTAGTACATTATTCTTCAGATTACGTCTTTAAAGGTGATGACCAAAATGGCTATACCGAAGACGCCGAACATAATCCGGTAAATAAATATGGTGAAACTAAAGCCTTGGGTGAGAAATTACTTCTGGAGAATACAGATAAATATTATTTAATCCGCTTATCTAAATTATTTGGTAAACCAGCGGTTAGCGAAGGTGCTAAGAAAAGTTTTGTAGACATGATGCTTTGGTTAGTTACCGAAGGCGGGAAAACCCATTTAGATCTTGTGGATGATGAAAAAAGTTCGCCCACATATGCTCCTGATCTCGCTAATTTGACTTACCGTTTGGTTGCAGATAATTTACCTTATGGTATTTACCATGCTGCCAATTCCGGAGCCTGCACCTGGAACGAGCTTGCACTAGAGACTTTTAGGCTCAAAGGTCTTGTTGTGGATACAACACCAGTCCCGGGTGACAAGTTCCCGCGTCCGGCTAAACGGCCAATGTATTCGGAGTTAGTAAACACCAAATTACCGCGTCAGCGCACTTGGCAAGAAGCTCTTAAAGAATATTTAAGTAGAGAAAATGCTTAAACAGTATAACGAATTTGGTAAACGAGATTCTTGGACTCCCGAAGAACGGGAGTTGTTTTTAAAAGTAAATACGGAAATTCTTCCGGAAGGGAAAGTTGATGCCGTTGTCTGGATCGAGGGTGATGCTGATGATCGTGTCAAAAAGACTATTGAAGTTTTTAATTATTATAACCAAGAACCGCAAATAATCTTGTCTGGTGGTTTAAAAGATAATCCATTTCGACCGGATAAAGATGCTAATCCCGACGGAGGCAACATCCCGAGTTGGGAGATCAAAGAGAAGTTTCTGGAACAGGGGATTGATGAAAATAAAATAATCTTAGAAGATAAATCACAGAATGCTCCGGAACAAGCGAGAAATGTAATAAGTTTGTGTAAAGAAAAAGAGTGGAAGAGAATTGTTCTTATAGCATCTACTTGGCATCAAGTGCGTCTTTTTTTGACTTTTGTTAAGCAAATTGAATTACAAAAAGCAAAAGAGATAGAATTAATTAACCAACCAGAAAACAGATTCCCTGGTGATAGAGTAATCCCAGGCCGTGGTAAAAATACTGTTGACATGATTAAGGAAGAACTGTGGAGAATAGAAAAGTATGTCGATGATGTGTCCCGACCAAAAGAGGGGCTGAAGTATCTAAAGAACTGTAATAAATTTTTTGATGTAACCAAGAGATTAGACATAAGTATTTGACTTTTTTAAAAAATACACAAACATGCTCAGGTTAATGCCTGGGCTTGTTTTTTAATTAGATCTATGGTATCATTGACTGTTTTCGCGCTGTGCGGAAACAAGGCTTTACGCAAACGCTGCCAATTGTAAAAGCGTTATGCAAAACCCGGTTGGGCACCGGGTTAGGAAGGAATCGGGTTGGCCCAGAAAATAACTTTGGCACAGCTTCGCGCTGCGCTGAAGGAAAAATTCGGTGACCAGGTCGTAGTTGACCTGGAACCGAAGGGTAACTGGGTCTTCGATCCCTGGGGGAAACAACTTGCTGGTTCTCGACCGCACGACGAATGGCTGATCGGTCGAGTTGACCGTGGCTTTTTCGATGTGGGCATGCGGGATCCAGCAGTGGCTCCCTGGGGTCAACCCGAGATCCGCGAGGAGCCTCGCGCAGAGCGTCGCGCAGACGGGAAACGTATCATCGGACACGTTATCGTCCGCCGGCGTGAAGACGGGCTCGTCCATGTCACACCTACCTCGCTCACGAAGGCCTTCTATGTTCCGAAGGTTGGTGATCGCGAGATTGGCGTGTTCCAAACCAACGCCCCTCGGATTGATGGCGATGTCGCGGTGATTCTCCGTGACAAAGCTGGAGCCGAAGTGGCTGAGGGGTGGGCCATGCCTCAGGTGTGGCGGCGCAAGGGTGATTACCGTATCACTCAGGCGTTGGATTTCCTCGCGGCCGAGTCGGGCAGCGAAGAGCCTCCCAGTTGCGGCGCGTAACCCCTAGCTAAGCGCGCTTAATTCTGCTCCGGTCGACGAAACACAGAAAACATGTTTCCGGAGCAATAGAACACGGTGGGTCGGTGAAGGCTATAACCGGCCCTTACAGTTCGGCTTCCTACCTATGGCCGAACGAAACCTGGCGAGAGTCAGGGTCAGCCGTGAAATACAGGGGGCGGCCGGGGTAAGACGAGAAAGAACCAGTAAGCCCAACTGGTCCTAGTAGCGTCTAAGCCCCTGTCGAGAGTCATCTGAAATTTTTCGGCCACCTAGCCCTGCAATAGGGTGATCCGCTTCGGCGGATTCTCGCGGCTCGGCCAGCCGCAACCGCTCGAGTTCGTCTCGAGCCTCTCCAAAAGCACCGGAATAATCAGGTGCTTTTGGATTATAATCGGGGTGTACAAAAGGAACTTTTTGTGTTAGTATAGAGGTATTAAGGTAAAACCTTTACTTTTTTATGTTAGATTTATCTGTAATCACTGTACCTTGGAACTCCGCTGAGCTCATTGCCCTTCAGATCAATTCTGTTAAAGCGGGCTGCAAGAACATTAGTTACGAAGAAATTGTGGTGGATAATGGCTCCAAGGACGCAACTACCGAAATTGTAGAAAAACAATTTCCTGAAGTAAAACTTATAAAAAATGAAAAAAACATGGGTTTTGGTTATGCCAATAACCAAGGTGCTAAATTAGCAACTGGTGAATTCTTGTTATTCCTAAACCCGGACATGCGTGTTGCCCCTGAAAGTTTGGATGTTATGGTAGATTGGATGAGAAAGCATCCAGATGTGGGCTTGGCAAGTTGTAAATTAGTAGACGAGAACGGTAAGTTAAACGAAGATGCTCAGCCTCGTCGTTTTCCTGGGCTTTTTGACCAGCTGGCTTTAATCTTGAAAATTCCCCATGTCTTTCCAGGGATTTTGAACCGTTACATGTTTAAAGATTTTAATGCTGATCTAGAACAAGAGGTAGACTCGGTACGTGGTTCCTTCATGATCATGCGTCGGGAGATCTATGAAAAACTGGGTTGGGCTTTTGATCCAAGATATTTTATTTGGTTCGAAGACGTAGACATCTGCCGCGAAGTAAGGAGATTAGGTTTTAAAGTTTTGCACACGCCGATCATCTCTTGTGTCGATTATATTGGTCAAAGTTTTAAGAAACGTACGACACTTTGGAAGCAGAAGCAGTTTACTTTAAGCATGGCACAGTATTTTAAAAAATGGGAACCGTGGTATAAATCTATGTGGATTGTAATATTTCGACCCATCGGTATCGCCATGGCCTGGGTTAATGATTTAGTGTTTAAGATTCTTAAGTCTGGAAATTGAGTGGATGTATACTATGGAAAATGAAAAACATAAACATTTTGTATCCGGCAAGTTGGACGACTTAGTCGCCTCTCAACCAGAATACCGGAATTGGTTCATCGGTCATTTCGTGGAAAACGAAATGTTTAAGAATCCTGATTTTGAGGTAAAGTGGAGTAATTTAAAAAAAGGTTTTTGCGAGATGAAGCCGCGCATGGCTTCATCAGCCCAGACACTCGGCATTCTCGTGAGTGGCAAACTCACAATGACCTATCCGGATATTGGGGTAGAGGAGACTTTCGATACCCCGGGTAATTATTGGTCGTATAATGGCCTGGAGACTTCTCACATGACTACCGTACTGGAAGATACTTTGCTAATCACAGTTCGGTGGCCATCTAAAAGGAAATAAATATGAAACTAACCGTTCATTTAATCACTTGGAATGGCGCAAAATACGCACCGTATCTTTTTGATTCTTTGCGCAAACAAACTTTTAAAGATTGGCAGCTTTTGATTGTCGATAACCATTCCGAAGATGGCATGGTAGAGAAAATGAAGCAAGAACTTACTAATTTTCCGGTATATAGCAAAGTAATTGAGAATCATACCAATCTTGGCTTCGCACCAGGGCATAATCAGGCTTACCAAGATACTCATGGCGAATACTTTTTATTACTTAACCAGGACATGTATCTGGAAGCAGATTGTTTAGAAAAAATGGTTAAATTTTTAGACGACCATCTTGATGTGGCCGCTGTTTCACCTCGCCTGATGCGTTGGAATTTTTCGGTAATTAATAGCGGTGAACCGTTGGAGAAAAGCTTCACCAACCAAATTGACGCGTTGGGACTTAAGGTTTTTCGCAGTCGTCGAGTAATCGAAAGGGAAACACAGGAGGAATGGAATAAAGAGAGGTGCGGCAATAAAGACTATGAAGAAGTCTTTGGTGTTTCTGGTGCTTTCCCAATGTACCGTCGAAGCGCAATTAAAGAGATTGAATTTGATGATCATACCTTCTTAGATGAAACTTATCATTCGTATAAAGAGGATGTAGATTTGGCTTTTCGTTTGCGCGCGGCTGGTTTTACCTCCTATGTTATTTTGGACACAGTTGCTTACCATGATCGAGCCGGAGCGGGACCAAAGGACATGCGGGATAGCGCGGCCGCGGAAAACAAGAAAAAGCAATCAGAATGGGTGCGTTATCACAGCTACAAAAATCATTTACGAACTTTGTATAAAAATGAGTACTGGCAAAATGTTCTACTTGATTTACCTTGGGTTCTCTGGTATGAGTTAAAGAAGTTCATTTGGTATGTTTTATTTGATCGTAAAGTTTTAAAGGGAGTAGGGGAGATTTTTAAACATCGGAAAGACTTAGTTAAAAAGCATCAAACTATTGTCAGTAAAAGAAAAATAAGTTGGAGGGATTTAAGAAAATGGTGGATAAATTAAGTGTTAATATGGGTATAGATAAAATTGGCTTAGAGCAAGAGGTGCAGCGTGCTGAAATGATGAAAAAAATTCAGCGCATGCTTGATTCAGGTATGCCAGTGATTGAAGTCGCTGAAATATTAGACGCAAAACAGTTTTTGTCGTTGCAGAGGCAAAGAGGGCGACACGGCAACGTCCTTGTTTTTAATGTTCGTGATTTTGTCGATCATATACTTCATTCAACTGACTCAATTAAGTTGCCAGATGCGGCTAATAAAATATCAAAGGTAATTTTACCCCCAGGCGAAGGTGGAATAACCACGGGCGGTGAGAAGAAGTTTGAGAAAAAGAAATCCATACCACGCACCAAGTTTTTGATGGAGCTTCTATATGAAATTGGCGTTCCGTACATTTTAATCTCTGGCGCTGTCACTGATTCGATGGTTAGGGGTAGTGGTTATCAAGTCTTCGTTTTAGATAAAATTAGAAAGGCAGTATTCGTAAATAACGAAGAAGATAATGCCACTTTCGTACTTCATGATTTGGAAAGCAAATCGGAGTGGGAAAAATATGCGAATTTAAGCAAGGAAGAATTGAAGTCCGACAAATACAATTGTAAGGTTTCATGGCACAAATTTAGTGGTGATGTGGAAAAGTGGAAGCAGGAATTAAAATTAGTTTTAGAACAAACTGGTTCCACAGGAAAAGAAACACTTGAAGATATTAATTTAACGCAAGAAGAGCGTGTTAAATCGCGTGCGCCTGCTGGGTGGCTAACTAAGTCGGCAATCGCTAAACAATTGGGCCAGGGAAAAATTTGGTTGTCGCCAAGAATCGAGACTCTCCTAGAGGATAGACCAGAGTGGTCAAAGCCTTATTTAGATGAGGTGGGGCATACTTACACTTATTATTCACCAGAATTAATAGTTGAACTTAAAAAGATTGCTGATCTTAAAGTACCCTCGGCTCCATCTGGTTGGATGACTGAATGGGCAATAGCAAAGCATATTAATAAAAGAGAAGGGTGGGTGAAGAAGCACGCCAAACCATTCAAAGCGGATCGTCCAGAGTGGGTAATGTACTACTTAGATTCAATTGGTAATACGCGGGAACATTATTCACCAGAATTAATAGTTGAACTTAAAAAGATTGCTGATCTCAAAGTACCTTTTCCTCCACCCGGTTGGATGACGTTTCCTGGTATTGTGGACCTGTTAGGAAAAGGCTCAAAATTAGTAAATAGAGTAGTCTCGGTTTTAGCAAAGGAACATCCTGAGTGGACTGGATATTATGCGGGTGCCAATAATCGTATGCGTACTTATTATTCACCGGAATTAATTAATGAATTAAGTAAGACGCCGGACATACGATCTAAGCCGGCACCACCTGGATGGTCAACTCTAAGAGGTGTTGCGGAAGCAATAGGCAAGGATAAAGACTGGGTAGCTAAACGTATCAGTCAAGTTGTTCAAAGTAACCCAGATTGGGTTTCCTATGACTATCTTGATAGTCTAGGTCGATCTGGACATGCCCTCTATTCTCCTGAATTAATTAGTAAAATGAGGACATTAAAGGAAACAACGGAAAGTAAATAACTTCTCACCTTTATGATCGACATTAATATCGTATTTCTAAATTATTTAATGAAAGATGACATCCTGCGTGCTATCGAATCCTTAGTGCTCGATCTTAAGGATTGTCCTTTTCAGGCGCAAATTACTGTCGCGGATAATTCGGAAAATACAGACGGCATCAAGGAAGCGCTAATCACCAAATATCCAAACGTTAAGTATGTGGATTGTGGGGGCAATGTTGGTTTTGGTAAGGGGAATGCCTGTGGTTTTAAATCCACTCCGGCCAGATATTATTTTGCCTTAAACCGCGATACGATCATCCCGCCAAATTCAAAAACAATTGAAAGACTGGTCAGATTTATGGATGAAAATCCAAAGATTGGCTGTATTGGTCCAAAGTTATTGAACATGGATGGCACCCTACAATATTCTTGTTACCGTTTTGATCTTCCTTCAATATTGATTAAGCCATTGAAACAAATAAATTTTGATAAAAAATACCAGTGGGTGCAAAAATATGCTGATCGCCTAATCATGAAAGATTTTGATCATAACGAAACCCGACCGGTTGATTGGGTGCTTGGGGCCGCCATGATTGTCCGCCAAGAGGTGGTAGATAAGATTGGCTGGTTTGATGATCGTTACTTTATGTACCTTGAAGATTGTGATTGGTGTCGCAGAATGTGGGAAGCTGGTTTCCCGGTTTATTATGTCCATGATATTGTCATTAATCATATGCACGCGCGGGAGTCTGCAAAAGTGCCCGGTATTTTTAAAGCTCTAATTAAGAATAAGCTTGCGAGAATTCATTTAGCTAGCTGGTTAAAATATCTTTGGAAATGGCGTGGTAATTATAAATATTATGCCTTCTAAAAAAATCGCGATCATTTATTTGTCTTTCCATTGCGAGCCGTATATTGATGACGTAGCTTCGGCTTTAAAAAATTTGACTTATCCTAAAGATCAGGTTGCTTTAGTGATCGTTGATAATCCACACCCCGTACACGGTTCTTCCGCTAGATATTTAGAAGAAAATGTTTTGCCATTATCCAAAAAAGAAATTCCAGAAGTAGTCTTATTGCCGCAAAAAACTAATCTTGGTTTTGCTGGTGGAAACAATGTTGGTATTCAATGGGCGCTCGACCACGGTTATGATTATGTCTATTTACATAACAATGATGGTTTTGTTGCTGCTCATTCATTTGAACCGTTGGTTGAAGCCATGGAAGAAGATAAAACCATTGGTGTAGCGCAGCCATTAATTTTACTTTATCCTGAAACTAATCTGATTAATACTACCGGTAATTCTTTTCATTATCTTGGTTTAGCATTTTGCAATAACTTGCGCGCTAAAAAAGACGAAATAATCTTAAAAGATAAGGAAGAGATTGGTTTTGCAAGTGGCGCGGCCATAATGATGCGCGCCGACCTTTTAAAAGAGTACGGTCTTTGGGATGAAGATTTCTTCCTGTATCATGAAGACCTCGAATACACTTTGCGATTAAAATCTTTAGGTTACAAGTCCGTCGTGGTCCCCAAGTCTGTCTTTTACCATAAATATAGTTTTAGCCGCAACCAAGATAAATTTTATTATATCGAACGCAATCGTTATGGCGTCATGTTAATATATTTTAAATGGCCAACACTTTTGTTGTTGTTGCCAATGGCCATTGCGTTAGACCTTGGTTTACTACTATTTGCTTGGAAAACCGGTTGGCTAAAGGAGAAAATTGCGAGCTATAAATATTGGCTTAAAGAGTCTAGTTGGCAATTATGGTTAAGTAAGCGAAAGAAGGTACAAGAGAAGCGTACAGTAACTGATCGTCATTTATTAAAGTTGGCTGTCAGTCGGGTGGTCTTTGAAGAAAAATCTATTAACAATCCCTTGCTTACTTATGTTGGTAACCCGCTCATGGCGGCGTATTGGTGGGTAATACGTAAATTAATTTGGTGGTAATATGTTGAAAATCCGTAAAGCAATTTTAACGGGTGGCGGGAGGGCGACTCGGTTAAGACCAATCACAACAACAATTAACAAACATTTATTGCCCTTGGCCAACAAGCCAATAATTTTTCATGCTATTGAGAAAGCAGTTGAGGCAGGAATTGAAGAAATTTTTATTAATACTAACCCAGGTGAAACTGAACTGCAAAAATATATTGGTGATGGCGGTCACTGGGGAATTAAAATTCATTTTTTTGAACAAACTGGTGGTCCGCAAGGTATTGCCCATGTCGTAAACGAAGCGAAGAAGTTTATTGGTGACGAACCTTTCTTGTTTTATCTCTCTGACAACGTAATTTTGGGTAGTCTGAAAGACTTGGTACAGGAGTTTTCTACTGGTCGCTATGATTGTATGTTGACATTATCTGAAGTACCCGATGCTCGGAGTTTTGGCGTGCCCGTGTTTAATACCAATAAAGAGCTAGTTGATGTGTGGGAAAAACCCCAAACTCCACCTAACAATTTTGCAGTTACCGGTATATATTTGTACGGACCAAAGGTATTTTTTGATGCCTTTCAAAAAATCGAACGCAGTGCCCGTGGAGAATATGAAATTTCCAGTATTCATTCACATTTTTTGAAAAATAAAATGCGGGTAGGGTATAAAGAAATAACAGGCTGGTGGAAAGACACTGGTATTGCTGATGACCTCATAATTGCCAGTCGTCTTATTTTAGATGAAATGCCGAATAATAATTTTCGCAACGAAGGCACAGTCGACCCAAACGCAAAAATTATTGGCAAAGTACATGTTGGTGTTGGGACTTATATTGGTCCGGGAGTTGTTATAAACGGGCCCGTAATGATTGGTGAAAATTGCCGTTTAGAAAATTGTGTTATTAACTCTTATACAACACTATCTTCCGGAACCAGTATAAAACAGGCTACCGTTAGTAATTCCATTATTCTTGGCAATTGTGATATCGATTGTCCAATTAACATTTCCAATAGCCTGATTGGCTCAAATGTAAAAATAAAGCAAAACGGTAAATCTGATGGTCATCGTTTAATTGTTGGGGATCATACATCAGTAGAAATATAAGCTTATGAAAGACGAAGCTGGTTTCTTAAGGTATTTAGACCGCAGTGTAAAAGATAAGCCGAGAGCTAAGGATTCGACTCCCAAGTCCACTAGAGAAAAAAGTGAAGCAAAACAAAAAACTGAAGCTGACTTTGCACAAGATCTGGACGAGCTTAAAACAATGTTGCAAAAAGAGGCTTACTTAAATTTACTTCGCTTGCCAAGTACAGAATTAAGACAAAAAATTGCGGGAGAAATGTCCGAAATGTGGTCTTTAAAAATTACAACTCTTGCAAAAAAATTATCCAATCAGGACTGCCCTGAAGAGGTTCGTATAAATGTCGCAAAAAATGTAATTGATTTCACTGATAAAAAAGTAGCTAAAGAATGGCAGTCTGCCTTCTTTGATATTTATCATAATGAAAAAATTCTAACCGACCCAAGGGATATTGGTCTCGGCCTGCATTATTTAGGAGAATACATTAATATTTCTCAAAATTTTTTGGCACCCTTAATGCATGCAGATAATGATATTTTTGTGCGATATACAGACTTTCCAGGACAGGTGGGTAAGATTCGAGACAACACTACCTATTGGACACATGAAGCAGTGACTACAAAGTATGATTCTGACGAGGTACGATATAAAGTAATCGCCAATTTTAGAGAGTTATTAAACTTAGGTAGTGTGAAAAAAGATAATGATGCTGTAATAAGTGGTGACCATATACAAGTAAAGCATTTTAACGGAAAGAAATTCAATGTACGGTTTATTGATCTCCGGGTAAATAGAGACAGTAACCAGCTTGATCAGGCGGCATAAAAATCAATTGTATTACAAAACCAGTTAATTACTAACTGGTTTTTTGTCGGGCTAGGCGGACTTGAACCGCCGGCCTCATCGTCCCGAACGATGCGCGCTACCAACTGCGCTATAGCCCGTATGGTGAGACTGTTATATCACTTTCTAGCCGTTATTTCAAGCTTTTGTACAGGATGACCACATCGTAGACAAGCCCATCGTTTGCGAAGCAAACGAAAG
>CAZEEW010000004.1:0-85982 GCA_964511375.1 uncultured Gammaproteobacteria bacterium | reverse complement strand
CTTTCGTTTGCTTCGCAAACGATGGGCTTGTCTACGATGTGGTCATCCTGTACAGAGTATTGCCCTCCTCCATATAGTTTGCTATTATGTTTAAAGTTATACCCCAGAGGGATATAACCGTATTCTTACAAATATTTTATTATACCTTAGCCCTTTTATCCACAAGTACGGATAAAAGTAGTTGCAGCGACATCGCTCGCTCCGCTCGCTCTCGTCGTCGTCCTAACGGACGCCTCCTCGGACGCTGCAACGGGCCGCGCTTACAGCGCTGTCGGACGAGCCGCTCGCTGGCCTTCGGCCCCGCTCGCGACATCGCCGAACAGCGCTTATCCCACATCGCGCCCGAACATGAGGTTCGTGCCCGGGCGCGACGATGGGATAAGCGCGGCCCGTTATGCAAAAATTTGGTTGGCGCTATTAATTGATTCAAAATATTTTTAATTTCTTAACCATAAAACATTATGGAAAAGCAAAAAGTTACAGCCATTCTCTTGGTTGTGGTTATCGTCGCTGTCATATTAGCTGCCGGTGTTTACATCTGGCAACAATCTAAATCTCAACCAAACCAAATGGCAAACCCTGTTACTACTGAAAACAAAACCGATCTAGCAGCCTGTGGGTTTTTTCCTCAAGTTTCAGGTGATGGTGGCCCAACATCACGATATTTTGTCTGCAGAAATGTAAACACCGGGGATTGCTACTATAAAACGTCATATTTTCAGCAAATCAAAGGCTGCGATCCAAAATTCAGCGATGATAACCCTTATGGCAATGAAAAGTGCTTCCAGAATCTAATCGATATATACAATTTTAGTGGTACTCTGGTTGAAAAAGGTAAAAGCAGCTACCGAACAGAAGATAACTGCGCTGTTACGGAACAAAAATATTTTGAATCAAAAACAAAAAAGTAACCGCCAACCAAATCATCGCCTAACAACGCATATCTGACTACCGGAAATTGACATTATTTAATTCCTTAAGGTGTGTCAATTTCCCTCCGCCCAAATTTTCACCCCTTAGTTCGATGTAAATTTGGACGGGGTCTATTAGGTAGAAGATTATCTGATATAAATAATTACTATTATAAGTCGGGCTGAGAGCTTCAGATATGCCGAAACGTTAGCTGAAATATGACTCAAATTAAACACATCAAAAATTTCGTTTTTTCTTTCATTGTAATCTGGCTATTAACGCCAGCGACTGCGCTTGCAATAAATCCGTACTATGTACACAAAAGCGAATCTGTAGGAGAAATATTTCGTGACATAATTTTTTGCCACATATTTGGACTTTACATTATTTTAGGGACTACCCTAATTTTACTTATACCAGCAATCATACTGGGATATTTTGTTCATCGAAAATACATCGGCTATTTGTTCTTTCTAGTTTATCCGATCGTTTTCTTAGTTCCAATTTTGTCTGGTAGTGGCGAAAAATTATCCAACATTCTTCTACATGATATTTTCAATTTTTATATTGCAGTTTTATTTACAGTCGCGGCTTTCTTTGCTTCTACACTTCTCAATAGGATTAAAAAGAAAAAACGAAATTTTTCAAAAAACGACTACATCCCTTTAGCAATAATAATTACAGTTACATTAGTGCTCCTGTTTCTTCCAATACGATCAGGACACTTAGTCTGCAAAACTCCCGTGCTAAAAAAACACTTTAATTGCGATTATTATTTACAGGAAGATGAAAGACTAAACAGAAGCTGGGTCGTTTTTTGATAATTTGAGTCATACATCGTACAACAGCGTGTATTCGGTTCCGCCACGCTTCACCTATATTGCTTCGCAATATCGCATACACGCAAACATTGTACGCAATTTATTCGCCTGTAAGTTGAAAACAAATAATATGGAAGAAAAATTTATATGTCCGTGCTGTGGCTATAAAACACTGAAGGAAAAACCACCGGGGACTTACGATATTTGCAAAATATGTTTTTGGGAAGACGACTTGATACAATTTAATGATCCGGACTACAAAGGTGGTGCAAATAACATATCGCTACGCCAAGCTCAAAAAAATTTCCAACAACTTGGTTACTCTGAAGAAAAAGTTAAAAAACATGTTAGGATGCCAAACAGCACGGACATGAAAGATCCCGACTGGAAACCATTATAAAACAGGCTCATAAACAGCGTACAACAGCGCCTATGCAGTTCGCTCTTTTTTCGCGCGGCTAAAGCACACGCTCACTACGCAACTTTGCATAGACGCGACCCGTTAAGTGAAATTATTTTCAATTTTATAAAATAAATATGGTAGAACTAAATATCGAAGTAGATAACAATGACAATGTTATTGGGCTTCGGCAACACGATGATTACTTTACCGGCAAATATATTCATCGCTCTTCCCATCTCATTTTATTCAACTCCAACCATGAAATACTAATTCAAAAAAGGGATTCAACAAAAAAATGGTATCCCGATTTATACACTTATTCCGTAAGTGGAACTGTAAGGGATGAGAGCTATACGGTCTGTATAGAAAGAGAAATGCAGGAAGAGATAGGTATATCAACTAAAGTTAAATACTTATTTACATATCCCTTTTTTGATACGTTAGACAAAGCTTTCCATGCAGTTTTTGTTGGGAAGAGCGATGAAAATATCAAACCCGATACATCAGAAATCTCTAAAATCGAATGGATACCTCCGGCTCAATTGAAGAAAGAAATCATCGTTAACCCTTCAAAATTCACCCCACCTTTTGTTGCAGGTATGACAAAATACTTTACTGAATTTTATAAGACTGAAAGTAACATCACTTAACAGCGTATAGCCAGCTCAAAAATGCTTTTCATTTAGATTATAAGGAAGAATTTTTTCGCCCAAATTGCGCCAGTGATCGACAACTAAATGGATGGACGGACTCCCCTATTAGTAGTGAGGTATTGCTAAGGTCTGGCGCGCAGCTTTGGCTATACGCGTACATTTGGCAACATCGCTTCGCTCCGTTGCCAAATGGTTCGCGGTGCCCGCAGTCTGCCGTTGTCACTACGCAACGTCGTCAAACTGCGGTTATCCAAAATGTCTGCCGCCCCGCTTGGCGGGTCACCAGTCACTTCGGATAACCGCGACCCATTATGCAAAATCGCGCGAGCGCTTTTGCATCAACAAACTCCTATCGTAACTTTTCACCTCAGAGAGATGTATATTTAGCTGTGCAATAAGCATTTTTTATTTATTTTAGCCAAAATATGCCTAAAACCGGTCTTTTGGCCACAATTGGGTTGCTTGTCCTATTGTCTGGCTGCAGTATTCAGGTTACACCTGACACAAATAATGTTGTTTCTAACCAAAACGACACCACCGTAACTAGCACTCCGGAAGAAGAGAACACTTCCGAAACAAATTCAGAGACTATTTCTCCAAATAACGAAAGAGACGATTTAGAGGCTGGAGATATTGCGAAATATTCTGGGGTTATAAAGGAATACAAAAATGGTGGTTATGAAGATATTGGTTATTACCTCGAAACTTCGGACGGAAAAGAAGTGGGTATCAAAGTCTGCGATAAACCTCTCATGAAATTCAATGAGCAAATTATTCTCTCCGCCAAGGCTGGAACACCGATGGATGTTTTCGTAGCCAAAGCTGAACGAGCTGGCTATTGTGTCTACGGTATGGTCGCACAAATTGACAATCATCCACAAACAAAATTTACGGGTTTGATCAAAGAATATACCGACGGTGGTTATGGTGATGTAGGTTTGTATATAAGCACAACCAATGAAAAGGAATATGGCATCAAGCTCTGTGACAAGCGTGCCTTACGAATCTGGGACCAAATACTTTTGCTTGCTGATACTGATGTCCAAGTTGATCTATATAGTGATGCTGCAGAGGGTAAAACACTTTGCGTATCTGGCGTCGGACTCTAAAATTTTAAATACAGACCACCCAAATCGGGTGGTTTTCTGTTTTAACACATGTCTTGTCTGCTTCAAAAAAGCAGGCTATACTAAGCACATCACAAAATTAAGTTATATATTAACAGTATGAAAACAGTTGGCATAATTGGTGGGCTAGGGCCAGAAACAACTTCCGAGTTTTACCTGGATATTATTTTTTCGTGCTACAAAAAGACCAAAGAGGCTCGACCAGGAATTCTGATCTCTAGCGTTCCCCTACCATATAAAATCGAAGAAGATCTTATCACAAAGAACATCGGCGGTGAAAGATATATCCCCTTTTTAACTGCTGAAGCAAAAAGATTGGAAAGAGCTGGCGCCGATTTCATCGTTATGCCCTGCAATTCTCTCCATGTCTTTATTAAAGAAATAAGAGAAGCGGTTAAGGTACCAGTTTTGAGTATTATTGAAGAGACAGTAAAATTCATAAAAAGAAGCGGCCTTAACAAAGTTGGGATATTGTCTACTTCCGCAACCATCCAGAATAAACTATATGAAACCGCTTTTGCCGAGAATAACATTTCTTACGTTACCCCTGATGATTTTCAACAAGCAAAAATGGGCAAGATAATACTAAATCTTGTAACCGGACAACAAAAAAACCGTGACCGGGAAGAATTAATTGAAATTATTAATGATTTTGAGAAAAAAGATGTTGATTGTGTAGCTTTAGCCTGCACTGATCTACAACTACTTATTCCTAAGCATCCAAGATTAAACATCTTCGATACCATGAAAATTTTTGCTGAGGCGACTGTAGAAGAGGTAATAAAATAAGTTATGACCGGCAACATCCAATTACTTCGCTCTGAGGTTATAAAAGCAGCGCAAGATCCCAATTTTATCCACCACAAATGGTATGTTAAATACCATTTAGAGATTGTTGAGAAAATCTCTTTAGAACTTTGTGATAGATACCCAGAAGCCAATAAAGATCTTGTGATTGCTCTGGTTTGGATTCATGATTATGGGAAAATGATAGACGCTTCTAATCAATATAATGCAACACTCACCGCCGGAAGAAGACTGCTTACTAAGTTAGAGTTCTCCGACGAAACAATTGAAAAAATTCTATCGTACATTGAATCTTTTGACAAAAAAGAAGAACTAGATAAAGCCACGACCCCAATTGAGATAAAAATTGTCTCCTCAGCCGATGCCGCTTCACACCTTGTCGGCCCATTTTATTACATGTGGATGCACGAGAATGGAGACAAAGACCCTTTTTTCCTAATGGAAAGTACGATTAAAAAAGCCAACATGGAATGGGAAAAGAAAATCGTTTTACCTGAAGTAAAACAAGCTTTCGCTGCTCGGCAGTCCTTTACTCTAGAGCTAAATTGTCAACTACCCAGCAGTTATCTCTAATACCACACTATGCGTATTTTAATTAAACAAAGTATTTCTAATCTGAACGAAGAAGAAAAAAATGTAGTCTTACAAATCGAGCAGCCTGACTCAAAGAAAATCTATGCCAAAAAGCCTAAACTATTTTGGTGGTTATTCTGCGGTCTGCTAGCACTTATTTTCCTCATTGGAATCATTGCCGGAATCTCCGGAGCGTCTAAAAATATATCCCAAGCTGAGTTCGGCCTATTTATATTTGTAACTTCCCTCTCGCTTATACTCTTTCTAATTTTTTACAGACTGTTCTACCGCGCTTTTCAAGTGTATTTTCACCCCAAAAATTTTTACATAGCGAAAACTGAGAGCGAGACCATAGAGCGACTTGGTAATCGAATAACAATCCTACCACAGACTAATATTAAGGAAGTAAAAAACAGAGCCATATTTCACCCCAAGACAATGAATACTGTCTATAGCATAGTAATAATTTACTACTCAAAAAATAGCGAAGATATTCAAGAATACCGTATATCCAATCTTTACAATAACCAAAAAGAAACTTTGAATCTTCTCCAGAAATAAATTGCCGTCTTCACCCAAAAATGGTATAATGTTAATACCAGTATTTTTAACTATTCCTGCCTTATGCGAAGACACTTTTTTTTGGCGTTTGCCATCTTTTCTACCTTTTCTTTAATCTTCTCTCCCCTTTTGGTTAAGGCGGAATTCAATCCCAACCTTATCATTTCTGATGCTGAATTGTTTGACAGTAAATCGATGAGTCGAGAAGAAATTCAGCGCTTTTTAGATGCCAAGGGCAGTTATTTACGCACTTACCAGGCTCCGGATCTAAACGGCGTCACTAAACCAGCAGCGGATATTATTTACGAAGCAGCTCAGAATTACCAGATCAACCCAAAATACATTTTAGTTACTCTACAAAAAGAGCAGAGTTTAGTTACTGATGACAATCCAACCAATAAACAGCTGGACTGGGCAACTGGCTATGCGGTTTGTGATAGTTGTTCCCTTTCCGACCCTAAGGTTGTTAAATACAAAGGTTTCGGCTTACAAGTAGATAATTCCGCCGGAATTATGCGTTGGTATTACAATAACAGTGACCGAAGTTATGTAAAAAAGAAAGACACGCCAATTCGCATAGACAACCAGGATGTCACTCCACAAAGCTGGGCGACCGCTTTCCTCTATACCTACACCCCACACTTACATGGTAACAAAAACTTCTGGCGTATTTGGAACACTTGGTTTAGCCAGTTATACCCCAATGGCTCAGTTATTAAAGGAGCGAGTTCAACCGAAATCTGGTTGTTACAGGACGGGAAGAAACGCCAATTTAGAAACATGTCGGTTCTCATGAGCCGGGTTGATCCCAAAATGATTGTCTCCATCCCGGAGTCTGACTTATCTAACTATCCAACTGGCGCACCAATCTCTTTCCATAACTACGCCCTGCTGCAAACCGCATCCACAAAGTATTTACTAGATTATGACACTATTCGACCGTTTGCTTCAGACGAAGTGATTAGAAAGCTAGGATATAACCCCCAAGAATTTATTGACGTTACTGATGCCGACTTACAAGGCTTCACCGTTGGTAGCCAAATCACGAGCGATACTGTTGCCCCAGCCGGTATTATCTACCATGTAGCAGATGGTAATAACTATTATCTATTAAAAGATAATATCCTATACCCAATTATTGACCAGCGGGTAGTCGAGGTAAATTACGCCAAATTAAAAATTGAGAAAAAAACTAAAGCCGAAATCGCTAAATACGAAATTGCCTACTCTCCTCTTTCTTTCCAAGATGGTACCCTTCTCAAAGCCAAGAATTGGAACCAAATTTTTGTTATTGAAAACGGCAAACGTCGTATGATTGCCGATGACGAAACTTTCTTAGCCATGGGTTACAAAAAAAGCAATATTACTACTATTGATTTCTCTAAATTAATCGGCATTCCGCAAGGAGAAAACATTTACCTCAACTCCAACCTTCTTTCTTCTAAGAGCAAATTCTTAGGTGATGTGGCCGGACCAGTCGATGATCTATTTAAAAGCAAAGTACCAATCTACATCGTTGCTGAATATCCAAGCGGTCGAATCCTTTCTGGCAAAAATATTGACCAGGTTCACCCCATTGCCTCTATCACCAAGCTTTTGACTGCTTTCGAAGCCATGAGCCAGTCGCTTGACTTTAAGAAAACTACTACTTTTAGTAGTAAAAAGCATAATTCTACTGGCAACCCGCTTAAATTGGTGGATGGTGAAAAATTAAAAAATGGCGACATCTTCAACGCCATGCTTGTTGGTTCAGTTAATAACAGTGCAAAGATGATCGCCTCTGCCACCGGTTTGACTGAAGGAAAGTTTGTTACTGAAATTAATAATCTATTGGAAAACTGGGGCGCAGATAATTCACACGTTGAAGAAGTAACTGGTTTAAGTGAAAAGAATGTTTCAACCGCCCGTGATCTCCTAAAAGTTTTCTCTAAAGTGGTCGCCAACAAAACTATCCAGGATACTCTCTTTCAAACCAACGTGACCTTTAAGGATGTACTAGACAAAAATAAAGTGGTCACTCATACTGTAAAGAACACTAACAAACTAATTGAAAAAACCGGCCGTAATTACCGTATTCTAGCGAGTAAGACTGGTTACATCGATGAATCTGGTGCGAATTTAATTATGCTTGTAGAATCGAAAAAAGACAAGAAACAGTATGTAATCGTTACCCTCGGCGATACTAACTATGCCAAGCGTTTTGATGAACCACATGCCTTAGCAGAATGGGCAGTGTCTGGTAAGGCAACTTTGGCGGCGGATAAAAAATAATTTATGCCAGAAAGAGTCAGAGTGGGGATAATTGAATCATTAAAAATTAGAAGAGATGTAAAAAGGCATCACAATCCTGACGTTCCTGATACAAGAGTGAATAAAACCCTAACTGATAATATTTTAACAGCCTGTAAAATCGCCTTTGGAGATAAATGCGATGTAGAGAGAGCCAACCATGACCCTTTACTTTCTAGGATAAACAGCTATTTTGTTGCGCTTAATGATTGGTTAGATGTAGGAATAAAATTAGAAAACTCCCCCGAAAAAACCGGTCTTAAGGAGGAGCTAGACAGGCACACCAAAAAACTTAATCTATACTTTAATGATGATCAGACTACTGCATTGCAGGATACAATTCGGCGAAGCAAGATGTATGAACTGTTTCAAAGAGCAAATCGAGAAATTATTTTTATTGAAACTAGCCTTTCCGATTGCCCCGATGGGATTCAAGGATATCAGTATGTTAAAAAAAGTAAGGAATTAATAAACGCGATTGAGATAATTCTAGATATTCAGGCTACTACTTCTCCAGATGCATTCGAATCTCGCTTTCTTGAAGAAGATAACCAGCAGCCAAATTTTAGTGACTTAGAAAAAAGATACCAGTGGATAGTAGATAAAGAATATCCTGACGAACAATTAACTGAGGACGAAAAAAAGGCACGAATGTTATTCTTTACTGCTATGACTATACAAGTAGTAGCTGATATAAACCATTTCGAACAAGACCGAGAGTATTCTATATTGAAACCAACAACCTATTTAACAGAAAAATTAGGTTTTCCAAAAGAAAGGGCAATTGGAATAGCGAAATCCGAAGCAGACGATTACCGTGATTTGGCAGTACGTTATGGAATGAGTCCCAGATTAGTTAAAGGAATTGAAAAAGCTACAGGAGCAGCGATAAAAATCGCTAATAAGGCTGTAAACCTGGCCCGTCTACCGTTTATTGGCCCTCATATATACCAAAAAATCCTCAACCATGAAGCCGCCAGACAAGCTGTAGAAGTAAGTTATAAATATAAAAAAGATATTTAAAATAATTAAAAAAATATGTCTCTCGTCTTCGCTGCCATTACTCCACATCCTCCACTTCTTATTCCCACTATCGGCAAAGAAATGATAAATAAAGTGGAGAGAACGAAAAAGGCCATGGAGCAACTGGAAGAAGAATTATATTTAGCCAAACCAGACATCGCCATTATTATTTCTCCGCATGGTAGTCTATTCCCTGATGCCTTTACCATTAATGTGCATTCAGAATACACCACTGATCTTAAAGAATTTGGCGACTTAACAACCAAGTTGAAATTTAAAGGTGAGATGAATATTTCCTCTCGTCTTCGTGAAAGTACTAAAGAAAAAAGTATTCCAGCTGCCATGGTTTCTGAAGAAAACCTTGACCACGGCAGTGCCATTCCACTCTTTTATTTAACCCAACACTTGCCTAAATTAGAAGTCTTACCCGTTGGTTTCTGCAATCTCGACTGGAAGACCCATACTGACTTTGGATATATCTTGAAAGAACATATTATGGACACCACCAAACGTGTGGCGGTTATTGCTTCCGGAGACTTGTCACATGCCTTGTCGAGCGAAGCACCTGCTGGCTACCATCCGAGTGGTGCCAAATTTGATGAAAAAATCCAAGAACTACTCATGAGTCATAATACTGCTGGGATGCTTCAGCTTGATCCAAACTTTGTCAACGAAGCCGCTGAGTGTGGTTTTCGGTCTTTCCTTATTCTCATGGGAATTTTGCGTGATGTTAATTACACATTCAAATCTTTAAGTTACGAGGCACCATTTGGTGTCGGATACTTAACAGCTAACTTCGCACTTTAGTCTATGCGGGCAAAGATTGTACTACCAAGGAGAATGCCGCGATCCTTGCCCTATTTGGATTATTTAGTGCCAGATAACCTGGTTGACCAAATCCAAATTGGCCAACTAGTTAATGTCCCGTTTCGACGACAAATTGTTTTTGGCGTTGTTTTTAGTTTAGAAACAGACGACGGAGCAGTCCCAGTAAGTAAACTCAAAGAGATTAAAGAAATTGTTCTTCCGAACCCCCTATTGTCACCAGCCGAATTAAACTTCTTAAAAGAAATATCTGACTTTTATGCCACGTCACTGGGCTTTCTTTTAAAAAGTAATCTCCTCCCACTGAAAAAAAGAAAGATTAAAGAAATGGCCGACTTTAATATTTGTTCAACCAGGGCAGAAAACCAAGACTTTCTAGCACCAATTCTTGAACTGTATAGCACTAAGAGCGACAAGAAAAAATACTTAGATTCCCTAACTACCAGCACTGGACAAATATTAATACTTGTCCCAAACGTCCAGAATGTTCAAGAACTATATAACATTTTAAGCCCAAAACTACAAGAACAAATCTTATTATTTAGTAGTGACACTAGTGATAAAGAATTTTTTGACACTTGGGTTAAACTATGGAAAGAAGAAAAGAGAATCATTATTGGTACTCGACGTGCTATATTTCTCCCCTGGAAAAATTTAGGAAAAATTATTCTAGACAACGAAGCCAGTCCTGACCATAAAAGCTGGGACATGGCCCCCCGACTGCAGACCAAAGATGCCTGCCTCCTTTTAGCTAAACACCATAAAGCGGAATTAGCTTTTTTAACCACTACTCCCTCTGTCGAGACCTACTACTTTGCCAAACAAAAAATTTACCGTTCTAATTCTTTATCCTTACCAAAAGGATCGATTTTACCGGAAATAATTGACTTTAAAAATGAACGTAAAGTTGGTAATTATGGTTTCTTGAGCCAGGAATTACACGAGGCCCTGAAAAAACAACCACAGAATGTGTTTGTATTTTTAAATCGCAAAGGAAGTTTCACTTATGTTGGCTGTCGTGATTGTGGATTTGTTGAACGTTGTCCAAGTTGTAACCGCTCCTTGTCTTATCACCAGAAAGAAGGAGTGTTATCTTGCACCTATTGTCACTTCCAGAAACCCATGGCCATGCATTGTCCGAAGTGTAATAGTTTAAATGTCGCCATGTACGGTGTCGGAACCGAGCTTGCGGAAAATACTTTTCAAAAGGATTACGGCAATCACTATGCGATTTTCCGCCTTGACAGTAATAGCCCAGAAGAAATTAACAACTATTTGTCTCATACTGGCCCTAAGATCTTGATCGGTACGCAAATTGCCTGGGATGTGGTAGAATGGGAGAAAATAGATTTATTAGTTTTTCTGGATTCAGATGCACCGCTATTTGTTCCAGAATACAAAACTAGCGAAAATCTGTGGTTTCTTATCCGTGATGGCGTTTTCCGCCTCAAAGCAGACGCTGCCTTTATCCTCCAAACCAGTCACCCTGATCACCTGGTACTCCGCTCAATTTACGCTCCGGAAGGGTTTTACGAGGAGGAATTGAAGAACCGGGCTAGTTTAGACTATCCGCCCTTTTCCTACCTTCTACGGCTCTTTTATGGGGCAAAAACACGCCCTGAAAGCACGAACGAGGCGATAAAACTAACAAATAGGCTTAATAGCTTGACTAAAGACCTAAAAGGGCTTAAAATACTCGGTCCTTTGCCAATGTATCCAGAATACCAAGACCTCATGTATTGGCAGGTAATTATTGTTAAAATACCGTATTCCAACTACAAAAAATATACCAAGCTTATCTCTCAAAATATACCAGACACTTGGAAGTTTGATCCTAACCCCAACACACTATTAACCAAAGATTAAAACCTATGGTTTTACCAATCGTTCTCGAGCCAAATCCCATTTTACATCAAGTTGGAAAAGATTTGACGCGTGAAGAAGTTAAATCCACTAAAATTCAAAAGCTGATCAAAGATATGATCCCGACCATGTATGCGAAAGACGGGGTTGGTTTAGCCGCACCTCAAGTCGGTGAATCTATTCAGCTTTGTGTAATTGCCAAAAATTTTACACCAGACCAAAAGAAGGATCTAGTGCTTGTTAACCCAAAATGGCAAAAACTCTCTGTCTTCCGCGTCTGGGACGAAGAAGGTTGCTTATCTGTGCCCGAGGTTTACGGACAAGTTCGTCGGTACAAAAAAATTAAGGTTGAAGCTTTAAACGAAAAAGGTGAAAAGATTAGTTTTACGGCACAAGATTTTTTTGCCCGCATTATCCAGCACGAAGTTGACCATCTAAATGGCATCTTATTCATTGAAAAAGCCAAAAATCTTCGACGTGAACAACCACTTTAATTATGATCAACCTGGTATATTTTGGAACACACGAATTTTCAGCCACGGTTTTGGAATATTTAATCCAAAGCCGTGAATTTAATATTATTAAAATAATTACCCAACCAGACCGACCCGTAGGACGCCGCCAAGAAATGCAGAAATCACCGGTGAAATTAATTGCGGAAAAATATAACCTACCAACTAGTGAACCAGAAACACTTAAAGGTTTTGAATTTAATTTCGACAATCTCGACCTAAACATTGTTTGCCAATACGGCTTAATTATTCCCGAACGAATTATTGAGGCCCCTAAATACAAAACTCTGAACGTCCACACCTCTCTTCTTCCCAAATACCGTGGCGCCTCCCCAATCCAGAGCGCTTTAATCGCGGGCGAAGACACGACCGGCAACACGATCATGCTTGTTGATAAAAAAATGGATCATGGTCCAATCCTTGCCCAAGAAACGATTAAAATCGCTCCGGATGATTCTTATCTTACCCTGTCCGAAAAAATGAGCAAGCTGGCCGGTCCGTTACTTCTTGATACTACTAAAAAATGGATTAATGGTCAGATTGTACCAAAAGAACAGAATGATGAGGAAGCAACGTACTGCAAATTATTGACACGCGATGACGGCAAATTGGATTTTACAAAAAGCGCGAACGAACTATACAATCTTTATCGCGGTCTAACGCCTTGGCCAGGTATATGGACTATTTGGAAGAATTTACGGCTTAAACTTTTAAATATTAAACCAAGTCTAGTTAGTCTTAACCCCGGGCAAGTAAGTTTTGTAAATAACCAACTTTTAATCGGGACAAAAGACGGATCGCTGGAAGTATTGGAACTGCAATTAGAGGGGAAAAAACCAATGGACGCTAAATCTTTTGTTAATGGTTATCACGAATTTGTTGGTTCCTCACTCATCTAGGTTATGCTTAATTACATCCTGGCAATACTACTTCTGCAAGTTACCTCTTACTTCTTTCCTCCTTCAACCGCCAACATAACTGGGAGTATTGTTAACACCATTTTTTCCCTTATCATTATTTTTCTTGCTGCTTACTGGCTTTTTAAAAAAGACTTACGTGGCTGGTATATTATTTTTGGTGAAATAATTCTTGGCGGCAGCGGCAATTATCTTGCCTTAATCGGAATCTCCTTACGGACCTCATTATTAATTGTGGCCATAATTATTTATGGTCTTAATTATTTTAAGGAGGATTGGAGAGAACTGAAGACAGATCGATTTTTTTTCTATAGCACCCTTATCATCCTATCACTCTTACTAATCTCCTCACTCGCTGCAATTAACGGTTATTTACACAATAACAATCCAACCAGAATCGTGTCCGATCTAATCCCCTATACCTACCTTCTATATTTCTTCCCCTTAAGACGTTTGTTAACTGACCAAAACTTTGTTGGACAGATTACCAAGCTTGTTCCGGCTGCAATCGTTGGCTACAGTATTATATTTATTTTCACCTTTCTGGGTTTTAGCCTGGGGTTATTTCAAGTTCATAATTTGTATTACTGGTGGTGGAGAGATGTTGTTTTAGGTAAAGCAACTGATCTTGGGTTTAATTTTTACCGTCTGGTCTTGGACCTTCACCTTATTCTTGTGCCTATCACCATTTATTATGTTAATAAGGTTATTGAAAAACAAACTAAAAAAATTGACTATTATATTCTCGCTCTTTTATTAGTAACTCTTGCGATCAACCTGACTCGGGTATATTACCTCGCCTTTGCAATCGGTCTTGTCTTTTTAGCAAGAAAATTAAACTGGAAAAGATGGTTAGTTGTTTCTGCCTCCAGTCTGGCATTTATCTTTCTTGCTTTTACTACCATTCACCTAACAACTAGCTTTGGCAAAAGTCTCGGGTGGGAAATATTTGGCTTAAGAATACAAAGCATCGCGAAGCCTAACCTCGAAGAAAGTTCCTTAAGCCGGATGATTCTTTTACCAAAAATCTGGGAGAAAATTAAAAGCCACCCAATAATTGGTGAGGGTTTAGGATCAACTGTAACAGCTTTTAGCCCAGTTGCAAAAGCTACGATCACCACCCCACACTTTGATTGGGGCTATCTAGAAATTTGGACCGAAGTCGGTTTAATTGGTTTGTTACTTTGGCTAGTACTATTAATATTTATCGCTTATCTTTTAAGACAAAACAAAAACAGCTCTTGCTGGCTGTCTATATTAGTCACGCTTCTTGTTATTAATTTAACCTCCCCCGCCCTATTTCATGTCCTTGGTATATTACTCCTTGTTTACTTACTAGCCAGTGCCTTAGCTAGTAAAACTAAATTAACCCATGCTTCTTAAGGACAACTTCACGTGCTAGTTCATATTCTTGAACAGCCTTAATTTTCCATGGCAACTTGTACATAAAACTCGGCAACCAAGAACTAATATTTTTTCTACCTTTTACAATTTTGGTAAATAATACTTCCGGAATAAAAATTCCGGTCTTTTTTTCTTTTAACATGGTAAGCCAGAGATCCCAATCTTGAAATCTTTTTAAAGACTCATCCCAGGATACTACTTCCAAACGACGAATCAAAGAGACACCATCAATATAATTTACTTTTTGTAAGGCAACGGGATCAAATTCCTGACTTTTCATTACCTTCCAACCAAATTTAAACTGGGAATAGGCGTAGCTAAAAGCCGGATTCTTTTCCAAAACTTCAACCATCTTTTCTAGCATAAATGGTTCACCAATTGTATCTGAATCCCAAAATATTACATATTCTCCCTTGGCCTCCTTTAACCCACGATTGCGTGCCGCTGGTGCCCCTTTATTTTCTTGACTAATTACCTGAACAGGCAAACTAGGATAATTTATCTTAATCTTCTGGATCGTTCGATCAAAATTATCTTTACTACCATCATTAACAATGATGACCTGCAGTGGACGATGGGTTTGATTAAAAATGCTGTCCACGGTCTTTTCTAAAGTGTGGGCATGGTTGTAAACAGGGATAATAATTGATACAAGGCTACTCGACATAACTTTACACAATCTTTACAATAACTTGACAAAAAATAAAGGAGATAATATATTGGCTATACAAGCGATAGCAGTGTCGCTTGAGATAAACTGCAAAGTCTCCCTTAGGGGAGATTTTTTGCTTTTTTTAAAACAATGTTAAAAAGCTCATTACGAAAATCAACTAAGTCCGCCCCTTAATTGCCTTTTTTAGATTGTCTAAGTATTGATTTGTCATTCTAATTTAGTTGTTCTTTAATCCTATTCCAACTAAACTCATTAACAACCATCTGCCTTCCTGCTGTTCCCATTTTCTTTGCATAGTCTGTTTCGCGCAGCAAATCCGAAATGGCTGCTACCACACCCATATCCTGGTAAGCGTCCACAATCAAACCAGTTTCCAGATTCTTCACCACTTCCTCCACTCCTGGTGCCTGTCCAGCAATAACTGGTAAACCAGAAGCTGCCGCTTCTAAGAATACTGCTTTATTCGCTTCCTCTACTTCTTGGTCTTTGTGGGTTAATAAGACAAACACTTCGGCCAGTTGCAAATATTTTGGTAAATCTGCCTGTGAAATAGTTCCTAAAAAGCGGGCAACGTTTTGCAGGTCATTTTTCACAATCGAATCCACTAATAATTTTTTCTTTGGGCCATCACCAACAATTAACCAAACCAGGTTCGGCACTTTCTTAATAACTTCAGGCAAAAGACGAATTAAATGCGGATAACCCTTCCCGTCCTCCATGTTGGCAACTGTAATCATTACTTTTTTCCCTTGTAAAGCTAGCTGACTACTTAAGGTATTTAACACTCCCTCATCTACCTTGTTATAGAAAACCTCACTCGGTGCTGGATAAACAACAACTACTTTATCTTCACTAACTTCGACAACTTGCTTGAGTTTATTTTTCAAACTATGACTAGTAACAATTATTTTTTCGGCATTATGGGTAATCACCTTTAATCTCTTAATTTCTTTTAAGGCCTTTTCATGAAAACTTTCGGCACTTAAAACCAGCCAATAACCAATTTTCTTTTCCTTAGCATAACGACTTACTGCCTCTCCCACTTCCAGTGGCGGGTAAGCAATAATTCGGTCAACCTGCATACCTTTCAGAGTCTTCTTAAGTTCGGAATATATTTTATACGAACTTGGCAATACTAATCCGGAAAAACTAATACGCTTTACGTTTTTCTCATCCACCATGGATCCTGTTTTATTTTTTACTTCAGGTGCTAAAATTATATTATCTCCCGTTAAATGAGTAGCTAAATTTCGTAAAAAGAAACTTTTACTACTTACTTCGGGTGGAAAATGTTTGGTAACAATAACCGTAGACATATTAGGTAGTTTTAAATATTTTTCTTTTAGCTTCTCTTACCATTTCCATAGTTACACCTTTAACGAGGAATAACATTATAATGTAAACTAAGGCACCAATGGGAATGATTAAAAGGTAATGAACTGTTGTTGAAAGATACCAAACTACCACAGCCATGATTAGTGCGGCGAATAAGCTACTCAATAAATAACTCGTAATCAGGCCGTGATTTAACTTCACATAACGACTAGAAAAGTAATAACCTAAAAGACATAAGGTGATATTACTACCCAATGCCGCCAAGGCCGCGCCTTGAATGCCGTGCCGCGGCAGTAAGAAAAAATTTAAGGATAAATTAACTACTAAAGCAACGGCAACTAAACTGGTTTGCACCTTCTGATGATTTGTTGCGTTAATTAAAGCAGTAGTAATAAATCCTAGATAACCAAAAATTAAGCTTACCATAAGAATCTGTAGAACCGGAATGGAAGGAGCGAATGTCGGTTTATATAAATGCAAAATAATTGGTTCCGCCAAGGTGATCACCCCCAGCGACAAAGGAAAAACGATCATAAACAGATACCGCCAAGACTTTTGAAATAACTCCCCAATTTTGTTCGGTTCACTGACATGCAATCCGCTCATGACCGGATAAACACTGGTGGCTAAGGCAATCGGGATAAACTGGAAAGCAAAAGTAATTTTGTAAGGCACACTCCAGTAACCGAGCGCGTCAGAAGATAAAAATTTGGACATGAGAATAGAGTCGCTGTAAGAGTACAATCGACCCAAAAGACCAGCGATCGCAAAAGGCAATGCCATGGGCAGCAGCCATTTCAAAATATCCTTAGACAAAGAAAAATAGTATTTTAACTTAAATACTCTTTTGGCAGATAAACCAGAGAATATGAAATTTAAAAAGGCCGGAATAGTATACGCAATGATGAGCCAGATTAAAGACCATTTTAATACCAAGGCCACCGTGCCAATAACCAGAGTTAGGAATTGCGAACCAACCAAACCAATTGCTTCGTACACTAAGTTCTTCCTGGCTCGAAACAGAGCATAATAACCAGCGTGTAGATTGTCAAAAAACATGGTGATACCGGAAAGGTAGATCAAATGTTTGGTAAGCATTGGATAATTCAAAAGATTAGCAAACAAAACTACTAACAAGTATGCGGCTAAACCAAACAGGATCTTAGTGGTAATTACGGTATTTAGATACTTCTCTGACTTTTCGGGTGCCCGGGCTACTTCTCGGGTAAAAACTGGTCCTAAACCAAAGTCCGCCACGACTGTAAAGATTGTAGTAAAAGCAATTGCGAAAAAATATTGCCCGGTATTCTCTACACCAATAATCCGAGCGATGATCGTAAAATATACAAAAGAGATAATCTTTTGTAATACGGAAGCTAAAGTTAAAAAGCTAGTATTTTGGGTAACGGTATAAGCCATAATCCTAAGTATTTTACCGGAAAATGGCTTAAAAGGCAATTATAACACAAGACGACTAGTCCGCCTTTTGTTTTTCTTTCGCCTTTTTCGTTTCCTGTTTTTCGACATCACCAAACTTCTTAATTTCTAGTCCACTTTCAAATTCCTGAAGGTTTTCTCTAGTTCGTACATCTAATTCCTTTGTCCAAGCAAATTGTTTGTTCTCCACCACCGCTTCAACGATCTTCTCAAAGTCCGGCTCGATAACTGTTCCGAGCACACCAGTCCGATCTTTTGCCTCGTATACATCACTCTCTGGTTGAACCCGTAAAATTCGCTTCACTCCCCCGTCAATAGTTTTAATTACTTGCATGTAAGCAACAATATCCATCATGTCGATTAATTCTTGGGATAAGTTAGCTTGCAGCTTAGGACGCTTTTTAAGTACTTGGCCTTCATCTTGCTTTTCTTCCACATGTGCAATAATAACAATATGTTTATCTAAATCACGCATGGCTTTTAGAAATGAACGCATTTTATCTTTCGCCACTCCCCAACCCTGTAGGGTCAAACCTTCGGCCTTGTTAGTATAATTACCGGTCTCCTTAAGGTGGGTAATCAACTTCTCTAAGGCTTCATTCGCTGGATCAATAATAATAGTCTCGTAGTCACTGTCTTTGATCATAAGATAAAACTCTTCCATGTCCTTCCAGGTTAAAATTCTCGCCACATCAACTTCTATCCCCCGCCGGCCAAAATAATTTGTGCCGCCTTCACAATCCGCAAAGATCGGTTTGGGAGCGGAAGCGGCAAAAGTTGTTTTACCCACTCCACCATGTCCATATACCAACATGTTTACTCGCGGTTTAAATTCCTTGGATGATGAACGCATAATTTTTAAAGCCATATATTTATTGTCACGACAGAGATTACTACTCTGCCCTTAATTAATAAAGTTATTGTTCTCTAAACTTCCCTATCTAAACAAAGGACACGGCCAAAGCCGTGTTCACAAACACCAATTACATATTTACCTTACCACTTTTATCATTCTTGTCTAGCGAAGAAAACTGCTATTAATAGATCTTTAGGGTGGTTTTCAAAAACCAGGAAAACCACCTGAAAACTGGTTTAGGCTGCCGATCACTTGGTCGGCTCCGACTTGTTGTCTGGCTCCTCTTCGACGAGGGGCTTCGGCTCAACGTCGAGAGAGCCTGGAATGTAGGGCATGCACGGCTGCCCTGCAGCACCACCGCCCTTACGAGCCAAGGCCATAGGATCGGTCGGCCAGTTTTCCGGCTGACCATTAGTCTTCTGGCACATGTTGCACATATTCCCCTCCCCACCTCTATTACCGTACGAGCCGGAAGTCGGCCCTAGGAATAAGAGGTTGGCCACTGGATACAAAATTGTTTGCACCTCTTTATACCAAATGGTCAAAAAAAGACCCTGGCCTAACGCCAAGGTCTAAATACTTTTTTTATGAAAATGAAAACACATCACTCGTTTCCTCATTATTAGAAAAACACCTTTCATTGTTGTAAAATCTTTTTCACAATTGATATCTAAGGATAGATTATATATCATGCACACAGCTCTGTCAAAGCTGGATAAACACTGTATATTTGAGCGTTATATAATATTATCCACAGGAGATTATTCAATTACAAAAAAGCACCTGTTTGCAGGTGCTTTGTATAGATGTTGTAAATGAAAGACGGATTAACGTTTGCTCCACTGTGGTGCACGACGAGCTTTTTTCAAACCCGGTTTCTTTCTTTCTTTTACGCGAGCATCACGAGTAAGTAAGCCAATGGTTTTTAAAGTTTTCTTGAAATCCTCATTCCAAACTACCAAGCTGCGAGCAATACCTAATTGCACAGCTTGAGCTTGACCCTTTAAACCTCCACCAACCACTTTAGCAGAGATATCATAGTCCTTTAATTTAGCTAAAGCTTTTAAAGGAGCTAAGACAGTTTCCTGTAATTCAAAGCCTGGAAAATATTCAGTAAAGTTTTTACCATTAACGGTAATCTTACCGGCACCTTTGTCGATCTTAACGCGGGCAGAAGCGCTTTTGCGGCGACCAACTGCGCGGTTAGTATCGGTTTTGTTAACAATTTTAGCCATAGTGTATATTACTATTTCTTAATCTTAAGTCTTTTCATCCGAGCAGTTCGAAGTTTATTCTTTGGCAACATTTTAATTACCGCCAAACGAACCACTTCTTCTGGTTTGTCTTTAAACAAAGTTTTTGCTCCGGTTTCTTTTAAACCACCAGGATGATTGGTGTGATGGCGATAAACCTTCTGGTCAAGCTTTTTACCAGTAAAAACAATGTCTTTTGCATTGATTACTTCCACCTTATCTCCAGAGTCAATATGTGGAACATAATCTGGTTTGTTCTTACCCATTAAAATTGTCGCAATTTGAGTAGCCAGACGGCCTGGGGCTTGTCCGGCGGCATCTAATACGACGGTGTGTCTTTTAATAGCCATAGTGTTCAAATATATGTTCTTTAGACGAATTCAACAATTGCTTCTTCAGCACCATCACCTTTACGGCTATTGGAAACCAAAGTTAAGCGTGTGAAACCACCCTTGCGTTCAGCATAGCGTGGGCCAAGAACTTCCATCAACTTTTTAACAGCGTTTTCAGTGTGAAGATCTTTGGCAATATCTCGACGAGCCGCTAAGGTATTTTTCTTAGCTTTAGTGATTAATTTTTCAACCAAGGAACGAGTAACTTTTGCTTTCGCCTTAGTAGTTTTAATTTTTTCAAATAAAACGAGGCTTTCGACTAAGCTAGAAAGTAAGGCGCGTCGAGGAGCGGCTTTTCGATCCAAGGTAACTTTTTTCTTTTGGTGTCGCATACCTTTATGGTAAATAATTACAGTTAAGCTTTCTTTTTGCTTTTCTTAGCTTTCCTAGGTTCTTCAGACTCTTCTTCTGAAACAACCTCTTCGGTGGTTTCAACCGGGGCTACGGTTTCTTCCACCACCACTTCCGCCTTATTGGTGCCCCCTTGTGCAACGGCACCGGAAATAATCGTAAAGTGATCCATTAAAATTTTGGTTGCTTGTTGCATGGCTTCTTCCGGAGTAATCGTACCATTAGTTTCAATATTCAAAGTCAACTTTTCAAAGTTGGTAATATCTCCTACGCGAGTAAAGTCAACTACGTAGCCAACATCACGTACTGGAGTATACACTGAATCAATAACAATCGTACCTAAATCTTGTGACTGACGATCCTTATCTTCGGCTGGTTTGTAACCACGTCCGCGGCTAACAGTGATTTCCATGTCTAGTGACTTAGCGGAGGTCAAATTGGCAATAACTAAATCTTTATTAATAACATCTACTTCACTATTTGGAGTAATGTCACCAGCCGTAACTGGACCTGGTCCTTTTTTACTTAAAGTTAAGACAACGGGATCATCTGAATGTACTTTAACCACTAATTGTTTTAAGTTCAACATCATTTCCACCACATCTTCTTTAACACCATCAACAGTCGAAAACTCGTGGTTAACACCCTTAATCTTAAATGACTCCACGGCCGCACCTGGCAAAGAAGATAGCAATACCCGGCGTAGTGCATTACCCAAAGTTGTACCATAACCATGGTAACATGGGGTGATCACAACACTGGCGGTATTGGCCTCCTTTTGAGGAGCGAACTCTACCTTGGAAGGTAATAAAAAGTTCTCCATACTAAATATGTGGTTAAAATTAACGAGAATAGAACTCAATGATTAATTTAGCGTCAAAAGCTGGCATGTCAACCGTTGGTTCATTCAATACTTTTGCGCTCACATCTTTGGCATTTACAGTTAACCAAGCTGGTGCTTCTAATTTGGCTAAATTTTCCGGCATGGTCTCAAAACCCTTGCGACCCTTAGCGCGGTTAGATACCTTGATCTCATCTCCGGCTTTTACGACAGAAGATGGAACAGTTAATTTGCGACCATTTAATAAAATGTGGCCGTGACTGACCATCTGACGAGCCGCAGCTCGAGTAGCTGCTAAACCAGCACGAAATACCACGTTATCTAAACGAGATTCTAGTTCAGCTAACAGAATCTTGCTGGTATCACCAGTTTTCTTGGCAGCCTTAGCCACGTAGTTAGCAAACTGACGTTCGCGCAAACCATAGACTTCTTTGGCTTTTTGTTTTTCCGCCAATTGCTTACCATAACCAGATACCTTACGATTCTTGGATTGCCCAGAACCCTTAGCAGCTGGAGCAGGTTTCTTCATCTTGTTAGTTGTTTCAATAGGATTAGTACTCATAGATTCAAAATATTATCCAAGGATTAGACGCGACGCCTCTTTGGTGGACGGCAACCATTGTGTGGCAAAGGAGTAACGTCAGATATAGCCAGCACAGTTAAACCATTAGCGTGTAAAGCACGAATAGCACTTTCACGGCCTCCACCAATACCTTTTACAAAAACATTTACTTCCTTCAAGCCAACATCACCAATTTTGTTCATAACATCTTTAACAACCATACTAGCGGCATAAGGAGTTGCTTTCTTAGGACCTTTAAAACCATTTACACCAGCAGAAGACCAACCCAAAACATTTCCATTTGGATCAGTAACCGTTACGATGGTGTTATTGTAGGAAGCTTGGACATAAGCATTGCCCTTTGGTACTTGACGTACAACTTTACGCTTCTTGGTTTTACCCGTTGCTTTACCAGCGGCCTTACCATCCTTTTGAGCTGATTCAGCAGCAACGGTTTGTACATTTTGTTCTTCAGACATATTTTATTTCGTAAATTACTTGGAGGTTAAGTTTAAGTCTTTTGTGCCGATGGCTTCTTGCCAGATACAGCAGTTTTGCGAACATTGCCGCGAACAGTACGAGAATTTGTTTTAGTTCTTTGACCACGAACTGGCAAATGGCGCATGTGGCGAATACCACGGAAAGCCTTAATGTCTTTTAAACGTTTGATGTTCGCCATAACTTCACGGCGAAGGTCACCTTCAGTTTTATAGCTCTTTTCAACAATCGCACGAAGTTTATCCTGATCTTCAGGAGATAAATCTTTAGTACGAATATTTTCGTCAATTTTAGCAGCTGCTAAAACTTTCTTGGACAAAGTCGGCCCAATGCCATATAAATAGCGAAGGGAAATTCCGATCTTTTTGTCCTTTGGGATATTGATACCAGAAATACGCATAGACTTTAAAATATATACAAAAATTATCCTTGGCGTTGTTTATGCTTTGGATTACTGCAGATTACGACCACTCGGCCTTTTCTCCTTAAAACTTTGCATTTCATGCAAATTTTCTTTACCGATGCTTTGACTTGCATAGTAGATACGGTTACTTTTTAAATTGAAAAAATATTTTTTAATGAAAAAATACCAACCACTGCCGCGATATCTACGCCCAAACTTTCTTCAGGCTCCACCGCACTGGTTGATATTCATTCCTGAACTAAAATTGTTCAGAATTTTGCTTTTATTGTTAGTAGCGGAACGTGATTCTCCCACGCATTAAATCGTAGGGAGTCATTTCCACCTTCACCTCATCGCCGATCCCTAAGCGGATCTTGTTAAGCCGCATTTTACCCGCTAAATGGGCAATAATGCTTTGGCCGCTCTCGAGGAGCACACGAAAGGTTCCGGCTGGCAAAAGCTCTTCGATTTTGCCTCTAACCTCGATAATGTCTTCCTTATTAGCCATTCAATAAAATGTTAGGTTGTGAATATAATAAACGATTTTTGGAAATAAGTCAAGGCCCGTGCCCCGGCTTTATACACATATTTTAGCCTATTTCCGGGCACTATGCAACTCTCCACCTACTTCTTTCTCTACCTTATATACCCAATATTTATACAGAACAAAGTTCCAACTGACCGAAAGTATAATGTTTGCAAGTCGTACAATCCGGTAATCAAAGCTCATTTTTTGGCTAAAAATGTAGATAACAGCCAAAGAAACTAAATAGTTAAAACCAACAACAACCATAAACCGCACAAACTGCCAATGTGGCATGTCCCTGCTACCAAATGACCAGTACTTATTAAGAAGGAAGTTGTAAAGGATAACAAGAATCTGACTTATAGCCACTGACAAGAACGGTGTCCAATCAAGGTACTCTTTTAAAACAATAAGTAGCCCCAAATCTAATAAAACACCGGTAATTCCGACCACAAAGTACCGAAAAAACTCTTTTTTGGTTCTGTGATAATAAGCTGCTATTTTTTCTCGCATGGTAATTATTCAACAATCGCTTTAATGCGTCGGATACCAGCACTACAGGCCTCTTCTTTAGAAATCTTAAAGCGTCCAATTACTCCCGTATGTTCAACGTGTGGCCCGCCACAGATTTCTTTGCTAAAGGTTGGTGAATTAGGATCAGCCGCTGGTAGCTGGCTCGGATCACCAATGCTATATACTTTCACCTTAGCACCATATTTATCTTCAAACAAACCCATCGCTCCCCCATTCTTAGCTTCGGCCACGGTCATTTCGGAAAAACTAACTGGATAATCTTTCTGAATTGCAGCATTAACTAAATCTTCTACTTGTTTCTTTTGTTCATCCGTTAACTTTTCAGGATGAGAAAAGTCAAAACGAAGTCGTTCAGCTGTAATATTACTACCGCGCTGCTCAACATGGGTGCCGAGCACCTTTCTCAGGGCCGCATGCAATAAATGAGTCGCAGTATGGTACTTAGTCGACATTTCACTTGTGTCTGCTAAACCACCTTTAAACTTTTGCTCAGCACCCGCACGAGACAAATCTTGGTGAGCTTTAAATGCCTCTTCAAAACCATTGACGTCAACAGTCAATCCGTTTTCCCGAGCCAATTCTTGGGTCATTTCTAAGGGGAAACCAAAGGTGTCATACAATTTAAAAGACTGCTTACCAGGAATCTCGGTAATATTATTACCAGTTTTCTCAAAGGCGATTCTGTAACCATTAATTAATTTTTCGAATTCTTTCAATCCTTGCTCAATAGTATTTCTAAACTTACTTTCTTCAGCAGCCATCTCGCGTAGCATGAACTCTTCGTTCCGACCCACTTCAGGATAAACATCTTTAAAAATATTAATTACGGTACGAGAAATTTCCGAACAAAAATTTTCCTGAATTCCCAATAGTCGTCCGTGGCGAACTGCCCGACGGATTAAACGACGGACAATGTAGCCTTGATCAACATTAGACGGTGCCACACCACGATCATCCCCCATGATCATAGTCGCAGTGCGAATATGGTCAGCGATAATTCTCATGGAAGTAGTTACTTCACCACCCTCAACATATTCGTGACCGCTAATGCTTTGTAATTTTAATATTAGCGGCCAGAAAGTATCTACTTGAAAAGTATCAGCGAAACCATTCAAAACCATAAGCGTTCTCTCTAAACCCATGCCTGTATCGACATTTTGTTGTTTCAAAGGCTCGTAAGTACCGTCTTCTTTTTTAAAATATTGCATGAATACATCGTTCCAGATTTCCAGCCAATGATCTTCATCGTTACCCGGGTTACTACCATCAGGTGGAAATTCAGTATCTCCTTTCCAGTAAAACATCTCTGTATCTGGTCCACACGGTCCGGTTTGTCCAGCTGGACCCCACCAGTTATTTTTCTTAGGCAAATACGCGATCCTCTCTTCCGGCATACCCAAGGATTTCCAAATATTAGCCGATTCTTCGTCGCGCGGTGCATCATCATCTCCAACGAACACGGATACCGCCAATTTCTTCGCGTCTAAACCTAGCCATTCTTTTGAAGTTAAAAATTCGTAACTCCACTCAATCGCTTCTTTCTTAAAGTAATCCCCAAGTGACCAGTTACCTAGCATTTCAAAAAAGGTTTGATGCCGGTTATCTCCCACCTCATCAATGTCTTGTGTGCGAACGCATTTCTGGACATTGGCGAGTCTTGTACCTCCGGCATGTTTTTCACCAAGCAAATACGGCACCAGTGGATGCATGCCAGCGGTAGTAAACAATACTGTTGGGTCATTTTCTGGGATTAAAGAAGCCGAAGGGATTATGGTATGTCCCTTACTCTTAAAAAAATCTAAATATTTTTGACGTAATTCTTGAGAGCTTAACATATTACAACTTGCTACTATCTTTTCGAATAAGTAAATAAATATACCAAATTAAAACTGCAAGTCCTAAAAGAAAAAATAGGCAAGCAGTGATAACAAATACATACCAGTGAACGATTGTAAAAAAACCAGCTTTCTGCCAAAACGCAAACGCTACCAAACCAACCATGATAATTAAAAATGCAAGCAAAGACAAGGTCTGCTTGATCGTCGGTTTTTTCATTGGTTGGGCTTGTTTAATTTTCTCCCGGTTCTCCCAGATTATCTTAATAATTTCTCTTAAGCTAGGTTTATTATCCATATCTTAAACTTTCTGTAAAACAAATTTACTTCCGTTATATCTTAGTTCAAATTCTTCCTTGGTTAAATTTTTCGGGTCCATTTTCCAGATTCTGCCGTTACTAAGCAAAAATGTATAGGGATAAGTTCCATCCAAATTGTTATCTCTAGAATGTACTCTACGCATCTCTGTATATTCCGCATCAGTATACAGAATAATATCATTGGAATACTTATAATTTAGTGAAGCCGGCTTAGTTTGGTCGGCACGAAGAATAGTAATATGTGGTGGCCAAGTCCAACCTTCATTTTCTTTCCACGGTTTAATATTAAACTTTGGGATAATTTGGTAATTAATTGTTTCCTTCCCATACTGCAAAGCCCCAAAATATCCTGCGGCTTTTAAACGATTTGCGTAGTTCAAATCTTCTTTAAACTTAGTCAACCTATTCCTCAATTGTTGAAAAGCAGCCGGATTCTCTTTCCAATCTGCCAGAGATCTCTTGGCTAAATATTTACCTAAATTAAAATCTAGGTAAGCATTATTTGTGCTTTTATTCTGTGCTCTCACTAAAAAGTCAGTTAAAGTTAACTTCGCGGTATAGGAGAGTTTATCCACTTCTCCAGATTTCATTACTTCAACTACAATCGGCGTAACATCTACGGAAAGCCAATTCAAGTAGTCGGTGTCTAAGGGCTTATTGCCATTTAAGGCTAAATAGATATTCTTCTTAGCAATAACTGCATCGACATTAATTGACATGGCTATCATAAATGTAATTGCCGCGGCGGTTAAACCAGCATAAAACAACTTGGCGAACTTGCCATTCATAATTAACCACGCAATCCCAAGCGCTAAGCCAAACATTATATAATATATAATAATCTCGGCATAAAATCTGTCGGCAGTAAGACCATAGGCATCTTGATACAAGTTTGTACGGTGCAATGCCGAATAAGCTACGACACCAGTTGAAATCAAAAATAGTCCTAAAGAACTTTTTATCCATACATCCATACCATGATGGGAGAAGGAGCGAAACACAACTAGGAAAAGTGCCAACGCTAAACCAGATGCCCATAGCAATTGGAAAAAACCTTGGCGCGCGTAAGCAGAAAACACTAATCCACTGTCTACTACATTTTGGTAAGAAAAAAACAAATGTTTAAATTGTATAAAAACAAAAGTCAAAAACAAAATGTTTAGGAGTACCATTACTGTTAAGATAATTGTCTGATCAAACTTTCGAGCGGCCTTATCTTCTTTGCTTTTTAAAACAAAACGCGAATCAAGTAAGGCATAATAAACCGCTGACATAAAGATCGTAATAAAAGCCAAACGTAACACACGAAACAACAACTGCTCGTTGATATCGAAATTAAAGATATCGCGTATAAAATCTGCAAATTGACGGTCAGCATCAGCAAATAAGCTGCCAAAAATTAAAACCAGAGGAACAGCGACTATGATGCCTATTAAAACTTTGATTATCGTCCTCTTTCTTTCTTGGGTAGGACTTTCGGTAAGGTCCTGAACAGCCTTCCAAATACCTCGAAGCAGCGGCGGAACGGGAATCTTGCGGAAACGGAATTCTGTTTTGGTTTCCCCTTGATGTACCCCTAGCACAAAGATAAAGAACAAATAGAACAACAATATGAACACAGGGGCCAGCGCTCGAACTAAAACATTGTTGTAAAGGAATAAATCAAATCCGAGGACCACTGGAAAAGCCAAAAACCATAGTGCCCACTTATTTTTAACCATTCCGTAGTATTTAGCTACCATTAAAAATACGGCAGAAGAAGCCAGGACAAATCCCAACGCCCCAATACCGTCCCAGTGCTTATAAGCAAACATCTCGTAAAACACGGCCATAAGAAAAGCAACTCCAATTAATACTAATCGGCCGTAACGCTTTTCTCCTAAATGTGTTGTGGACGACATAGGTAAAAAATTCATATTAATTACTTTATTGAATTATTCCACCGCCTAAACAAATATTTTTGCTGTAAAAGACAGCAAACTGACCAGGCGTAACCGCCCGCTCAGGAATTTGAAAATTTATGACATAACGGCGGCTACTACTAACAGAAAGAGTGCAGGGACGTAATTCTTGGCGATGTCGTAGTCTCACCTGACATTTTAACGGTAATCTTGGCTCCTGTCCAGTAATCCAATTCATATCTTTAACCTCGATTTTTTCTCGGAACAAAAGGCTATTATTTTCCTGACCGACCACCAATTCGTTACTCGTACCTCTTTTTTCTAAAACATATACCGCGCCATTACCAAGTTCTTTCTTGGCTTCGCTATTGATACCCAGTTGCTCACGTTGACCAATAGTATAAAACGGTAATCCAATATGACTACCTACCGTTTCGCCGCTAGTTAAAACAATTTTACCAGTATGAGCTTTGACCTTTAACTCTTTTTGCAAAAAATCCTTCATGCTTACTTCACCAATAAAACAAATACCCATACTTTCTTCACGTCCGGCGTTGGGCAATTCATATTTTTTAGCCAATTTTCTAACTTTCTCTTTGATCAATTCTCCCAAAGGAAAAAAAACATGTTTTAATTGTTCTTGGTTTAGCTGATGCAAGAAGTACGTTTGATCTTTGTTTTGGTCTTTAGCTTGCTTTAAAATAAAATTACCTTTTTCTTTTTTTAAAGCAGCATAATGACCGGTAGCTAAATAATCAAAACCCATTTCCTTGGCTTTATTTAACCAAGCACCGAATTTAATAAGACGATTGCACATAACATCCGGATTAGGCGTACCACCAGATTCATATTCTTTTTTTACGTAACTTAAGACATCTCGTCGGTACTCTCTGGTAAAATCCAACCGCATTAAAGGTATGTCGAGTTTAGCCGCCACTCTAAGCGCTTCTTGGTAATCACCATGCCAACAAGATTCTCCCAAAGCATTTTGCCCCTCGAAGTTAACCATAAAGGCGCCGGTGACATCATAGCCACTTTTTAAGAGCAACAAAGCCGCGACAGCCGAATCAACTCCACCGCTCATAGCGACTAGTACTTTTTCTTTTTTCTTGTTCATAGTGGCTATATTATCTTAAAAACCGGATATTTTCAAGCCTAAACAAAGACTACCAATAAAGTGATTAGGTATTATAAAATCACCTTGGTTAAGGTGATTTTAGCCCGCAGCAACATTAAGGCTAAGAAATCTTCAACAATTCCACTTCAAAAACTAGGGTCGCCTTGGGCGGTATTGGCCCGTAACCATACTCACCGTAGGCTAAGTGGTAAGGAATCATCAGCTTTCGTTTCTCTCCTACTTTCATACCAACCACACCTTCATCCCAACCTTTTATCACCATTCCAGCACCAAGCGAAAAAGAAAAAGGATCATCGCGATCGAGACTTGAATCAAACTTGGTCCCATCTTCAAAAGTACCAGTGTAGTGCACTACGACATTGTCCCCTTTTTTAGCTTCTGTGCCTTCGCCCGAGCGTATTATCTCAATTTGGAGTTCATTCATATTTAAATTCTCTTAAAATTTAATTTAATTTTTTGTTCGCCAATTTATCTCAAAGGAAATTGAATATTTGCCTTGAATCTTCCATTTGGAAAACCTAAAACAAAATAATTGAAACTTATTTTCCGCAATGTTTCCAAATCCAAACCTGTTTAACGTAAGTTCGATATCAATGACCATATAAACCATTCAACTTATTTCTTGAATTTAGTTTTATTAAATCTCTAAAACAACTAGATCTTCCCAACTAATTCAATACCGGGTTTTAAGGTACTAGCACCGGGCTTCCAACTCGCCGGGCATACTTCTCCATTGTGCTCGTAAACAAATTTAGCGGCCTGTAATTTTCTTAATAACTCATTCGCATTTCTACCGATTGAGTTATCATGAATTTCACAGGCTTTAATCTTACCTTCTGGATCAATAATAAAGGTGCCTCGCAAAGATAACCCCTCTTCCGGAATATATACGCCGAGTACTCTGGACAATTCACCAGCTGGGTCAGCTAACATAGGAAAATTAATTTGTTTAATGGCTGGAGAATTATCATGCCAGGCTTTGTGAACAAATTCAGTGTCAGTACTCACGCTCATTACTTCGGCCCCTTCGGCTTTAAACTGCTCATATAACTGGGCCATTTCTACTAATTCTGTTGGGCAAACGAAAGTAAAATCGGCTGGATAAAAAAATAAGATCAACCACTTACCGCGGGCCTCTTTAAGAGAAATGCTGGAAAAGGCTTCCTTAAAAAAAGCTTTGAGAGTTAAATCTGGCAATTGCTTACCTATTAACGGCATATTTAATGTTTCCATAGATAGAAGTTTAATCATAAAAGACTATGGCCTAGTATATAATAACAAGGAGATAAAAACAAGCGTATTCAATTCAAAATAAAAAACCCTCCGACTAGATGTCAGAGGGAGTTTTAAGCTTGTAGTAATTACGCAGCACGTTTTGCCATAAGGCAGGTGCGGCAGTAAACTGGCTTGCTTCCATCTGGTTGGAAAGGAAGCTCGTTGATGGCAGTTCCGCAGTCTGCACAGGTCAAATTGACCTGAAACATCTGGCGAGGGCCGTTTGTACGACCACCACCATTTCTTGGAGCACGGCTCTGGCGGAAGGCGCGATTGCAATCAGAGCAATACACTGGCCTGTCACCACTTGGCTGAAATGGGAGTTCACTGATGTGAGCGCCACACTTAGCACAAGACAAGTCTACGGAATACATTTGCCTATCAGTTCCAAAAGGCATAAATTTTCCTATACTTTGTTCCCAAAATGGTTTTTGAGAAAAAACTTAATTAATCGACCGACTGGGAACTAACACCATCTAATTGTATCCTTTTGGAAAAGGCCTTTTTGACGTTTTTTAGTTGCCCAATTTACAGGTATCATTATACCCTATTTTTCATATTTTGTCAATGGCCCCAGGCTCTATTTATCATCATTGATTGCTTCAATTTTACCCTTAGGTACGGTCTTTGGACCACTATTATCATGAATATTTGGATCGTTTTGCTCGCTCAATTTTAGCGGTTCAAATTTGCTGTCTTGACTAGACTTCAAAAATCCTAGTGTTTCCTCTTGTTTTGCTGTACTATTTAAATCTTCCTCTCGAGTAACATGCTGTGGTTTTTCTTCGTTTTTAGGCAGAGGCTTAAGATCGTTCAAAGAAATACCTTTGGTTTCTGGTTTTACCAGTAAAACCGGCTCTGAATTAGTAAAGCCTTGCCCGCCCCCTCCCCCACTTTTCTTTTTTCTTTTTCTCTTACGTTTCTTAACAATATCTGGATTACTAGTTAGAGATGGTTGCTGTACAGGATTATTTATCCTCCGTGGTGGCTTTGCTTGATCATCTTTCGGTTTATCAATCATTGCCCTTTCTAAGTTAGGCAACTGTACTGGCTTATCTTCTGCCATTAGTATGTTAAATATTTCTTCCGCTACCGGTAAGCTACTCTCTTCTTTAGCCGACTCAACTACAATCGGCTTGAACGTTTCTTCTTTTTTAGACTCGTTCTTTTTAGCTACTGGCGGGCTCTTAGTTGGAACGGTTTCTTCTTTCTTTGGTCCATCATCAAATTCCTCATCCGGATCATCGGTAGTCGGATTTCCCTCTTCATCTAGAATAACCATTCCACTCCAGCGTGCAATCTTGTCTTCAATCTTGTCTCTGGTCACAGCATAACGTTCTCTCGAAACACGAATGACTTTATCAGCGCTGCCAGTGGTAGACAATTTAATTGGTGGCATCGCCAGAGCACTAAACGGTCGCGAGGCTACACCATCAATCATGAGTTTTAAATAAACGTTAAACTTCGGTAAATTTACTAAATTCTCTTCCACAAAAATCGGTGCAAATTCCTTGGCCAGTATTTCCGCATCCGTTGAACCAACACGGAATGTAATCATGGTACCAACGTTACCGATAACCGCCGCCAGTACTTTTTCATCTAACTGTTCCATGTACTGGTGAGCCAAGACCAATCCTAAACGGTACTTTCGCGCTTCGGACAAGATATTAGCAAAACTTTCGGTTGCAAAATTTTGAAACTCATCAACATACAGGAAGAAATCTTTGCGATCTAGTTCTGGCATATCGACACGTTCCATAGCAGATAGTTGGAGTTTAGTGATGAGCATGCCTCCCAAAAGACGAGAATTGTCTTCACCGATTCTACCTTTTGACAAGTTCATGATAAAAATTTTCTTGTTATCCATTATCTCCCGTATATTAATACGGGACTTTACCTGAGCCACAATGTTACGTATAACTGAAGCAGACAAGAACTGACCAATTTTATTCTGGATAGGTGCGACTGCTTCTTGTTGGTACTTTTCACTATAGGATGCAAACTCCGTTTGCCAGAAAGATTTAACCACCGGATCTTTAACTGCTTTTACTACTCGACGCCGGTAATCTTCATCTGCCAACATTCGATTAATGCCTAATAAAGTCGTACCCGGAAAATCTAACAAAGCTAAAATGGTATTGTTTAAGATATACTCCATTCTTGAGCTCCAAACATCTGGCCAAATCTTTTTAAACACACCCATCAGACCCGACGCTACAAGGTGTTTTTGCGAAGCATTAATGGTTTCTAAAATATTAAAACCAATCGGATAATCTAAATCCGCCGGATTAAAGTACACCACGTCATTCATCCGCCAAGACGGAATAAAGTCAATGATCTTCTCTGCTGTATCACCATGCGGATCAATATACCCAACACCATGTCCGGCATAGATATCGTTTAAAACCATGTTCTCAAGCATGGTAGTTTTTCCCATGCCCGTTTTACCCACAATGTACATGTGCCGGCGACGATCATCTAGTTTAATGCCAAATTTCCGATACTGATTCCGAAAATTTGTTAAACCAAAAAAATTGACGTTGGGATCAGTTTTAAAAGAGTCCACTGGTTTTTGTTCCTCGTTATTATCTACCATGGTATATATTATACACAAAAATCCTAAATATTTAAACCTAATTGAACATTATCTACTTTCTTCTCCAACAGACAAACGTTTCAACCCTCTTTCCAAAATAGTATGTACGGCCGGATTTTCTCCCCCCTCTGGGATGATCATGTCAGCGTAACGTTTAGAAGGTAAACAAAATTCATAATACATGGGTTGAACAGTTTTCTGCCACTGTTCTTTAACTCCTTCAAAGGTCCGACCACGTTCTTTCATATCCCTACTCATCCTTCGTAACAATCTAACATCATCGGCTGTATCCACAAAAAATTTAAATTCGGCCGTACCCCGAATACTTTCTTCCCACAATACCAATATACCTTCCACAATAATAATTGGCTTTGGTGCGATTTCAATCCAACCATTGGTAATACGACTGTGAGTTTTGAAGTCATACCGAGGTGTTTTAACCGGTTCACCGCGCTGCAAAGCACTTATATGATTTACCATGAGCTCAAAATCCAAAGCAGTCGGATGATCGTAATTTAATTTTTGCCTTTCCTCCATGGTCAATTCTGGACGATCATGGTAGTACCAATCCTCAGAAATCAAAACACACTCATTCTCGCCCAAAAGCTTTTTTAAAATATTCGCCAGAGTAGTTTTACCAGATGCCGTTCCGCCTGCTACGACGATTACGGTGTTTTGTCCCATAAATGTTTAATTATTTAATTATCTCGACAGTATATGTCGAAACCCTTAAGTCACCTTTTGTCCACTCATTTTCCGGCAGCCCGGCCTTTAAGCATAACGAGGAAAGAAATTCTTCTGGGCTAGATAATTCTTCCCACACTTGAGGTAAATAAGTAGCACCACATTCACCTTTCTCAATAATCACTCCGTCAATTTGCGGGCGTAAGCCCTGAACCAACTCCTCGCGGTTTTGGTAAGACAATTGGCGAGCTTCCGACAAGACCGAAACTTCTATTTCGATATTATCCAACTCGTCATGCTTTAAAGGCGGAAAACGAGGATCCTGGAAAGCCGCCCCCATCGCGTTTTCGACAACATCTTTATACAGCGGCTGAATCGCCTGCAAGTGCCCAATACAACCACGCAACTCTTTATTTAAAGTTAGTGTGACAAAGCAAGCCCTGTTTTCCTGAAGAAATGAAGATATGTTTGCTTTACCTACAATTAATTCTTTACCTGTGCCTAAATAGTGCTCAATCGCCTCATGAGCCAGCCGTAACAAATATTCTTGTTCCTGTTTAGTAAACATACTACCAACTACCTCCACCGCCGCCCCCAAACCCACCACCGGAGAATCCGCCGCCTGATGATCCGCTGCTTCGTGGCGCGCTGGCGCTATAGGCGGCACTAGTTTCCGAAGTGAAGCTCTTCATACTATTTGCAAACAAAACCGCGTTGAAGCCAGCAGAGAAATTTCCGTCATCGTACCAACCGGGCGGGATAGTGTATAATCCAGTAAATTGTTTTGCCCATTTTTCTTCTACCCCCAAAGCAATAGCGAATGGTAAAAATTTTTCAAAGATAGCCGGACTTTTTTCTGGTGCATTGTGAAATTCTAGACGGTCTTTTTCGGCCACCTCTAAATATTTCTTAAAACCTAGAATGTGCTCCTTCGCATAAGCTCCTGCCTGTGTCTTCGCTGGCATAAAAAAACCGAAGATTGCAACGATTAAACCAGCAAAAACAAAAGACAAGACGCCCACGACCCCAATAAAAGCAGTAAATGCGATGAAACCAAACATAAGTACAGCCGCGATAACAAAATACACGACCTTCACAGTGGTTGGATTCTTTCTCAAGTATTTATCCTTGACCAGAGATTTAAGGATATCTTCCTTTACCGTAGTCAGTGCATCGTAAAATTCAGAATCCCGATTTTTTTTACCCAATTCACGTGTATCTCCGCCTTTAAACAAAGCCTCTAAAATCTTCTCTTGGTGTGGTTTCAAATTAGCTGGTACTTTTTGTATTTTTTGTAATACAAAAGTAAAATCTTTCCCGATTAGTTTAGCCTTTTCTACCTGTTTAATTTTCAGATAACCCAGCACTGCTAGCTGTATAATCTCCGCACTAATACCATTTAAACCACAATAATCTTTAAGCAACGTACTAGTCTGGGCGGGAGTAAAATTATTTGGTGGACCAAACTCTGCCACAATTACCCCTCGTCCTTTGGGGTCTCTCCCGCGTCTCCACCACAAACGGAACATTATGATAAATACTAAAATTGGTATTATTAAATATCCATAGGCGTATATCAGATCAATGATCTTTTCACTCTGGCTTGGATAAGCTATTAGATTCTTTGGCCAACCGACCGCCACAGTCATTCCTTCATAGGGATCAAGCACCTCTGGACCAGTAAATTTGATAGTTCTAATATATGCCCCTTGTTCTAAATCAAAGTCCCGTTCGCAGCTGTCTGAACTACCAAACCCCCCAGCATAACAAGAAATGTCTACATCGTCTTGGCTAACCTTGTCCGGTAAGGTCAACACCACTTTGGGATTAAAAATCTGCACGTCCCAACCGTGTCCAATTGCGTTCCAATACAATTCATCAAATTGATCATAAAATGAGATTGCCCCTTTAACCTTATACTTTATAATATAGGTTTTTACTCCAGAAATAATGACGTCAGGATCTCCAATCTTAATATCCAATGTGCCTCCAGAAACATCTTTTGAAAATCTATAAGGAATACTATTTTCATCTACCACCTGTATATCAGTAATTTTTATTTTTGGATCAGTGAAACTTTTACCATATTTAATTGGAATATCACGATATATTCCATGCCGATCTGGCGTATTGGCAAAATCGTAAACAATCTGTTCTTCAACATCAAAAGTCGCGTCCTGGTTAATCTGTATTTTAACATCATACGACCTAATTTTTTCTGTATTATCCTCAACTTGTGCTTGCGCTAAAAGTGGCAACAGTAAAACACTTGCTGCTATAAAAAACACGATCTTTTTAAACATACTACGAATTTCTAAAAGTGTTAGATCGAATAAATTCTCTTGCTAGTGACCACGCTGCCAATGTCTGCCCATCCCAAATTTCCCCACGCTTAATCATATCTTCTAATTCATCCGGCCGGCGATACATTACTTCTGTGACTTCCCCCGGTTCACTTGATGGCCCACTTATTTGTTCCAAATTATTGGCCACGAATAAATGGGTTTCATCTTTGAACAATCCGTTTAAAGCTATAAAACTGCCTACCTTAGATAAGCCGTCAGACTGCCAGCCGGTTTCTTCTCTCAACTCGCGGAAAGCCGCAGCTTGTGGCACCTCATCTTTCTCTATACCGCCACAAGGAAATTCGATACTTGGCTTATCGCTTAGGTAACGGTGCAAAGAAACTAATACAAGTCGCCCATCATCCAAAATCGGAATGACCATTGCGCTACCATTGTTTTCGCCGTAATAATAATCGCCTTCACTTCCGTCGGGAAAAGTGTATTTATCATGTTTATATTTCCACCACGGATTTTCTGACAATACTTCTTCAGATTTTTTTTTGATATATCGGGGCATAGATTAGACGATAAGTTTAAAAACTTCCTCCACGCTCTTGTCTCCTGGATTGTTAACTATCGCGTGCATACTACGGCCACCATCGTTTTCATAACGGGGCATTACATGAACATGTAAATGAGGAACCACTTGGCCGCCGGCTGGTTTTTCGTTCCAACCCACATTATATCCAGCTGGCTGCAAGGCTTTGTCCAACTTATTCATCACAATTTTAACTGCTTTTAAAATAAAAGTATATTCCTGTTCTTCCAACGCCGCAAAATTATCTACATGCGTTTTGGGGATGATAACCGTATGCCCTTTAGCATGTGGATGAATGTCTAAAAAGGCCAAAACATGTTCGTCTTCATACACCGCGTAGTTCGGAATCTCCTTGGCGATAATTTTACAAAAAATACAGTCTGACATATGTAAAGGGGGAAACAAGAGATAAAAATTAAGGTTTATGATTATTGAACGTCGCTGAGAGGCGGAACCCCAACGAGTCTGACCTAGCGTTGTGTTGAAGGTTGCCGATATAACCGGCACCACCTTTCCCCGAGCGGCCAACCACCAGGCGAGAACCGTAATCACCACCATCTTTTTTCAATAATGGAGTTGAAGTCCACTCATAAGTATTAGTCTGTGAATTTTCTCTATTTCTGGATATCATTTCTAAATTAGAAATAATCGCAGGTGTTATCACAATATCAAACTTCGGGACAGGTAGCCCTGCCGAACGCAATTCAGCGATGATTTTCTCTTTTACTTTTTCCGCTACCCAGTTGACTTCATCCCACGTATTACCAAACCGATTATGGTCTGGCCCTAATACTTCTTGAATGATTGGTAAAAGCACGTCTTGCGGCGCGTCTTGATGGTCTTTAGATCCATACTGTTTGCTCCCATCGGTATAATTTGGTTTTTGTATTTTCTCAGTAAGAAATACCCTATCACTCAATTTCTCAGACTCTTCTTGTATCGACCGTTTGTAAGCCTCACCCCAAGTTTCTTTATCATAAAAATCACTCCCATCTGCTTGTTCATACCACCAGTCTGGACGATGAGCAACTAAATTTCTTTGTGTGTCTTCTGGTCTTTGGTATCGGGGGTACATCATTTCAAAATACTGTTCCCAATTTTTTACTTGTGGTACTCTGGATGCATCTAATTTACCAAGATAATTTTTAAAAATCCGCAAATGCTCTTTGGAAAATTCCGGTGGCAACATCGCATAATCAACTAAGGGTGCGTACAAACCAAATTCTCCACCTCTGTCTTCTAACGCCACACGTAATTCCTCGTTATTTGTATAGACCTCTCCGGGATCTAGTATGCCCTCACGACTATTAGGCCGTACATCAACCATATCCGCGTCTATAACTTTGGTCATTGGCGCTGGCAACACTTTTTCTGCTAACCGCCTTTGTTCTCTGTCTCGGATAAACTCCCGTGCGTCACTAATCGCTTGACGCAATCCCTGTAGGGTGATATCAAATTCTTGAAAATATAAAGAGCGGAGATTGGCTCCCTCCAATTCTCTGGCCATTGCCTCAACTTGCCTAAAGGCTTGACCATTACGCTTTTCCGCTTCAGACAAAATCTTCATAAGACGGTCCAGGACGCCCACCACTCCACTCTTCTCGTCTCCATAAGCACTAACTACTTTTTCCAGTGCCTGGCCAATACCAGTCACTAAAGGCTTCAATTTGTCTTTTCTTTCTGTCAAATCTTGCTCTCCTTCACTTAAACCCTGGTACGTCCAAACTAAACCTTCAGCTGTTTGTTTTAACTCTTGCACTTCTAAATTTAAACCATGTGCTAACTCCTCTAAGTCCTGTTTTAAAACACGAATCTTTTCTCGAATATCCAAACTATCTCTTACTTTTGCATCGAGCTCTTCGGCAAATTCGACGACAGTGTTATCGATCGGCAAAGGCCCTCTCTCGTTAGCTTCTATCGGACGCACAAAAGTATTAACACGCGTTCGTAAGTGGTCCATTAGTTCTCTGTTACACTCTCTGACTATACTAACTTGTGAAGGAGTATAGGGGCTTTCTCCTCTTAACGAAGAATCTTGCAATTGATCAGTGAATAAAACCTCCTGCCAGCGCTTAAGTATCCGAATCAACTTCCGAAATTGTTGGATTCGCTCTAAAAGATTTTTTCTTTCAATGTCAGTGCGTTGTTCAGTGGCAATTTTAGTAATATGTTCTGCTACTGCTTGGCGCAATTGTTCTTGCGGCAGTCTTTCTTTTTTATAGTCTTTCCCCGCCTTCCTTAGTCCCCTTCTCCACCAGATAGGCCTTGATTCAACATCCTTCCCGTCTTTAATTTGCTTATTACTAGATAAAAAAGCTAGAAAGTCATCCCACCTTGAAGCCTCTAAGTGCTCATCTGCCGTGGGATAAACAATAACTTCGTGGCCAGCTTGGCCCCCGTTCGGTTTCCTCAAATTTTCTCTTAACCGGCTACCTACCCCTTCGCGCTTCTTGGAAGCGTCATCTGCCGCTAGTTCTTTCAATTGCTCCAGATGCACAGACATCCGCTCTAATTCTTTAAAGGCTGGCACACTATCTAAACCGGGATCCATTTCCAAAAGATACTTTCTAGACCAGGCATCCAATCGAAGATAATCATCCCGCAACCAATCTTCCCATTCCTCGCCCAAAACCGAAACTGTCCGCTCGGTCGCCTCGTTCCCCTGTTCGGCAACAAATTTTATTGTGTTGTTCTTAAGAAGTTCCTGGTAAAGCGGATACACCTCGGCCAATTCCTTAACCACAGCCCGCTCCTGCTTTAGCACTTCCAATGCTGGTTCGTATCGTTTTAATTCTTCTCCTTTGATGCCAATTGGATTTTCTGGCAGTTTTCTTCCAAACATATTTAGTTCTCAATTATTTTACTGCTCTTAATTATTTTTTATTACTGAAATAATTATACTCCCCTCAATTCTACTTGCCAAACCATGGATCAAGCGAACCACCGACAATATGACACTCTCCTGCTCCGGTTAGTTCCTTGGCTTTCTCTAGTTCTTCTTTGGTTAAATAGCCTTTGTTTTTAATCTCCTGCCATAGCGCCACGCGTTCTAGCTGGGCAAAATACGCGTTCATTGGAAATCCCCCGCCCACAATTTCTTTTTTAGAAATGAATTCTAAGGCTAGCAAAGGATAAGTATCGGCTATAACACAGTGTTTCTCGTTTTCCTTTTCCTGGTCCCAAACTACTTCCATATTGCGATACCCGGTCAAGGATACAGTATTAGTATCTGGTCCCAGGGTATATGACGCCGTAATAGCCAAAGAAAAAATAAATACTACTAAAATTGCAAGCAGTCTCGATGTTGCTTTTTCGGCAATCTGGTAACGAGAAAAAATCCTCTTCACAGTGAACCCGATAAAAAACACTGCACCGAGTGCAAATACTAAATCTAAGCGCCGAGACAAAATTTGCTCACCCACTAAAAAGTATCTTCCGATCAGCAAACTTACAAACACCCCTAAAAACAATATTCCGATCCCACGACTTTCTTTCTTTCTAAAATATTCTCTAACTCCCCAAGCTACACCGGCCCAAACTAGTATTGCGACCGCTACCAACCATGGTTTGTGTTCTAATAAAAAATTTCCCACATAGGCGTAGCTTGGTGTCTGGTTAAAAAGAATGTTGCCAGTCAAAATGTCGTGCTGCCGAGGACCAGTTGCCAAGTAATAAGCTGTAAAATTACCAACCAATTGTTTTATCTGTCCTAATAAATTGATTTTCGAAACATCGCTGTAATTAAACACTAACTCAAAAAACGGAATTAAAATACCCGCACCCACTATTATTAACACGTTTTTTTTGCCAGCGTTCCAGCTCTTTTTCGTAAGGACCATTATACCCCAAGCTAAAAAGAATAAAATAAAGTACACCAAATATCCAAAAAGGCTAAAGAAACCGAGCAAGCCCAAAAACCATTTCCGTCCCGGCTGCGGGTTGTCTAAATGTTTTGTGAGTAAAATCAGTAAAACCAAAAAAAATAAAAATCCAGTATTGACAGGTAAAGTAAACGCCCCACCGACTTGAAAAGCGAAAAAAATAAGAGATAACCAAACTAGGAGCAAGGGCAATCTTTCTTCTTTAAACCAACTTTTCAAGAAAGCAAAAAGCAGAACCGGGAAACCAATTGTGAAAAGCAATGGTCCTAACCATTTATTTACCTCAATTAAAGTTCCACCCGTGAGTTTGGCTACTACTACCCCCAGCCCCCAAAACCAGGCGTAAGAGAAACGACCGGGATTTAAAGCGTTCACGATCGCATTAAAGCCACTCCCAAAATCTTTCAGCGCAATCCGTCCGGACTCGAGAATCTGCGCCTCCGTCGCCATGTGTCGCCAGGAGTCGGCGCCATAGATTAAAACATGAGTTAAAGGTAGATAGCTAACGGTTAGAAAAGTATGAAGAATGAGGAGAAAAAGAACTTGCCGTGATGGTAATTTAGATAAAATATTTAAACACAAAACAAAAGTCGCCAACGCGTAAACGTAAATATATTCCTCTTGTATTATTTGCCACGGACTATTCACTACTCCATCGCCAAGTCGGTTTTGCAAAATATAAGTTGCAACAGCAAAAACCACAATATATACCCAGAAGCTTATTACCTTTCCAGGCATGAATTGCCACGAGTTGCTTTCAGTAGAGATATTATTTTCTAGTGATATTCCTTTCTTAACAATATAAGTTCTTAGATACCAAGCCAAAAGGCCACTCAAAAGAAAAACCACACTAATCTCGGGGGCTGTGTAACGAAAAAACAACACCCAGGGGCTAGATAGTGAAACAAAAACAAACAAACTTAAAAAAACACCAACCACCCAAGTCGTACCCAACCGGCCAAGGCGAAAAATGCTAATTAAGTAATCCCGGTACCATCTTCCAGTTAAACCAAAATACAGGAATAAAAAAACCAGGGCCAAACCCAGGTTGGTATATATGGTCAGTAAAAAATAGGCAAAGGAAGCCAAAAAAACAATCGCTCCCAGTTCTTTTATTTTTCTTCTTTCCATAGGCGAATTCTCCTGTATTATATCCCAAATTCCAAGAAAGGCAAAGCCCTGTCCCCAATCCCCAATCCTGTACACAGGATATACCCAAATTAGTCTTTGTTCTCTATTGCGGTACCTGGTTGAAATAGGTTAATATATACTCCACTATGGATATTACTCAAGTCGAACGAATTCCACCACAAAGTATGGAAGCTGAGATGTCACTTCTCGGCTCGCTTTTAATTGACAAGGATGGCATCTTAAAAATCGCCGACTTAGTTCGACCCGATGACTTCTATAGTAAAAATCACGAACTAATATACGAAACAATTATTGATCTATATAGCGGCAACAGCCCAATAGATATCATCACCTTAAGCAACAGACTGGAAGAAAAAAACGTCTTAGACCGAATCGGTGGACGAACTTACCTGGCCGCCCTTACCAATGCCGTTGCCACTTCGTCAAACATTGTTCATTACGCCCATATCATTCACCGTAAAGCAACGCGTCGTCGTCTCTTAACCGCTTCCCAAGAAATTACTAAACTTTCTTTTGAAGAAGAAACTGACGATATCCAAAAAGTTTTAGACCAGGCACAACAGCATTTATTCGGTGTTTCACAGATTTACTTTAAACAAGCTTTCACTCCAATCCGCAACGTCCTAGCTGACGCCTTTGACCGCATCGATGAATTGCACAAAAATAAAGGACAGTTACGCGGTGTGCCAACCGGTTTTACTCAATTAGACAATATCTTAGCTGGCTTACAAAAGTCTGATCTCATTATCCTGGCTGCCCGTCCAGCTGTTGGTAAAACCTCCTTTGCGCTCGACATGGTTCGAAATATTGGGGTAAAATCCAAAGTGCCGGTTGGTTTCTTTTCACTTGAAATGAGCAAAGAACAGCTAGTTGACCGCTTGCTTTGTGCGGAGGCCAATGTCGACCTCTGGAAAATGCGTACTGGGAATTTGTCTGACCGGCCAGAAGACGACGACTTCCCCCGCATCGGACACGCCATTGGTGCTTTGTCTGAAGCAAAAATTTTTATTGACGACACTCCGAACATTAACATCTTGCAGATTCGTACCAAAGCCCGTCGATTACAAGCAGAACACGGGTTAGGTTTGATCGTGATCGACTACTTGCAGCTTATGGATTCGAGCGGCGACTCAGAGAACCGCGTTCAAGAAGTTGCGGAAATTACCCGTGGTTTGAAAGGTCTCGCTCGTGAGTTAAATGTTCCCGTTATCGCCCTGTCACAGTTAGCTCGTGCGGTCGAGCAGAACAAGCCAGCCATACCAAAACTAGCCCATTTACGCGAATCTGGTTCTATTGAGCAAGATGCGGACATAGTTATGTTTATCTACCGCAAAGCCGCTGACCGCAACTACCGCCCTGAAGAAATTCCACCGGACGAACGATACTTAGCAGAAATTCACATTGCTAAACACAGAAACGGTCCAACTGGTGTGGTAAAATTAGTCTTTAATGAACAGTTCACCTCTTTCCGCAATATGGACACCAACTATACGGCCGGCTCAAGCGGCGGGGGCATATCGACACCAACAGTTTTAAAACCAAAATCTGCTTTCCAAAAGCCTAAACCGGAAGGCGGGAATGAAGAACCACAATTTTAATTTAAAAGTTTTAAAAATATAATGTAAACGAGCTATGTCAATGTTATCTAAGTTAAAACAATTTAAAGACTTGCGTGAACAAGGCAAGAAGATGGAAGAAATGATGAGCCAAGAATCCGTGACAGTGCGCACCGCTGGCGACAAAGTGGTAATGACTATGGATGGCACTTTTAAAATTACTGGCCTTGCTATTGATGATGAAATGATGAACAAAGACCAAAAAGATAAGTTGGTTAACGCTATTAAAGACGCCCACGAAGATGCTAAGAAAAAGATCCAGCGCACACTAGCCATGAAGATGCAGCAATCTGGTGAATTCAATTTACCGGGATTAAAGTAACTCTATGTACTCTCCTGCGATCGACAAACTGATCAAGGAGCTAAGAAAACTACCGTCGGTTGGCCAGCATACCGCCGAACGGTTTGTTTTTTATTGGCTTAAAGCCGGTAAGCGCGAAGTTGGCGAATTGCTTTTGGCTTTAAAAGACGTCATGGACAAGATAAAAAGCTGCGAAACCTGCTGGGACTTTTCGGAAACGAATCCTTGTCCAATTTGTCAAAATCCCAGTCGTGACAAAACTACAATTTGTGTTGTGAGTGATCCACAATCTATTCCTGTTATTGAACGAACCGGCGAGTTCAAAGGACTTTACCACGTACTGCGTGGTTTAGTAGACCCAAACAAAGAGGATGCCTGGCAAGATTTAAAATTAAAGGAATTTTTTTTACGACTACAGAACGAACCAAGACCCAAAGAAATTATTCTAGCTTTAAACCCGGATTTACCAGGTGAAACCACTATGCTATACTTAGAACGAGAAGTAAAAAACATTAACCCCAATATTAAAGTGTCTCGTTTAGCACGTGGCCTACCAATGGGCAGCGACTTGCAATATGCCGATGAAATTACCTTGAGTAGTGCTTTTAAAAATCGACTAATTACTTAATTAATATAGTATGGATAGAGAACGACCAGTAGGTACTTTTGATCCTAGATTAATCAACCAAGAGGTGGCCGATCTTGCAGACATGGTATACAGACGACGTCATAACCCTGCAATTTGGACTCACCGGGTCCGCACTCAAATTGAAGCGCAAGACTTGGTAGACCGGACGCTAAACGAAATAATGAAAGAACAAGGGGTTGAAGATGTAAACGCCCAAGTCATGGAGGAACTTAAAAAAAGAATTTACGGTTTACTCACGCACGACTAAAAAAACACCAGCCTCTAAAGCTGGTGTTAATTTATATTTTTTGGTTTAGGCAACCTTTACCTCAGTGAAAGCCTGGCGATGTCCGTATACTTTATGGTAACGAACTTTTCGTTTGAATTTCTCAACACGAACTTTTTTAGAACGACCCTGTTTTACAACAGTAGCTTCAATGGTTACGCCATCTAACAAAGGCATACCGAGTTTTACATTTCCACCATTATCATCGGCGGTCAAAAGTACTTTGTCAAAAGTAATTTTATCGCCTTCCTGTGCTTCAAGCTTCTCAATTTTTAAACTGTCACCGGTCTTAACAAGATATTGTTTTCCGCCGGTTGCGATAACTGCTAACATAGTTTACTAAAATTAGATATATTTCGGGGGCTAAGTAGGGCTTAGTTTAGAGCATTTTACCTTTTTTGTCAAGGACCCCGATTAAATTAATCCAAAATTTTCACTGGATCCCCTATTTTTAGGTTATTTTGGCTTGTAAAGCCAGCTGGTACCTCAAGAACCAAAGTAGCCGGAACACGCGGTAAATATACCGTTAAATCCTTTTCTGCTACCCCTGGCTCCAAGGCAACGCTAGGAGCAATGTCTATCACTCTACCACCTTTAATCCAGATAATATCGATTGAAAACTGCATATCCCGCATCACGATACCATGACTGCCCTCTACTGGATAAACAAAAAGCATGCCGTCATATTCACCTAGACTTTCACGTCCGCCAAGTCCCGTGTACCGATGGCGCAAAGTATCTGCCACCAAAACTTCAATCTGTTTGTCTCCAAATACCACCTTGGCCTTTGGCCAGCGCAGTCCATACATTTTTAAACCAACGCCGGCAATAACAAAGATGAGCAGTAATAATAAGTACCACTTATTAAATTTACTTTTTTCTCTTCTACTAAAAAGCATACTCGTCATTTACGAAAACCCAAAAAGTTAAATACTCTTTTCCATCAAAATAGTATCTCCGCGCTCGAGAAAACGAATTGTTTTAACTTTCTTATAACCTAATTTTTTATAAAACTCTACTGAAGTAATGGATGAAGGTACCTGTAATTTTCTATACCCGCTTTGCCTAGCTACAACTTCAACTTTACTCATTAATTTTGATCCGATGCCTCTCCCATGAAAATCCGGATTAACAAAAACGGTGTATATTGTATTGCCTTTTAAACTGGCGGTTCCAATTATTTTATCACCTTCCGCTGCAACAAAAATTATTCTATCTTTTGAGTTTCGAACAATTTGAGAAGGTGTAAAAAAATTATATAAATTTGCAATGGTTCTCTTCGAATAATCCTTGCTGTTTACTTCTTTAAGGCACCTTCTAATTACGTTAGAAATTTTTCGTGCGTCCCCATTTACATAACTTCGTATCCTCATAACTAATTATTATACCACTGAAGCTACTTACTTTGTAAATTTGTTACTCTGTTCAGCCACCATCCTACCGTTAACATGGCTAATCCAAGTAATAACAAGGTAACTAATTTCATCGCGCTTTGCAAAAACAAAGTGGTGATACCAAAAATACTAGCGACAAAGTAAAAGAATATTACCGTCTGACGATGACTTAGTCCAGCATCCATTAATCGAAAATGTAGATGCTCGCGGTCCCCTTCAAAAATCCTTCTACCCTTGCGCCAGCGAGTAAAAAGAACTCGAAGCAAGTCTAAAAGCGGCACGGCGAGAGCTAGCAAGGCTGTCGCAATTTTACCACCAGAAATGATTGCCAGTACTGCCAACATAAACCCGAGGAATAAACCACCGCTTTCTCCCAAAAATATCTTGGCTGGGTAAAAATTAAACAAAAGAAACCCTAAACATGTTCCGGCCAAAACCAGGGCCATTATTCCAACTTCAGGTTGGTAAAATTTGTCAGTCTGAGTAAGAAAATATATCATCATGGAACCAATGAAAATGATTCCAGCTGTTAAGCCATCCAAACCATCCAAAATCTTTGCGGTGTATGTAATACCAAACAACCAAAAAAAGGCCAAAACATCTCCTACCAAAACTAGATTACCAAGCCAACCCAAATCAATAGTTCGCCAATCTAATGGTATTACCCCACCAAAAGGATTGGTAATAGCTCCTAATTTTAAACCAGATAAAATAGCAATCATTATCGCGAGGGATACGAAAATCAATCTAATCTTTACCGAAACATTCTTAAAATCATCCCAAATACCAACCAAAACCATTATTAAACTAGTCGCAAAAATTCCAAGTAACTTGACTGATGTTATCTCTTCACTTAAGCGATTAGTAAAAATGGCTAAATAACCAACCACTAACCAAAAAACAAAAAAAATTGCCAATCCACCTAAAAGTGGTGTCGGCACTAAATGTTTTTTTCTGCCCTGATCAGGGGCGTCAACTGCACCTGTTCTTAGAGCTAAATACTTAACTAAGGGAGTAACAAGCAAGGTTAAACCAAGAGCAAAAAGAAAGTACCACCACATAATTTAGGTAACAATTTCAATATTTCCATTCTCACCTACTTTTACCACATCACGACGTTTTAGTCCACCAGATAAAATTAATTCTGCTAGTTTATTCTCAACTCTCTCCTGAATCGCCCGGCGCATTGGGCGAGCGCCAAACTCAGGGTCATAACCAACACCAGCTAAAAATTCCAAAGCCACGTCATCTACCTTTAATTCTACTCCTTTTTCTTCCAGGTTCTTGGCCACTTTCTTTAACATGAGGTTTGCTACTTGTTTAATATCTTCTTTTGATAATGGTTTGAAGAGAACAATCCCGTCAAAACGGTTTAAAAACTCTGGTCTAAAATACGAGGCCAACTCACCATGTAACAATCTTTCTTTTATCGCCTCACTAGACAAACCAGCTTTGACTTGTTCGGAAACATAGCTCGTTCCGGCATTTGAAGTTGCAACGATAATTAGATTAGTAAAATCAACAACTTCGCCGACGCTATCGGTAAGTCGTCCATCGTCCATGACCTGTAAGAAAATATTTAATACATCATGATCTGCTTTTTCAATTTCATCTAAGAGCAGTATCCCAAAGGGACTATGTTTAACACTCTCGGTTAAAATACCACTGGCCTTTTCATTTGGTGTGCCGATCAGGCGATAAACACTCTGTTTATCTTGAAATTCACTCATATCCAAACGAATCATGCGATTCTCTCCACCAAAGTATACCTCAGCAATGGTTTTTGCCAATTCGGTTTTACCAACACCAGTCGGTCCTAAGAACAAAAAGTTCGCCACTGGTCGGTTTTGCGAGCGCATTTCGGCTCTAGCACGACGCAAGGCATTAGCGACCAGTCCCACGGCTTCGTCCTGGCCAATAACTCGCTTGTGCATTTCTTCTTCCAGACGTAATAACTTTGTTGACTCGTCCGCTGATACTGTCGTTACTGGCACGCCAGTTTTTTCCGAAATCACAGCCCCCACTTCATCTTTTCCCACCAAAGAATTAGCGCCTTTTTTGTTATGAGCATACACTGCTGCCTCGCGCATAATCTCAAGTGCACTACCCGGTAGTGCTGTTTCGTGCATGTAACGCATGGCAAATTCCACCGCTTTTTCTACTGCATCATAGGAAAAGAAAACTTGTTGTTTGTATTCCACCGCACCGACCTTAGATTCCAAAACTTGAATGGCCTGGTCCTCATCCATTTCCCGAATATCTACCTTGGAAAACACACCGCCCAAGGGGGTGTTGGCTATCATCTGGCCGTACTCATGAGTAGAAGAAGTAGCAATCGTTAAAAAACGACCACCGCGCAAATATTCGGCCAAAGAATCTGCAACGTCTAAGCTACCACCCTCTCCTCCAGCTGAGACACCGACTAATTCATGAATATTATGAATGAATAAAATTATGTTTCCCGCTCTGGCCACATCATTCATTATTCCCATCAGCCTTTCTACTGCACCAGCCGGAGTAGTCCCAGCCAAAAGCGAAGAAACAGACAATCTAACAAATCGTTTATCTTGTAAACGCTTAGGAACATTGTCTTCCACCATCCGTTGGGCCAATCCCTCCACAATACTTTTCTTTCCTACACCATTACCACCAACTAAAATTACATTTTGTCCTCCGCCGTCTACCACGCGGAATATTTCTTCCATTTCTTTATCTCTTGCCACGCAAGTTTCTAAGTGCCCAAACTGTGCTAGCATCGTCAAATCCTCACTAAACTGGTTTAAAAACGGTGTTTGGACGGCGGTCATCGCTTTATCCATGCCTTTAGTAGAGCGGTGGCCAGCGGCAGAACGAAATTTTTGGTAATCACGATACATCTTTTCACGGATACGAGCCCAAGTAATAACGTTTTCTAATTTCCGACGATCCACTTCTAAGTCGTACAACATTTCTTGTATCGCTGGCGTTTCTTTTACTGTTGAAAATAATAATTCTGTCACGCTGACATATTCTTGCTTCCCGGCGTAAGCTTCTTCATACGCTTGGAAAAGTACTTGCTGGAAAGCTGAGGAAATTAAAGGCATGGCAAGCTTGTCTTTTGAGACAATGGACTTCTCATCTTTAACAATTATTTTGGACAAACTGGTTTGCAACACACTGGCCGGAATACCTAAGCGAATAAAAATATTACCTACACGGTTAAAAGATAACAAAGCGTAAAACAAATGCATTGGTTCAACAGTGCTAAAACCATTCTTGTCGGCCAAACGGTAAGCTTCACCCAAAACACCCAAAGCTTCATCTGTAAAAGCTTTAGAAATATCTCTTCGTTTACTGGTAGATAATTTTAAAACTTCCTGCCAGTTGTTCCAAGCCGGACTATCTATCAAATCCTCTTCTGGTTTTTTTTGTTTATCGTCATAAGAAAACTTTTCTACTGCACCTATATGTTGTTTCTCAACAATATCCCTGTACCAGAGGTACAACAACATCCAAGCACCAAGCCAAAACACAAATTTCTGTCCTGGAGAAAATAACGAAAACAACATTAACCAATTGGTTGGTATTAACAATTCTGGGGTAACAATTTCTTGTTTGTTCAATGCCCAACCTAACCAAAACCAAGTGTTCAACCATAATATTAAAACCGAAAGAAAACGTACTCTGTTGAAAATTCGTCTGGCTTTAGATAAGCTTAGGTTATACCTGTTTAGATAATGTCCCCAGTACAAAAACCTATCCCGTACAAAATGCCCCATGCTCATTCCGCGGCATTCTTCGCACTTACCAAATCTAGACTGGCCAGTAGATTTACAAACTGGACAAATTAGAATGTTAATTGGTTTTTGCGGTTCGAATAACATACTTAGGAAACCAAAATTTTAATGATTCCGTAAATAACAATGATCGGTAAACCAAGCCAAAGGAAAAACAAAGCGACGCTGACCCACATCCAGATAAATAATGCGAAGGTACGAACAATGACCTGAACTAATCTCATGAAAAAACTAATCAGCCGTCCCTGCCAATCGTATTGACCATACATGGGTACAAAAATATTTTGTAACCAAAGTCCTGGTGCGAACATTTGGTTGCCGTACTTTAAAAGATTAAGACACCAAATCAGAGCATGTTTTGCTCCACCCGAGTACCACCACAACGGGAAGTAAAAAATATCTATTAAAGCGTCAATGAAAAGACGCTGAAAAATTAATACCCACATAGCGATGTGGGTATTATACCAAATAATTAAAGATAAAGAAATATGTTTTACTTTACTGCCACCGCTGAACCACTTGGTGCTAAATATTTTGGCTTAGGGGCAGAAACCATCTTCACTTCCTTGAGTCTTTCTTCCACTTTGGTGATAGCGCTAGCTTCGGCAATGAAGATACTAGTTTTTTCAATGTCTCCTTGTAAAGAAGTCAGCTGATTCTCTAACCTATGTAATTCATAACCACTTTCCGCCATAGAACTTGTCTTCACCACATAGGCAAAAGCTAAAGCGGCAAGTAGAACAGCAATCGTGATGCGGGCTGGTAATATTTGCAACCAGTTTGGCATGGAGATTGAGGTCACAGCAGAGGAAAAATAACGATAATGTAAAGCGAGACGGCGTGTGGTGATCATAGTAAAATTATTTTTTTTCAATGACCCTAAGTTTAGCGCTACGAGCCCGAGGATTAATCTGTGCTTCCTCCTCACTCGCAACGATGGGTTTTTTTGTTATTAATTTAATAGTTTTGTTTTCTTCCTTTTGAAAAAACTGCTTCACGATTCGGTCTTCCAGAGAATGAAAGGTTATAACCGCCAGTCGCCCGCCAGTAGCCAGTAAACCAACGGCTTGAGGCAATGCTTGTTTTAATACCTCAAGCTCATGGTTTACCTCAATCCTTAAAGCCTGAAATACTTTGGTGGCGGGATGAATTCCCCCAACCCACGGCACTTCCTTATCTGTTTTTAATTTCTTACGATATGCTTTTAAAATTACTTCGGTTAATTCGCCGCTCGTTTCAATTCTTTTTAACCTTCGCTGCTCAATAATTTCTTTGGCCACCTCTTCAGCCAAATCCTCTTCACCAAAGAATTTTAAAATATGCTCTAATTCAGATTCAGAATAACCATTTACTATTTCCGCTGCTGTCAAAGCAGATTCCCCCATTCCTCCACTGTAACGCATATCTAACGGTTCGTTGGAAAGAAAACTAAAACCACGATTACGTTCGGCAAACTGCGGACTAGACCAACCAAGGTCCATAAGTATGCCGTCTACTGTCTCGAAGCCATTCTCTTTAGCAGTTTTTTCCAAGGTACTAAAATTATCTCGGATAAAAGTAATCTGATCGGTAAAGTTATAAAGGTACTGTTTAGCGCGCAGGAGCGACTCAGGATCAGCGTCCATTCCCAACAACTTTCCCTTTGGCCCAATTGCTTTTAAAATCTCTTCGCTATGTCCCCCATCGCCCAAAGTACAATCAACAACTCTGCCTCCTTTAGGTAAATTTAGATTTTTAAGAACTTCGTGTAATAAAACTGGTGTGTGTCTAGTCGTCATAACATTATCTTTAATTCAATCACCTAACTTACACCCCCAGCTCAGCCATCTTTTCAGCAATCTCATTGCTGTTAGTTTCAGTTTGTTGTTTGTAACTCTGCCACTTGGCTTCATCCCATATTTCCACCCGATTATATAAACCAGCGACAATAACGTTCTTATTTAAGCCAGCAAACTGTCTAAGGTATTCTGGTAAAACAATTCTTCCTTGTTTGTCCACATCAACATCCATCGCTCCCGCGAGCATAAGACGGGCAAAGGCTCGGCTGTTTGCTTGGCTAATCGGCAAAGTTGCCAATTTCTCAGCCAACTTTTCCCATTCGCCTTTAGTATAAAGAAAAAGACAATTATCTAAGCCGCGGGTTACAACGGCTCCTTTAGTCAAGTCACGCCTAAACTTAACCGGGATAGCCAGTCGTCCTTTTTCGTCCAGATTATGCGTGAATTCACCGATGAACATAGTTACATATTTCCCCATTTTTCCCCACCTAATTCCATTTTACTCCACTTCGACTCACTGGTCAACACTTTGAACCAAAAAAATGCACGAAAATTATGGCTTAAATAAAACAAAATCCACCGCCCTCTCAGACTGTGGATAAAATAATCTCTTTTTACAAAATATTTTTATTTCCTACTTCAAAAAAAGTGGATAACTTCTTTCAACTAAAAGAAAAGAGCGGCAAATTTTCTAACCTGCTCCTCACTAGCTTGAAAAAAGAAATGGAACTTCCATTTTTTCTGCTCGGTATTAATCGTCATGGTAGTTTCTTCATAAATATTTTTACCAACCTCTACACCTTTAATTTCTCCTCTAGTAATAAAAGTATTACCTTTTTCTTTGACGAGTTCAACTAATGACACCGAATCCAACCGCTTCTCTCCCTCCGCTAATTTCAAGGCTTGGTTATTGTGGACCATATTAGCAACTGCATTACTTAAAGTATCCCTAGTTCGTACATGCCGTCCAGCTGGACCAGTGTGTATAATGTATAGTCCGTCTGTCTCTAAAACTAAAGAATAAGTCTTAGCACTGCGTATTAAACCGGCAGGTATCACTGCTTTGTCTAGTCTGCCAAGCATATTATTAAAATTAAAAACAAAATCTTCTAAATTTTAACTTGTAGTCCTTCGTTAACTACTGTTGCTTTTATTCCCAAATCTTCTTTTAGCCTCTTTTCTAGTACTTCAGAAGCTTCTGGCTCACCATGATTTAAAAATACTTTTTTTGGCACTTCCCCTCCACCACCTAACCAATCTAACAACTTCTCTTGATCAGCATGAGCAGAAAATGCACCAATGGCTTTAATCTGTGCTTTTACAACGACTTGCTCACCTAAAATATTTACTGGTGACTGACCGTCCAAAATTGCTCTACCTAAAGTGCCATGTGCCTGGTAACCGATGATAAGCAAGGTGTTCCTTTCATCTGACAAATATCTCAGAGCATGGTGCACAATACGACCACCATTCATCATGCCCGCCCCAGCAATTATTATCTTTGGTCCGGGAACATGGTTAATTTTTTTCGATTCTTCTCTCGTCTCACACATTGTTAAGCCTGAAAATTCAAACAAGTCATCGCCACTATTGTGAAGTTTCATCGCTTCCTCATCATAATACTCTACATATCTTCGGTAAACCCGAGTAGCGCCGATAGCCAAAGGACTATCCAAAAAGATTGGCAAACGAGGCAAACGTTTTTTCCGATCAATCAGATCATTGAGGGCATAAAGTAGTTCCTGGGTTCTTTCTAAAGAAAAGGATGGAATCATTAATACTCCACCACACCCAATCGCTTCAGTGATTACTTCCTCTAACATTTTCTGTCGTTCACTGGACGGCTCATGCACGCGATTACCATAGGTAGATTCGCAAACTATGGCATCCACTTTTTCTGGTAAAACTTCCGTGTCTTTTAAAATTGGAACTTCGACATTGCCGACATCACCAGAAAATACTACGCGCTTTCCTTCCGACTCAACCAAAATAAAAGATGAGCCAAAGATGTGGCCAGCATCGTAAAAAGTAACTTTAACTTCTTGTTGCTCTTTTTTACGGGTTGGAAGCATCAGCTCTTCATGGTAATTAACTGGTTTAAATCTTTGCATTACCCCCGCCACATCTGTCGCGTGATATAAAGTTGGTATTCCCATTTTCCGTTCGTTGTATTCCATGATTTCCAAAGCGTCTAGCATGATTAACTCAGCCAATTCCCGCGTCGCTGGAGTTGCAAAGAAATGACCCTCATAACCATTTTTTACTAGAAGCGGCAAACGACCAACGTGATCTAAATGAGCATGCGTTACCAAGACTGCATCTAATTCTTTCGGATCAAAAATTAATGGTTCAAAATTTTTATCACTATTAAACTCTCCTCCTTGGAACATGCCACAATCTACCAAAATTTTCTGTCCTCCAGTTTCCAAGAGCGTCGACGAACCAGTCACCTCCCGGGCTGCGCCATAAAATGTAAGATTCATAACGTTATATGTAACAAATATCTAGTTTAGGTATTATACCAACCCAAAACAATCTTGTCATACTTTTTCTACTTAAAAATATCCCCACATGTCTAGCATAGACAAACATCCAGTTTTCTGCTAAGTTTATTCCAATCCCGATGGACGGGAGTGTTTACGGAAAGTGAGGGGCAGTGTTCAAGTCCAACTTTTGGTACCACACGATGCTGGTCGTGGGGGGAGTGGGCGTCAACGTTCTTCGCAGGGGCTCTGAGCCCTGGAAGGACGCCTGGCGACTGAGCGGATCCACCACCATCCTCCCACCCCGCGAGCCTCCAGAGAGTGACTGGACCGAGGTCCCGAAGGCGCTCGGCGACGAGCTGACCGAGGTCAACGAGCTGTTCGCGTGCATGGCCCACTCCTGCTCCAGGGCGACCGATCGGTATCTGGTCAACCTGAGACGGATCATGGCCGCCTTGGTGTGGTCGCACTTCCAGCACACGGAAGTGCTGCGCTCCGAGAACCACCGCTTCCGCGAGCATGCGGAAGAGCAGCGGCAGAAAGCCGAGAGGCTCGGCCTGATCAGGGCCAGCAACTGCTGCACGACCGCTCCGCAACCCCCCGCCAAGGACGAGACGAACTGAGTCGCTCGTCCCCCACCTGTTCTTTCTAAATACAAGGAGGGGCGCCCTCGACGCGCGCCCCTGGCGCATCGAGATCCCTCAAAAGCAGCTTTGTTTAAAGGCTGTTTTTGTTTCCGAATTTTAAGTGTGTGATATCTAGTCAGAATTCAAAAAATCTGCTAGAATGGATGTATAAAAACAAGTATTAAAACCTGTCTAATTTATGCGCCGACCGGTTATCGATAACGTCGAGATTGTTGAACCGCCTCTAGAAGAACTAACCAAGCAACGCTCTGGCTTTAAACGGACCTGCCTATCTGGCTGTGGTTGTGTTGTTATTTTTATCGTTGGTGCCATTATTGCCCTAAAACTTGCGGTCGGTCCTGGCCCCCAAACTCTAAAATCTGTTCCGGAATACTTCCCTAAAGATATCCCGGTTTACGATGCAGATAACATCGAGTCGATTACTTTTATTTCTGGACAATACAAAAATCGTGGCGTGGAGATCGCCGCCCTTTTTCCCAAATTGATTCTCTCTCCCCTTTTAGTGAACAACCAAAATACCGAAAACGAACACTCCGAAGATTCGGAGGGTATATTTAAAGATTTTGTCAATGTTCTGACTCAGCCAGTGGGTGATCATCGCGATACGGTGCAAATAAAGTGGGTAGACATGAACGCCGAGCCAAATTTTGTTATTAACTACTACATGACAGAACTAAAAAAGAAAAATTTTAACATTGAAGCGGAAAGTGAAGGAAAAAACGTAAACAAAGTTGTCAAACAATTTTCTTTCCAACGTCAAACTGACAATGTCAGTGGATCGATGTATGTTGAAGGCCCGGTTAACGGCCGAGGAACAAACTATGCCTCACTGATTGTTAATGTCTCGCAGTAAAACATGTTTAAAATTTTGAATTCTGAATCTAATTCAACGACCGGCGCCGCCTTATTAATTGGCGGTGCAACTTTGTTAAACAAAGTTATTGGTGTTTTACGTGACAGAATAATCGCCCATTTTTATGGGGCTGGACCTGTTACTGACGCCTACTATGCTGCCTTCAAAATTCCTGACTTGATTTACAACCTTTTAATTGTCGGTGCTTTGACCGCAGGATTTATTCCCGTTTTTACCAAACTATTCTTAGAAGAAGGTAAGGACAAAAGTCAGGCCTGGCGCCTCGCCAACAATGTTTTAAACATTGCCGCCATTGCTCTAGTTGTCTTATGTGGCTTAGGAATTATTTTTGCTCCCTATCTAGTACCCCTCCTTACGCCTGGATTTAATCAAGAAAACCTAAATCTGACCATCACCTTAACCCGAGTCATGTTTCTCTCGCCGATCTTTTTAGGTTTCTCCATGGTCTTAGGCGGAGTTTTGCAGTCGTTACGCCGTTTTGTTTTGTATTCTTTTGCGCCCATCTTCTACAACCTCGGCATTATTTTTGGCGCAGCAGGTTTAACTAAATTCTTTGGCCCCGTTGGACTCGGTATTGGTGTGGTAATTGGCGCGGCGATTCACTTTAGTCTTCAATTTTATGGCGCTTACTTAGTTGGCTTCCGCTGGCAACCAATATTCAAATGGAAAGACAAAAATACTCGTCTAATTGGTAAACTCATGATACCGCGCACGCTTGGCTTGGCGGTTAGTAATTTAAACACTTTTGTAACTACAATCCTGGCCTCATTATTACCAGCAGGTAGCATTGCAGTTTATAATTATGCGGATAACTTACAGTGGGTGCCGATTGGCGTAATTGGCATTTCTTTTGCCTTAGCTACTTTCCCGCTTCTATCGGCGAGTGTAGCAGAAGGCAACGAGGAAAAATTTATTGCTGGTCTTGGCAATACCATGCGTCAAATACTATTTTTAATTATCCCTGTTAGCTTAATATTTCTAATTCTCCGCGCTCAAATTGTCCGCGTTGTTTTAGGTAGCGGTGAATTTGACTGGACTGCCACCATTAACACCGCCGATGCTTTAGCCTTCTTTTCTTTGGGCCTTTTTGCCCAAAGTCTCATTCCACTCCTCGCCCGGGCTTTCTATGCCTTATCTAATACGAAAACACCATTTTTCATTGGTGTCTTTGCCGCCCTAATTAACATTATTGCTTCACTGGTATTAATGGAACCGTTAGGGGTAGCTGGTTTAGCCCTGGCCGCCTCAATCGGTGCAATCGTTAATTTAAGTTTGCTTCTCATTTATTTAAAGACTACCATCCACAACCTCGAAGAAGGAAAGCTTTTGTCTTCTTTATACCGGATCTCCATAGCTGCTATCGCTATGGCTCTTGCGATGCAATACATTAAGACGCCTCTAGCCAAAATCTTTAACCAAGACTACTTCTGGGGCATCTTTGGCCAAGGTTTTGTGGCAGCCTTGACTGGGCTTTTCATTTATCTGCTCTTGTGCTATATTTTCCGTCTGCCAGAAATGCTTAAATTCGCCCAGGCTTTCCGTAAAAAATGGCTTAAAATTGCAAACATTAAGACCGACCAGGAGGGTATTGACCTTAAAGAACAGTAGTTATGACTAACAATATCCGCAATTTCTGTATTATTGCCCACATCGATCATGGTAAATCTACTTTAGCCGATCGTCTTTTAGAATTTACTGGCACAGTTTCCAAACGAGACATGAAGGACCAGCTCCTTGATTCTATGGAACTTGAACGCGAACGTGGGATTACCATCAAACTCACGCCGGTTCGCATGAGTTATGAGTTTGAAAAAGAAAAATATATTTTAAACTTAATCGATACTCCTGGGCATGTGGATTTTAATTACGAAGTTTCTCGCTCGCTCGCCGCTGTAGATGGCGCCATTCTTTTAGTTGATGCAACCCAAGGCGTACAAGCGCAAACGATTGGTAATTTGTATCTTGCTTTAGACCAAGATCTTGCGATTATTCCAGTTATTAACAAAGTTGATATGGCCATGGCTGACATTCCGAAAACCATGGCGGAAATTATCCATCTTATTGGTTGTAAAGAAGAAGACATTATTTTGGCATCCGGTAAAACTGGACAAGGTGTTCCAGAAATTTTAGAAGCAGTCATAAAAAGAGTATCCCCTCCAATTGATCACAGTGACGAACAACCACGCGCTTTAATCTTTGATTCAGAGTACAATGAATTTAAAGGTGTAGTTGCCTCGATCGGCATGGTGGATGGAGAACTAAAAAAAGGTGACAAAATTCAACTCATGACCACCAGGACTCCAGCTGAAGTATTGGAGATTGGCTATTACACACCAAAATTTAAATCGGCTGAAAAATTAACGAGCGGTGAGATTGGCTATGTTGTCACGGGTTTAAAAAATGTACAGGATTGTCGTGTCGGTGATACTATAACCCGTTTGGATACCGCAACTGAAACAACGCCCTTACCTGGTTACCGCGAAATTAAACCAATGGTTTTTGCCGGCATCTTCCCCAAAGATGGCGACGCTTACGAACGATTGCGTGATGCTATTGAAAAATTAAAATTAAACGATTCTTCGCTAACCTATGAACCAGAAAACTCACAAGCCTTAGGCTTTGGTTTTCGTTGTGGTTTCTTGGGTATGCTGCACTTGGATATTTTCCAAGAGCGTTTGAGACGCGAATACAATTTAGAAGTGGCAATAACCGTGCCTAGTGTTGCTTACAAAGTACAAAAAACCAATGGAGAAAATATTGTTGTCCACAGCCCACAAGAAATGCCTGATCCAAACTATTATACAGAAGTAGAAGAACCATGGATGACTCTAGACATTATTACCACCAAAGCCACGGTCGGCGATGTGATGGCACTTGTCTCTGAACGTAATGGCAGCTACAAGAATACTGAATATTTAAGCACTGGCAACGACACCCGCGTTTTACTTCACTACGAAATACCACTCGCCTCTCTCATTACGGACTTTTATGATAAACTGAAGACCGTTACTTCTGGCTATGCCTCCATGAACTATGAATACAAAGACTACCAAAAAGTAGATATTGTGCGCCTAGATATACTAGTGGCAGAGGATAAAATTGAAGAATTAGCGACCTTAGTTCGCGATGACGAAGCCTTTAAGATTGGCAAAAAAATCGTTGGTTCTCTAAAAGAGACACTCCCCCGTCAACAGTTTGAATTGAAAATTCAAGCAGCTGTCGGCGGGAAAATTATTGCCGCTGATCGCCTATCCGCTCTTCGTAAGGATGTTACAGCCAAACTATACGGTGGTGATGTAACACGCAAAAATAAACTTCTAGAGAAGCAAAAGAAAGGCAAAAAGAAGATGATGGAACGTGGTCGCGGTACAGTCGAAATTCCGACCGAAGCCTACCTCGCGGTCTTAAAAAGATAACTCTATTTAGTAAATTATGAATCATAAAACGGCAAAAAAACTTTGGACGGTTATCGCTCTCATTGGCATTGTTGCGATGCTTTTCTTTACCATCATGCCGATTTTCCAATAATAAAATGAATACCCAAGAAAAAAAGTGGCACGTATTGGAGGCACCAAACCAAGATTTTTTAAATTCTCATCCCGAACTTCCCCCAATTGTTGCGCGGCTACTCTGGACACGCAACATCCGTACCCAAGAAGCAATCGATGAATTCTTAAACCCTGACTATTCAACCGATCTCCACGATCCGTATCTTTTTAATGATATGGAAAAAGCCGTGGAGGTTATCTTCACTGCCATAAAGGAGCAAAAAAATATTGTGGTGCACGGCGATTATGACGCGGACGGCGTATCTGCCTCCACTATTTTAGTATCGACGCTGCGGAAATTTGGCGCTGAGCACGTCAACGTCTTTATCCCCCACCGTGAAATCGACGGTTATGGCCTAAATTTAAACACGGTTAAATTACTACACGAACAAAAAACTGATCTAATAATTACCTGCGATTGTGGCATTAGTAACCGTGAAGAAATAGTAAAAGCAAAAGAGTATGGTATGCTGGTAGTTATTACAGATCACCATTCCGTGCCCGCGACTTTGCCGCCAGCTGACGCCATCATTCACCCACTTGTGCTGCAAGAAAAATACCCAGACAAGGGTTTAGCTGGTGCCGGTGTCGCTTTTAAGCTGGTGCAGGCTCTTTTAAAGAAACACGCTCAAAAAAATGAATTTTTACCAGACGGACAACCACATGAAAGTTACGAAAAGTGGCTTTTGGATTTAGTCGCCATCGCCACTGTCGGCGATATGGTGCCCCTACTTGGTGAATCAAGGACATTAACTCGTTACGGTTTAACGGTTTTAAACAAATCTCGTAACTTAGGCTTACGGAAGCTAATGCAAACAGCCGGGTTAATCGATGAATTCGGTAAATCTAAACGTGGTCAGTTTACGACCGAAACAATTAGTTTCCAAATTGCGCCGCGGATTAATGCTGCTGGCCGAATGGACCATGCTAACACGGCTTACATGTTACTAATGGCCGAGAATCCGAAAGAAGCTGACACGCTCGCTCTCCAGTTAAACCAAAACAATCTGGATCGCCAAAAACTAACCGAAAGCCTCGTTAATCAAGCTCGGGACCAGATCAAAAAAACTAAACAAGAAAATAATTCCATTATATTCATCCTTGGCGAAGGGTGGTCAACCGGAATTTTAGGTCTGATCGCCGGTAAACTTAAGGAAGAGCTTTATCGTCCGGTAGTCGTAATGGGCTTAAACAACGATGAGATAACTGGTTCCGGTCGAAGCATTCCTGAATTTAACATGATAAAAAACCTACAGGCCATTCCTGACTTTTTTGACAAGTTTGGTGGTCACCCACAAGCCTGTGGTTTTTCCCTAAAGTCACCAAATGTTTTAGAAGAATTTAAATCTGAATTGTTAAAAAAAGCTGAGGAACAATTCGATATCAAAAAACTCCAACTAACAATCGCGATCGATGCAGAAGTAGATCTAGAAGATGTTAACTGGAAACTTTACGACCTCTTACAAAAATTCGAGCCTTTTGGCCAATGCAATGAAGAGCCAAAATATTTAGCTAAAAATTTAACTGTCGCGAGCATTGATCCAGTCGGCCAGGACGGTAAACACTTACGCCTGATGGTCAAACACAACTCGCACACAATTAAGAAAACGATTGCCTTTGGTTTTGGAGATAAAGAGCGTCACCCGAGCGATTGGAAAAACACTCTTCATATCGGAGACAAGATAGACATGGTATTTTCGGTGGATGTCAACGAGTGGAACGGAAATCGAGAACTACAATTAACAGTCGTAGATATTAAAAAAGCCTCGAGTTAACTCGAGGCTTTTCTATTACTTTCTTAAATTGCCCTCAATATCTTTCCACTTCTTTTTTAATTCTCGAACTAGGTGCATTTTAAAATCTTGCGCTAATTCTTTTTTAACCGCGTACTCTTCAACCGCTCTGTCAACTAGAGCATCATACATATCTTTGGTTGGGCCCTCGAGCTTCACCAAACTCTCTTTAAGCTCATTAAACAATGGATCCAAGTGCTCGCGCAATTTTGCGCGCATTTCCTTACCTTTAGGAGTAGCATTCAACCACATTAAAGCAGCACCCAACAAACCACCAACAAATAATCCTTTTTTAAAATTACCCATATAAAATAAATAAGGTTAGTGTTTTACTACACTAACCTTATTCTATCACACTTTTGTTATGTTCCGCAAGCTGCCGGGTCAACCGCTGCAGCGGCTGTACCGCTACCAAAGCCTGGTTGCGGTGAAGCATTACTCAAAACTGTTTCGCATTCCTTAGGAGCATTTTCGAACCCAGCGCAAATTGCAAGCTTTACAGCTTCTGGCGTACGAGAAACACTCGCCTCTTGTCCGTTAATAACTAAGGTTGGTGATCCCTGTACACCGTACTGATCGTTCTCAGCCTGATGAATTGGGTAGATTGGGTAACGACCAGACAACCAAGAAGCTTGATCGTTGTATTTATCCATCACGCCAAAATCTTTATTAGCTTTCGTAACACAGCTATTCATTTTACTTTCATTAATCTTTGCTTCTTTCAAACAACCAGGAGTATCATCTTTGGCAGCAAAACAAGTAAGGTAAGCGATAAATTTATCTTCTTGTTCTTTAGCAATACAATATTGACGAGTATTTTCTTCGACTTCCTTCAAACCATGCATGGCGTAGGAAACGAACTTCAGACTGATATCGGCCTTGTCCTTTAAGAGATTCCAAGCGGGTAAATAAGCTTTCTCCATCTGCAAACCATACGGGCAGTAACTCATTACAAAAAGTTCCACTTTTGGCTTTTTGGCTTTTGGAACAGTTGGAATTACCGGTGGAGTGTTATTAGTGACATTAGCATTGACCGTAGTCGTGTTGTCGTCTGAAGCTAAATCGGCATTATTGTTTCCCCCGAGTAAAATACCGAGTGTAACCAGAAAACCAATTGTTCCGAGTACCAAAAAACCCGCAACTACCCCCACGATTAACGCGCTTTTTGGCTCAAGGCTTTCAAAGAAAGTCTTTTTATCTGACATAATGTGTATGAGATAAATTAAACAAATTAATTAGCTAAATTATTATACATTATAATGTTCTTTTCGACAACTTGCTCTTGATTTAGCGAAATATCCCCTAAAAAATCATACTTATCCACTATGGTTTGCTGAGTTGTTAGTTCTTTCCATTCCCCTTTTTTCCCCGCAACCAAAATCGCAGAGGCTTTTTCAAATAATTGTCCCAAATACTTCCGATTATACCAACGGACATAGTAACTTAAAAGGTCAGTAATTTTGAGATCATGATAATAAGTAATAACTAGTGCAGGTGGGCTACTTGTTTCGTTGTAATATTTAATGATCTGCTTTGCTCCTCCTAAAAACGGAGCATGTAAATGCACTATATCATACTCCCCCAATGAGGCAACAGTTTCTTCAACTTTGCCGTACCCTTGATGTACACGGCCAGTCATTCTTTCTTCAAACGAACCATGGCCAGCTTTTGGCATACCATATTCCAAAACAATATATTCTACTTCTAATCCTTGTACCTCAGACAAAGCATCTGTTAATTGAAGCGCGCTTTTACGTATATCATCGAAATAATCAAAAGCACCCGGAATAACATGCAAGGCCTTAACCATATATTTATATATTACTGTAAAGCCTGACCATATATTTCAATCAGCTTTTGCACATGTTGATCCCAGGTATAGCTATTAATAATCTTACTTCTACCCGCCTCCCCCATTTTTTTCCTTTCCTCGCTGGTTCGGGCAAAGAATATTTCTATTTTTTCTTTTAGGTCTGTACTATCTCCGGCCTTAAACAACAGACCGTCCTGTCCATCAACTATCCTTCCTTTCGTGCCAGGCAAATCACTAGTTATTACTGGCGTACCAGCCGCTAATGACTCCAAAGCCACAAGGGAAAACGATTCGGTGTCACTAGCTGGTATTACCGTACAATCAACCGAATTATAATAATCATTCAAGGTTTCCTTGTCCTGAATCGCCCCAATAAACCTTACTTGATCGCCCAAGTTTAACTCCTGCACATGTTTTCTGTACTCGGCCTCAGCATAGCCACTGCCCACTACCAACAATTCATATTCTGAAGATAGATTTTTAAGTGTTTCTAATAACAAATCCAAACGTTTAACTTTTAATAAATTACCGACAAAAAGAAGTTTTTTTGTTTTTTGTTCAAAATTTTTTGCCCCTATCAATGGACGAAATACTCGCTCATCTACTCCATTCCACAATTCAATCACCGGCTTTTTAACGCGTTTTTTTAGTTTAGAACTATTGAAAAAATTATCATCTACTACAATAATTTTTTCGGCGTTATTTAAAATATGCGAACTCAAGAATAGATTATACTTGGCCTGTATTACTTTCTTTAAAAAAGTATCTGGTTTAGCATCCATGTGGTAAGTCACCACATATTTTTGTTTGTTAAACATCTTGGCAAACCACACCATTTCTGCTCCCCCAAAAAAGGGATAATGCAGATGTACTAAATCAAAACCTTTTATGGATTTAACTAAACCAGGCATTAATCCAGCATCACCGAGTTTAACAAAGGGCTTCGTTCTTCTTATAACAAAAGACCAGTTGTATTTCTCGTAAACAAAATTTGGGTACTGCATTGTATATACCTCCACCTCATGGCCTAACTCGCTTAATCTTTGTGCTTCTTCAAAGGCCACACTCCCCATCCCCCCTAAATGTGGCGGGAATGTACCAACAACATGGGCAATTTTCACAATTATTCTTTATTTACTTTGTCTAGAGCAATATTTCTTGTTAACTTGGTAATATCTCGCTCCATTTTTTCAGTCTTCGAGACGAGTCGGAATACTACTAAAAACAAAAAAGTCAGGGATAAATATATTACTAAATCCGCACCCCGACCCACACCAAAAAAATGCGCGACAGAGAAGGTGGTATCTGGAACTAGGACTGTAACAATACCTACCAACCACAAAAAGATCCAAACTAGTAAATTAATTTTAGACAGTTCTTTGTTTCGAAATTTTACGATTGATCTGGCTAACCCGTAGATGAAAACTAAAACCAAAAGGTATTGAATAAGCATAAAAACTATTTAAATATTTTGGACACGAACAAATCATAGACAATCTGTATTCCACCACGCGGTCCCAAGCCATATTCATGGTAAGTTACTTCAACCGGTAATTCTTTAAATTTTAACCCGCTTTCCCGTATTTTCCGTACTATTTCAGTATTATGCGCCATACCACTATTCCTTATTTCAATTTTTTCCACCGCCTTGCGGTTTAAGACACGAAAACCATTATGCACATCAGATAGTTTTGCTCCAGTGAACAGACGGTTAAGAAAACGAGCAATGGGAATTATGATGTGGCGCTTTGTCCACGGGATCTTCGAACGGTCATCCATTAACTTTGACCCCAATATTACGTCACATTCCCCACTTCTTACTAATTCGACGGCTGGGGCAATGTCCTCGGGGTTAAATTGACCATCGCCATCAAAATGTACCACCACTTCCGCTCCTCGCGCAAAAACAAATTCGTGTCCAGTTTGCAAAGCCGCACCCTGCCCACGATTTACTGGGTGAGTTAAAACCGTTGCCCCTAGCAACCTCGCCTCTTTACTAGTGTTATCTACTGAACCATCATCAACAACGACAACATTGTTGTAACCATGTTCAAAAAGGCCGCTAATAACGCGGCCAATTCTTTTTTCTTCATTATATGCCGGAACAATAACAAACAACATGTTAATTATGATTGTTGAATAGCAAAGCTTCCTTATTGGCAATTACATAATCAATCGTTTTTCTCAATCCATCTTCCAGACGAACTAATGGCAGCCAACCTAAAACATCTTTCGCATAATGTAGATCGGGCGCGCCTTTCTTAGTTAAGAATAATAATGGATCTTCATAATTAATCTTAGAGCTCGATCCGGTCATTTCGATTATCTTTTCCGCTACTTCAGACATTTTAACAATATCATCATTACCCATGTTTACTAATTTAACCTCTGGGCCTGTATTCATTAGTCTAACTAAGCCATCAACCAAATCTGAGACATAACAAAGTGCATAAGAAAAATCTTTGTCCCCATAGATTACCAAGTCCTTCCCTTCCAAAGCATTAATTACAAAATCAGGAATTAACTGACCTTCAAATAATTTCATTCGCGGACCGTAAGTGGTAAAGACGCGGGCAATTTTAGCATCCACGCCATATACTTGTCGGTAAGTTTCTACACAAGTCTCTGCAAATCTCTTCCCTTCGTCATAACAAGCTCGGGGCGACAAATGATTAACGATCCCCTCATCAGTTTCTTTAAATATCTCTTTCCCTTCTGTGGCTTCACCATATACTACAGAGCTAGAAGTAAAGACATATTTTGCCTTATATTTTACCGCTAAGTCCAAAGTATTAATCATGGCCTGAGAATTAGCCCACAGGGATTTCAGCTTTAATTTTTCAAAATCTTTTGGGCTCGTCGGACACGCCAGGTGATAAACCTCCTGGATTCCCTGAAATTTTACTTTAAATTTATTTAACTCTTCAAACTGGTCTAGATCTATTGGTTTATTGACATCGTATTTAATAAACTCAAAATCTGGATATTGTAAAAGATGACTAATATTCTCAGGATTAGAATTAGAAAAATCATCAAGACAAATAACTTTGGCTTCTTTTAGCAAACGCTCACACAAGTGCGAGCCAATAAATCCTGCACCTCCTGTCACCAAGACATTTTTCTTTTCAAAAATTGGCGTATCCATAGTAAAAAATAGGCTAAAAAATAGTGGTTTTCATACCACTATTATACCACTCTTCTTTCAGGTTAGCAATGCTATAATTTAGGCAACTGCCAGGTAGCCAATAGTTCCCCTTTACCTGAGTAAAGATTGTGTTTTCCACCAATTAAGCGGTAGGGTAAATAATCGTCCAGCCCATCCCCATCTATATCGGTTAGGGCCAAATACCAGCGAGTCTTAGTGCCAGGGTTATTTATCCCCTGCACCAGAGTGCTATTGCTTCCCAAATCAACAACCGTGCGTTCTAATTTCGATCGGTCACGGCTTTTTCGAACTAATGCGACAACTTGCGGGCTATCTCCTCCCCAGAGCATACCTATATCTAGATCATCCAACCCGTAAGCTTTTGCAATAATCTTTTCCCCGACTAACTCACCATCTAAAGTATATAATCTTAAAATTAAATTAGCCGTTTGAAAATGTGCTGTCGCAACATAATTACCATATACACTCCAATTATCCAATTTCTTATTAATAGTAAAACGATTTATTTCCTCACCTTGTAAACTAAATACAACTATATCGGTGGCAGTTTTTTTGTTTTCCGCTACAACTATCTGTTGTTCTTCCTCTCGAAAAGCGCCGTCGATTCTAGTGATATTTACTTTTTTTGCTTTTAGTTCGTCAACATCTCCTACTGGAAATTCAGTAACAAATTCTCCAGCGTTATCCCTTATTTGCACAAAATAATATGGTGCCCGGTAAATTAGCAACGACCAACCACCATCTTCATTATTACCCCAATCTATTAATTTTCCATCTTGCACGCGTGCCAACAAGGATGATTCAGCACCAGCGGTGTTAAAAGCCATAAGGCTGTTATCTTTCACATAAACTAAAGTTCCCTCCTGGTTGGTAATAAGAGCTGGCTTTTTGGTAATGCGCGTTTCTGCCGCTTGCTGCACCGCTGTCCCGGCGTTTAGTTTACCTCTGCCTATTTGTCCAACAAAAGAAGTATTGACATTGTCAATATTTTGGGCAGTCTGTAATATTTGATTAATAATTTCTTTCGCTTTCCACTCTGGACGAGTTGCTTTAAGCAAAGCCGCCGTTCCCGCCACAATTGGTGTAGCAAAAGAAGTCCCTTGCCACATGCCACCAAACTCTTGGTTATATCCCTGTTCAGGAAGATAATGCTCTGTGCTGTAAATACGTTCGCCGGGTGCGGCTATATCTACACACCTACCATAATTAGCAAAGCTGCTTAAACGATTATTACTATTAATGGAGGTTACCCCCAAAATCCAATTTTCTGAATCATAGGCATCATAACATAGTGGGTAATAAGGATTAACAGAAGTGTCATCACGGTTATTTCCAGCCGCTGCAACAATCACAATGCCTTTTTCATAAGCACTCCGCAAGCTATCTCGTAACACTGGGTCATTATTTTCTCCAACAAAACTCATACTTATTACCCTGGCTCCGTTTCGAACAGCATAATCCACTGCCCTGGTAATATCTGTATAAGAACCTGAGCCCAAGTTATCTATTGCACGCAAAGGCATAATCTTAACCTGCCAATTAATACCCGTACCATTTCTTCCGTTGTTTCCGACCGCCCCAATTAATCCAGCCACCAAAGTACCATGGCTCACTGCTTCTTCATCCGAACTCCGATTAAGAATAGCATTACGGATATCTGAATTGTTCTCAACGAAATTCCAACCGTTAATATCATCCACAAAGCCATTATTGTCATCGTCAATACCATTCCCGGCTATCTCGCGCGGGTTTTGCCAAATATTCGTCACTAAATCCGGATTCAGTATATCTGCCCCGCTGTCTATTACAGCGACTACTACGTCGCTTGAGCCAGTAGAGTAATCCCAAGCCAAAGGGGCATTAACATTGTCCCAAAACGACATCTGCAGGGGGTAATTGGCATCATTTGGCACCTTGGCCAAAGTCATAACCGGCAAAACAAGAAAAACGGCTAAGGTTATAATAGCAATTGCTTTTTTCAATATTTTAGAGTAAAATCCTACCATACTTACTTATTATACACGATATTTTACCTTTCTAAAAGAGTCTATGTACCGCCTACGCCAGTTAACTGTCATGCTCGGGGACCTTGTTTTTCTCTATATTGGCTTTTATATTGCCATTTTCTTGCGTTATCTTAAAACACCAGACACAACAAGTATTATTACTCTACTTTCTCCTCTCACCCAACTGTTTCTTCTTTTTGTAGTAATCATGTTTGTTGTTGGTCTTTATGATTTGGGACGACTAAAAAACAACTGGGCCACGTACCAAAAAATTATTCTGGCCTGCAGTGTTTGGTTAGGATTGGGCATCATATATTTTTATCTTCATCCGACCCTACAAATTTCACCCAAAACAATTCTCCTCATCATGGCCTTGTCTAATCTAGCGTTAATCTCATTATGGAGATACATCCACAACCGGCATATTAGTAAGAATCTGTGGCAAGTAGGTGTACTATTTGTCGGCGCAACATCAGAAACAATTGAAATTATTAATTTCTTGAAATCACAACCACAGCGTGGTTACTCGATTTTAGGTGTATTAAATGTAAACAGTTCAGATCTTAAGCTAGATGTACCAGTTTTTACTGGCACATCCGAAATTGACAATATTCAACCTGGAATGATTGTTATTGCCCCCAACCTCGAAAAAAGTGAACAGCTAATTAAAAGTCTTTACGACATGCTCTTCCGACATGTTAGCATCTTGGACCTTGAACAATTTTATGAAGAATTAATGAAGCGTATTCCTCCATTTACTTTTTCGCAAACCTGGTTTTTGTCCAACCTCCGCGAACAGCACAAGCGCATTTATGATCGCTTCCGCATTGTTACTGACTACCTGATTGCAATTATCCTTGGACTAGTGTTTATCACTACTTTTCCCATCATCGCCCTTCTAATTAAACTTTTTTCTCCTGGTCCGATCTTCTTCACCCACGAACGGGTTGGCCGCATGGGCCAAAAATTTAAAATAATTAAATACCGCAGCATGAAGGTCTTGGGTAAAGACGGGAGTGCAGAAACTTCTGGTCCAGTCTATGCCAAAGAAAAAGACGAACGCATCACCAAAATTGGTAAGATTCTCCGCCTGGCTCGTATTGATGAAATACCTCAATTTATTAACATCTTGAAAGGCGACATGGGAATTATTGGTCCTCGACCAGAGCGTCCGGAATTTGTTCAAGAACTCACCAGCCAAATGCCGTATTATCCATTACGACACATGATTAAACCAGGTCTTACTGGCTGGGCCCAATTACAAAAAAGCTACTATAGCAACACCGAAGAAAATTTGCGGAAACTGGAATACGATTTATATTACATAAAAAACCGCAGTCTGTTATTAGATATTGTTATTCTACTTCGAACCCTTAATGTAATTTTTGGATTTAAGGGTAGATAAAATTTGAAAAGAAAAAACAGAGTGTGCTACTCTGTTTTTTAGTTAATTTATTTCTTCAAAGCCGCCTTTACCAGTCCCATGAATAACGGATGCGGATGAAGCGGCCGAGACTTCAATTCCGGATGGAATTGGCTACCCACAAAATACGGATGATCTTTAAGTTCAATTATCTCAACTAAATTTTTTTCTGGATTAATACCAACAAACTCGACACCCTTCTCTTCCATAACACTACGATAATCATTATTAAATTCAAAACGGTGGCGGTGACGCTCACTTACTTCCTTTTGGCCATACAGTCTTTGCACCCTACTACCTTTCTTCAGTGTACAGCGGTAAGCCCCGAGCCTTAATGTACCACCATAACGTTGATTCTTGACATTAGCTGCCTGTTCTTCATTAATATGTATAATTGGGTCTGGCGTCTTTGGATTTATTTCAAAAGCATTCGCTTTTTCGAGTCCCAAAACATTACGGGCGAACTCTACCATAGCCAACTGCATACCATAACAAAGACCAAGGTAAGGAATCTGCTTTTCACGGGCATAACGAATTGCTACCATTATTCCCTCTACGCCACGTGACCCAAATCCACCTGGTACAATAACGGCGTCATAATCAGCCAATTCACTTACTTTCTTCGGGTCCTTCTCATAATCCTCAGAATCTACCCAGGTCATTTCTGTGCGTGCGCCATTATGTGTAGCCGCATGCTTAGCTGCCTCAATTACGGATATGTATGAATCAGATAAGGTGTATTTCCCAGTCCCAAAATATTTACCAACAACAGCTATTTTAACCACCTTTTTAGCTGACTTAAGTTTCTTGGCAAAATTATCCCATTTTTTATCTACTACCTTAGGCAAAGTAAAATGCAAATCTTTTGACAATAATTCCGCAAATCGTTGTTTTTCAAATACAGCGGGAATGTCATAAATACTTTCGACATCTGGAGCGGAAATAACATGGTCACGAGATTTTAACCAACAGAAAAATGCTAACTTTTCACGACGTGGGATATCTAATTCCGTACTACCCCGTGCCACAATAAAATCCGGTTGAATGCCGCTATTATTTAAAGCCCGAGCCGCATGCTGAGTTGGTTTGGTTTTCATCTCACCAATATGCCCCGGGACTGGCATATAACTTACCAGTACAAAAGCTACATCTTCCGGGTTATCCAATTTCATCATTCTCGCTGCCTCTAAAAACAGAATATTCTCGTATTCGCCAACGGTACCACCAATTTCTATAATCATCACATCAGCTTTAGCTTGGGCTGATGCCCGTTTGATAGAATCGACGACTTCGAGCGGGATATGAGGCACAACCTGCACACAGCGACCCTTGTAAAACATGCTACGCTCTTTGTGAATAACGCTTTCGTAAACACGACCAGTCGTTAAATAATTGTCTGACAAAATATCTGTGTCGAGAAACCTTTCATAGTTACCAATATCTTGATCTGTCTCATAGCCATCATCTGTTACAAACACTTCTCCGTGTTCAACAGGATTCATTGTACCCGCGTCAACATTAATATATGGATCAATTTTCATCGCCGAAACTTTCAAACCCCGATTCTTAAACATTCTTCCAATTGATGCTGCCGTTACTCCCTTACCTACTCCAGACAATACACCTCCAATAACAAAGATATACTTAGTATGCATATTTAATTAAAAGGCTATTTGAAAAAGTTATTAACAATTGAATATTATACACTAATTTGATTAAAACAAAAACCCCCTCGTAGAGACGAGGAGGCTATTGTTTAGAGACAGTGATGGTGAATTCAGATTCTAAACCATGTCGTAGTTTAACCGTGACTTTGTGTTCTCCTATTGATTTAATCTGCGGTGTCAAAATTTGCTTTCTTTCTACCTTGAAACCCATTTTGTTTAGCACTTCGGAAATCTTTTGCGGGCCCACCGCTGCATATAGCAAACCGATTTCGTTGGCTTTCTCTTTCAGCTCTACTTCTAACCCGTCCAATTTTGCGGCCAGGGATTGTTGCTCTTGCAAATCCCGTTCAGCTATACGAGCCTTTTTCTTGGCTTGCTCTTCCTTTTGGTGCACTGACTGGTTAGAAGCTTGTACGGCAAAGTGGTTTGGAAACAAAAAATTGCGGGCATAACCTTCGGCCACCTCAACGACATCGTCAATATCTCCGACGCCTGGTACTTTGTGTAATAATATGACTTTCATAAACAATAAGATGCCTAGTCTACTCCTTGCTAAAACCTATTTTTTAGTATAGTATATTTAGACTACCTTGGCAACATAGATGAGATCGGTTATTTTAAGCCAAAAAATAGTTATATATTCTATGCCTAAAACTAAAAAAATCTCTACCGGCAACCTTCCAGAGAAAGCCGCTCAGGCTCCACAATTAAAATCTGGAATGGTTACTTTGGTCGGACGCTCTAATGTGGGTAAGTCAACCTTGCTTAACACTTTAGTCGGCACCAAACTGGCCGCCGTAACCCACAAACCGCAAACCACCAGAAACATTATTCATGGTGTTGTTAACGCACCAGAAGGACAAGCTGTACTTGTTGATACCCCAGGTATTTTTAAATCTAGTAATGACAACCTCGGTGGTATTCTGACCGAACGAGTTGAAGAAGCCTTACATGATATTGACTTAATTATCTATGTTGTTGACCCGACGAAAGCCATTGGTGCTGAAGAAAGATTTATCCTGTCTTTGTTACGCAAAGCTTCTGTGCCAAAAATAATGGTTATTAACAAGTCTGATCTCGCTGAACGAGAAAAAGAATTCTTAGATAACTACAAAGAAATGTCCGATGACTTTGCCGCTATTTTTGAATTATCTGCCTTACACGCAAGACATGTTGAGCCATTAAAAAAGAAAATCTTTGAACTCTTACCAGAGGGCGACCCACTTTACCCACCAGAACAATTAACGAATATTGACCAAAAATTCTGGATGGCCGAAGTAATCCGTGAAAAAATTCTCCTCGCTTTACGGCAAGAAGTACCCTACAGCACTCATGTCGAAGTACGAGAAATTGAAGATAAACCAGACATCTTGGTGGTACATGCCGTTATTTTAACTTCAGATAAACGATACAAGAAGATGATTATCGGGGCTGGTGGTCGAGCTTTGAAGGAAATTGGCATTGCCGCACGAAAAGAATTGTCTACCGCACGAAACAAAAAAGTATTCCTGGAACTGGAAGTTGAATCAGACAACCACTGGGAAGAAAGAATCTAACAAAACAAGAAACCTGCCGTGAGGCAGGTTTTGTTGTCTGTTCATTTCTTATTTCTTTAAAATCTCCACCGCCTTATCTACCACAACGTCCTCTCCCACCGCCTCATTCGCATAGTCTTCTTTTACTTCAACATCCGGGGCAATACCCTGATCATTTATGTTTTGTCCATTCGGCGTTAGCCATTCAGCAATCGTTATCTTCAGTGCTGAACCATCTGGGAAGAGCTCAAAATCTTGTACCGATCCTTTACCATAAGTTTGTTCGCCCACGATCATTGCTAATTTATGGTCTTTTAACGCACCAGCCACGATCTCCGAAGCCGAGGCTGAACCACCATTAACTAAGACCACGGTCGGTATACCAGCTAAACGATGCACACCACTAGAACGATGGTCTCTTTTTTGACCACCAGTTGATCTTTCACTTACAATTACCCCCTCTTTTACCCACTCACTACCCATTTCAATCGCGGCATCTAAATACCCGCCTGGATTGCTACGTAAATCTAAAATTATCCCACTGGCATTTTTCTTTTTTAAATCTTTAATCGCCCGATCCATCTGTGAAGTCGTATCCGCATTAAACTGCATGACACGAATGTAAGCCAGATTATCTTCACGCATGGTTAAACGAACAGATGGTACGTTAATCTTCTCTCGTTTAATCTTAAACTCTTTTGGCTCTTGTTGACCTTCCCGGTAAATAACTAATTTTACCTCAGTGCCAGCCTCACCCCGGATTTTTTCTACGGCGGTATTAACATTCATGCCAAAAGTATCTTCGTCATTGATACTAATTACCGCATCCCCCGGTCGAAGACCCGCTCTTTGCGCTGGTGTGTTATCCAAAGGTGCAATAACCATAATTTGGCCCTTTTTCATACCAATCTCTGCGCCAATACCTGTAAATTCACCGGATAAACTTTCGGCAAAGTCTGCGGCCTCTTGTGGCGGCAAATACACTGAATACGGATCATCCAAAGACATGACCAGCCCTTGAATGGCGCCATAAAACAAATCTACATCTTTAACTGGTTGTTTAACGTATTTTTCCTTTACCCGGTCCCAAACATCCCAAAATTGTTCGAATTCAACGCTGTCACTCTTGTTTAACTTGCGATTTAAATCTAAGACCTTGCTTATTTCGACATTACCATCGGCATTAGATATTTGTTTTTTAATCGCCCAACCTTGGCCGACAAAAATACCAAAGCCAAAAGCAACGATAAAAACAATGATTGTAAGATATACGCCAATGTACCGATGAGCTCTTTGCTTTACAGGTGATGTATCCATAATTTCAATTGATCTATATTATTATATTACTCCTTAACTACCTCGATTCTTGCTCCTGCCTTATTTAGCACTTCGTATAAATTCTCATAGCCGCGATCAATTTCGTAGGTGTTGCGAAGTATCGACTTGCCGTCGGCAGCCAACATTGAGATTAATACATTTACCGCTGGTCGTAAAGCTGGCGGAGCAATTAATTCTTTTCCTTTTAATTTAGTTGGGCCTTCTACCCAAACCCGATGTGGATCCAATAGCGTTACTTGCGCACCCATTTTCTGCAAGTCTAGAGCATATACCGCCCGATTTTCATAGGCCCAGTCGTGTACTAAGGTGCGGCCTTCGGCTTGGGTCAAAATCGGTATGAACAACGGTAAGTTATCGATATTCAATCCTGGAAAAGGTCGACCTTCGATTTTATCTGGCAAAGCCTGCAGCTTACTAGGTGCAAGTTTAATGTCTACAACGTCAAATTTACCATTTTTAGATTTTCGTGGTCGAAGTAAGCTGAACTTCTGTCCCATAACTTCCAATTTAGCCAGTTCAAGTTCCAAAAACTCTAAAGGACAATTCTTTACCGTAATCTCTCCCCCAGTCACAATCCCTGCGGCTAAAAATGTCATGGCTACAATTGGATCAGGCATAATTGGATAATTTTTTACCGGTTTCAAACTAGTAACACCCTCAATTTCTAAGGTTGTAGTACCAACACCCTTAATCTTTGCCCCGGCTTTTTGCAAAAAGAAACACAGGTCTTGCACCATGTAATTAGCTGACGCCATTTTAATCACAGTTTTTCCTTTCGCCAAAACCGCAGCCATAATAGCATTGCCAGTCGCAGTATCTCCCGATTCATACATAACAATCTTGTTCCCCTTTAGGGCATTGTAGTGAACAAAGTAATGGTCGTCTTTTGATTCAATTACCACACCCAATTTTTCTAAAGCAAATACGTGGGGCTTAATTGTTCTTTTACCTAATTTACAACCACCAGTTTTGTACACCTTAAAATCATTAGCGCGCTTAGTTAGGGCACCGAACAAAAACAAGGAGACCCGAGTTTTTTCACAAACCTCACGGTTTACATTGTTTATATCAATCTTTTTACTAACATCCAAGGTTAACTTACCCTTACCCTCTTTTTTCACCCCCACACCGATGCTTTTGAATAACTCGAGAGTGCGGTTAACTTCTTCTATCTCTGGCACATTCTCTAGAGTAGTTATTCCTTTAATCATTAAAGCCGCATATAAAACGTAAAGAGCGGCATTTTTCGCTGATTGATTCTCAATTTCACCCTTTAATTTATGCCCACCTTCAACGGTTAAATAGGTCATATTTTGACTGTTTTAGAAGTTTAGATTATTATTAAGTATACCTATTTTAGCCTTACTTGACAATATGGAGTATCCAGGCGCCAAATTTACCAAACCCTTTCGTCTAATTCTACTCGGCTTGTTTATAGCGGCTTTTTTCGCCATATCCCCGATTGTTATCCTCTACTCCATTGGCTACCGCTATGATTGGCAAGCGGGGTTACTACGCGAGACCGGCGCAATCAGTATTGATGTTGAGCCAGAAACCGCTATCGCCTATTTAAATAATATTCGCTTAAAAAGTAAAGTACCAATTAGACTTAATAATATTACACCAGGAAAATACACTATTCGCTTAGAAGCAGATGATTACCTGCCCTGGCTTAAAGAAGTAGAAGTTAAAAACAAACAAACAGTATATATCAAAGAAATAAATTTAATCCGCAGGAAACAGCCCCTCCTTTTACAAAACGGGAATATTCAAGCAATAGCCTTGTCTAATGACGGCCGTTTTCTATCTTATGCTTTAAAAAATAATAACATCACGGAAATTAAACTAAGAAATACCGAAGACAATTCAGATACTACACTAATCACTTTTAATTCTACTTCGAGCCCTTATTTAGTCTGGGCAAAAAATAAAAATCTGCTTGCCGTAAGTGAGGATAAGAACAACATTAAAAGTGTTAATATTTTCAATGCAGAAAATGCCTCTGACCGCCAAACCTTACAAAGTGCGCCTGGAGACACAATTATCAAATTCCAATGGACCAACAATGGCGGAGAGATATATTATAGTTTAGACAACAATACTCTTAACGCCTACAACCTAACTTCCAAACAAGATCGCGTTTTAAGCATTGAACAATATGCTGATTGGTATTTAGACAATTCGGAACTTTGGATAATCCGCCCTAGCAGTACCACTTTGCAATGGGAACTAGTCCACGATGTCTATGGTTATTTTGAGCGAGCTCTAGAAGTTGATCTACCAGAAGGTAGTAAGCCAAGCATCCTCGGTGTAAAGAAGGATACTGCTCTAATTAAGGCTGGAGCTAATTCTGAACTAACCCTTGTATATTCTGGTCGTCGTCTGAACTTTAATGCTGATAAAAGTCTGATCTCCCGCTACAATGACTGGTGGCTATTCTGGACTGCGTCTGAACTGCGAACTTTTAACTACAGTGAAGAGCCAGCGCTTTTGACCCGATCGGGCGAAACCTTAAAAGAAGTATTACCATTAGATGAATACAACGCTCTTTTATTAGTTTGGGCAGAAAAGACCACTATCATGCACCCCTATTATTTAGTAAACACGCCCTTACTAGAACAGACTATTTCTAACCCCGTAGCTAACACCGAAAAACGTATTCTGTATTTTAGCGGTGTACTTAATAAACAAACTGGATTGTGGCAACTTGAGTACTAATTTTATGTCAAAATTAACTATTTATACTGACGGCGGATCCCGGGGAAACCCTGGTCGAGCAGCACTTGGAGTGGTGATAAAAAACGACAAGGGTGAGACTATCGCGGCCTTTGGAGAATATTTAGGCGAACAAACTAACAATTTTGCGGAATATTCCGCCTTAATTGCCGGACTAGAAAAAGCCCGAGAGCTCGGCGCAACAGAAGCAGACTGTGTCATGGACAGTGAATTAGTTATGAAGCAAATGAATGGCGTATACAAAATCCGTGAGCCGAGTTTACAAAAACTTTTTGTTAAAGCATATAACCTGTCACAACAATTTAAAAAAGTAAATTTTCGCCACGTTCTCCGCGCCAAAAACCAAGAAGCAGATAAACTGGTCAACCAAACATTAGACAACGTAAAAACTCCCCGTTAAGGGAGTTTTTACATACCGAGGGTTGTTTATCTCGAATAAAGGACAGTGGAGGTGCTTGAAGTAGTAATCGGTTTAAGATAAATTGTTGAGGTAGTGTATTTAGGAGTAGTAGTTGGCGAAACTCTTATCGTCGTTGTTGGATACTTAATTGTGCTGGTGGCGATCGGACTTGGGACAGGTTTGTAATATGGGGAAACGCTTTGGGTAGAGGTTACTGGCTTTGGAGTAGTGGAAGGGACAGGATAAATTCGCCTAGTGCTTGTCGGAACAACTACTTTAACCGGCATACTATTTTTCAAAATAGCCGGAGTGGAAGTAACTGCGTAACAATTATTACAATCTTTTCGCAAAACTGGTAAAAGACTCTTGGCCCGTTCTAAAATTTCCTTAAATTTCTCGCTGGGCTTTACAACCTTTGGCAAAAGACTGGTCGAAGTCTCAATTTTTTCCGGAGACAATTTTTCCTGTACTTTTTCTAATTCTAATTTTCTCAGTTCTTTTTTCTCAGTTTGTTTTTTACCCACCTCTTCCAATTTTCTTTCTAATTCAGTTTTCTCTTTTCCGTTTTGATTAACTTTCATTTTATCTGGATCCAACTCACGAATTTTAATCGTTGTTGTCGGTATAACAATTAATCTTTTTTTAACTTCCGACTCTTTTAGAACATCTTGAATTTTCGCTTTTAACTTCACTTCATTTAAAGTGTTGGATGGAATTACCTGTTTTTGTTCCACCAGTTTTTTCTCGACTTGATTTATCTTCTCTACTAATCCAGCCTGAACCTTAACGGTTTCTATCACAGTGTTAGCTGGTTTAGTTTTAATCTTTTTTCCTACAGCTGCGGCTTCTTGATAGCGACGATCTAACTGACGGATATAAAACTGAGTCTTCATTTTAGGGGTAACACTCAATTTTTCTTCCACTTTTTCTACTGCTGTTTTAATTGGATATAACAAATTTCCTTCAGTTACTTCTGGGGAAGTATAGGCATAAGCACCTGTACCTGCAAAAATAACTAAAAATACAGCCGTCGTAGGTACTAAGACATAACGGAACCATGCCGACTGGAACCAAGGCACCGAGCCATATTTCAGATCCCAGGCTCGATCTAGCTCTTTCCGTAAACTCTCTTTAAACAGAGCTTCCGGTGCAAGACCTCGTTTCGTTTTCCACAATTTATATCGAAGTTTTATCATAAAAGTTCTCGGAGTTTCTTTATGGCTCGGTGCGCGGCCACCTTAACAGCCCCCTCAGTCATATTCTGCATTTCCGCGATTTCCTTATAACTATACCCAAAAAGGTAATGAAAAGTTACAATTTCCGCGTCTTCTGGGCTTAATTTAGCAATTAATTCACGCACTTCTTGCTCCACCTGCCCTACTCGCACCGCCTCTTTTGCTTTAGAAATAAGGTAAAAATCCTCTTCTACCTGATCCCCTTCGTCATCAGTTACCGCCAAAGAAACCGTCGTAATTCGTTCATCTCTCCAGGAACTAATTACGTGGTTACGAGCGATCATAAGAAGCCAAGCACTTTTGCCACGAGTTTCGTCATAATCATCAAAATGCTCCAGGGCCTTGATAAAAATTTCTGAAACTAAATCCTCAGCTTTCTCTTTATTTCCTTTAACACGAAACAAGACAAAGCGATAAACTTTGTCAAAATTTTCCTCGTAAAACTGTTGGAAACGCTTTTTGTCCTTTGGGCTTCCCATAACAAAAGAAGTATACCCTACTAGACATTATCCTTGCAAGGTGAACAGTCTAGATGTCTAGATCTTCCAATTTTTTTCTTAATTCACGGCTGACTTTTTTAGGCACCCGAATTTTTACCTTAACATATTGGTCTCCCCTCCCGCCATTACCAATATGCGGTATTCCTTTACCACGAAGTCTTATTAATTGTCCAGACTCAGTTCCTTCTGGTACCACCAACTTGACCGGGCCCTCCAGGGTTTCCACTTCGATTTTACCACCGAGTACTGCTTGAGAATAGCTAATCTCATTTTCAGTGAAAACATCAAATCCATCGCGTTCAAAACCTTTTAGTGGCTTAACATGTACACGGACATACAAGTCACCACTCATTCCACCATGCGGAGCAGTTTCCCCTCGTCCCTCCAGACGAATGGATTGTCCATCGTCAATACCGGCCGGAACCTTCACTTTTAGAGTTTCGGTTTTTGCTAATATTCCATCTCCTCCACAATGTTTACATTTCTTGTTTGGTTTTTCACCACGACCATGACAATCCGGACAAGTAACAACTGTCTGCATGGTGCCTAAAATAGTTCTCTGGTTTTGTACTACTTGCCCTTGCCCCTGACAAGTGTGACACTTTTCCATTTTACTACCTGGTTCACTGCCACTACCATTACAAACATCACATTTAGATTGTTTACGTAAAGAAATTTCTTTTTCAAGACCAAAAGCTGCTTCTTTAAAATCTAATTGTATATCTACCTGTATATCCTGACCACGCCTGGCGCGACGACCAGACGAACGCCCACCACCAAAGCCAAACATCTCACCAAAGATATCCCCAAGATCCACACCACCGAAGTCAAATCCACCACTTGAAAACCCGCCTCCTCCCTGACCACGAGCTGCACGCATAAAATCTTCCCAGTTCATGCCTTGACCGAAACCACCTTGTTGTTCAAAGTCGCTACCATACTGGTCATAACGTGACCGTTTATCCGCGTCACCTAGAACCTGGTAAGCTTCATTTATTTCTTTAAATTTTGCCTCATCTCCACCCGGTCGATCCGGATGATGCTGCATAGCGAGTTTCTTAAAAGCCCGCTTGATCTCATCGGCTGAGGCGTTTTTTTCTACACCAAGTATTTTGTAATAATCTTTGGGCATAATTTATTCCCTAGTTTAAACCAATTATTTCTTTTGTTCGAGACAGATTAACTAGTGGCATTTTTATTTTAAAACGGTAGATCCTTTCACTCATTTTTCCCTCACAACAAAGATATTCCCTACCATCCTCATCTCGTTCAATTTTAATATCCTTTTTATTTATGTAATATTCGCCTTTCAAACTATTACCTAACAAACTACCATCGGGCAACGAAGAAGCATAGTTAAACACCCACCAGACAGTACCTTGCCTATTAAATAAATTAGCTGCTACTATTATTATTCTTTTATTGGTAATTTTTACCTGCGCTTTTACATAGGTATTTCTAGGCGGAGCACTAAAGTTAACCTTTATGCCATCTTCTTCTAATTCCACTTTTTCTCCCTCTAAAAATTTAAAATTCCCCCAACTTCTTTTTTTGCCAATCAGAGTAGAAACAATAACCGCAATGATTATAAACGCCAGACCTAATATTAAATATTTTTCCATGTTTATTTGGTAAAAATAATAAACCGCAAGATGTAACCTAGGGCAGGTTTTGCCTGCCCTAGTAAAAATTACTCAATTATTTTACCACTTCGCCTTCAATCGGTCCATCATCTTTTTTATCATCTTTCTTCTCTTCAGTTTTTTGTTCACTATCAGTATTGCCGGTCGCACCAGGTTGAGCCTGGTTAGCTTGGTACATTTTCATACCAACGGTCTGAGCAGCTTTAGACAATTCTTCAGACGCCTTTTTAATGGCCTCAACATCATCTTTATCCTTTACCTCCTTCAGAGCCTTAAGACCTTCTTCTACTTTAGTCTTCTCTTCAGCAGTAATATCTACTTTCTTTTCTTCCACTTCTTTCATCATTTTTTCAGTGGTGTAGATCATGGTGTCCGCCAGATTCTTTGTTTCGATAAGTTCTTGTTTCTTTTTATCTTCATCTGCATGTGCTTCAGCTTCCTTCTTCATCTTCTCAATTTCGTCTTTACTTAAACCAGAGGAGGCTTCAATACGAATGGACTGTTCTTTATTAGTTGCTTTGTCTTTCGCTTTAACATTTAAGATGCCATTTGCATCAATGTCAAAAGATACTTCAACCTGCGGCACACCACGTGGTGCAGGTGGGATGCCGTCCAAAATAAACTTACCCAAGGTCTTATTATCTCCTGCCATTGGCCGTTCACCTTGTAAAACATGAATTTCCACAGCTGGTTGGTTATCTGCGGCAGTTGAAAATACCTGGGACTTTGAAGTTGGAATGGTGGTGTTACGCTCGATTAACTTGGTCATTACTCCACCTAAAGTTTCAATACCAAATGATAACGGTGTAACGTCAAGCAACAAGACGTCTTTTACATCTCCGCGCAACACACCGCCCTGTACTGCAGCACCCATGGCGACTACCTCATCTGGGTTAACACTAATATTTGGTTTTTTATTAAAGAATTTTTCCACTGTCTGTAATACGAGTGGCATACGAGTCATACCACCAACCATAACTACTTCGTGAATATCTCCGGTTGAAAGCTTAGCATCTTCCAAGGCCTTTTTAACTGGGGTTAAAGTTTTCTGCACCAATTCGCCGACTAACTCTTCCAATTTGGCACGAGTTAATTTCATGACCAAGTGTTTTGGGCCACTAGCGTCAGAGGTAATAAACGGCTGGTTAATTTCACTTTCTTGTGCTGTAGATAATTCAATTTTTGCTTTTTCCGCTGCCTCTTTAATACGCTGTAGTGCTAATGGATCATTACCCAGGTCAATTCCTTGATCTTTCTTAAACTCATCCAAAATCCATTGAATAAGAACTTGATCAAAATCATCACCACCAAGGTGAGTATCACCATTAGTAGATAATACTTGAACCGTGTCAGGAGCTACTTCCAAGATGGAGATATCGAAAGTACCACCACCTAAGTCGTAGACAGCAATCTTGTGCTCAGTTTTTTTGTCAAAACCATAGGCCAGAGCAGCAGCAGTTGGTTCGTTAACAATGCGCAATACATTTAGGCCAGCGATTTCACCGGCATCTTTAGTTGCCTGACGTTGTGAATCATCGAAATAGGCTGGAACAGTAATAACTGCTTCGGTAATTTTTTCACCCAAACGCTCTTCAGCATCTGCCTTTAATTTCTGTAAAACCATGGCGGAAATTTCTTGTGGTGAGTATTCTTTGCCACTCATTGCGACTTTAACGCCATCACCACTCTTAACGATCTTGTACGGCATTAATTTTAGATCGCGCTGTACTTCAGCGTCATCCCAACGACGACCAATTAAACGCTTGATGGAATACAAAGTATTTTCTGGATTAGTAACCGCCTGACGCTTCGCTAATTGACCAACTAATCTTTCACCATTTTTTGACATGGCGATAACTGATGGTGTGGTACGAGCACCTTCTTTATTTTCTAAAACCTTTGGCTGTCCACCCTCAATAATCGCCATACAGGAATTAGTTGTACCCAAATCGATTCCGAGAACTTTTGACATACGTGTATACAATAAATTAAATTTGATTAATAAGATTTAGAAATGCCTTATCCCCCTAGAGAAGAGGCATGCAAGATGCCCCTCGTTCTAGAATGATAATTATTTTTTACCATTCTCTTTCTTTACCACCTTCACACTAACCTTCTTTGCGGCAGTTGGTTGAGCCTTTGGACAAGTAACTTTCAAAATACCATTTTCAAATTCAGCAGTTACTTTATCTTCAGTAACTGGTACCGGTAATGCAACTTGGCGGAAGAAGGAACCGCTACGTACTTCTTTACGATAATAATTCTTTTCATCTACCTCATGCTCTTTGCTGCTTTGGCCTTGTACTGTTAAAACACCTTTTTCAACTGTGACAGTAACGTCTTCTGGCTTAACACCAGCCAAAGGTGTCTCTAGTACTACGGCTTTATCTGTTTGGTAAATATCCATGGCTGGCACAAAAGCCTTTTGCATTCCCTGTCCACTCTGGACAGCTGGGAGACGGTTCATCATCTCGTCCATCTCCTCAAATGGGTCCCACATGGGAGTCCAACGTATTAATGACATATGAATATTCTCCTTAGTTATTCTTTAGCTACCGCACGGTAGGTAAAGAAATTAGATGTTTAATTAATTATTTAGAAATTATTACTCTAGCCACCTTAATTACGCGCTCATTCATTTTGTAACCACCGGAAACTTCTTTTAAAATTGTTCCTGGTTCTTTGCCGCTTTCTTCTTCACCAACTGATTCATGGAATCGTGGATCAAATTTTTCGTCTACAGTTTTTATCTCTTCTACGCCGTGATTTTTTAAAACATCACCAAACAGTTTCATAATATATCCAATGCCGTCCGTCCAATTCTTCATCTTTTTGTGCTCCTCATTTTCACCATCTAATTCAGGATGGTGTCCGAAGGCTTTTTTAAAATTCTCATAAACCGGGATAAACTCTTCTAAAATTTGCTGTTCACTTAACTGTGACCATTCACTCCGTCGACTAGCGATTTCTTGTTGCAAATTTTTGTAATCTGCCAAAGCTCTTTGCCAACCAACCTTAAATTCATCCCGCTCAATTTTGTATTTTTCACAATTCTTACACTCACGATGGAAAAATCCTTTTTTACTTTTCTCTCTTTCCTCTTCCGTCTCAGGTTCTTGCTCAGGCTCTTCATTTTCCTTTTCTTCATCCTCCCCTTTTTCTTCCTCAGGGTTATTTACTTTATCTTGTAAGTCATCGTTAGTCATATTTTATACAACTTCTAACGCCCGTTTTAACAAGGCATAATTATTTAAATAATCCATCCGCATTGGACCAAGTAAAGCAATAAGTCCATTGTCTGTCTTCGGCCATCGAGCGGCTAAAACACTTAACATTGAGCCAAACGGTTGGTCGTTGCCAATATAATACTTTGGTTCATTTACGACTTCATCATAAAACTGCTCAACACACTCCTCGCAACGGTCAAATACATTGGTTAAATTTACAACTAAATTTAATTCGGAAAATTCTGGCTGTTGAAATAAGTTAGTTAAACCTGTGTAATATATTTTCTCTGGAGAAAAAGCTACAATAACAGTTTGCTTAGAAATTTCAGCCAAAGTTTTGGCTAAAACTTTTCCTTTAGTTTCGTCGTCTCCTTTAGACTCTTTAAGACCTAGCAATAATTCATTACTCTTTTTACTAACCTGGCCTTTGGCCAAATCTAAAGAATTCAAATAAAAACGATAGCCTTTTTCCGTCGGCATTCGACCAGCTGAGGTATGAGGATGTGTTAAATACCCCTCTTCCTCTAGTTCTCTAAGCTCATTGCGAACTGTGGCCTCACTCCAATCCAATTTACTTTCCGAAACCAAAAACTTCGAGCCAACTGGTTCGGCGGTTTCAATATGATTATCTATGACGAGTTTTAGAAGTTTTTCTTGACGAGAATTCATATTATCACTCAAGACTCACGAGTGATAATATACCACTTCTACTATAAGTGTCAATAACTCCCTTATCCACAGCAAAAGCTCCTCTTGTTAGAGGAGCTTTTTGGCTAATTTTACTGATTAATTTGCGAAATTTCACTTAAAAGGACATTTTCCACATAGATACCCCGAGCATAGAAAATGCGCTCTAATTCATTCTTTAGTTCCATCTCGACAGCGTCACGCTTTCCACCCACAATATCTCCATGGTTAAACCGACTAAAAACCATGCGTATACGACTACGGATGGTTGGACGCACAATCTTAGCTACAAAGTCTTCACCGATTGTTTGCCAGATCGAAGGGATCTGGTGAACATCTAAACGTAACAAAACTGTACCTTCAACCCCCACTCGCTTGCCATCTTCGGTTACTGCAGCAATCGGGATATCCCCCATCGCCTTTTCGTTTTGCGCATCAAACTGACGTGAGATGCTGTATTCTAAAGTCTGGGTATTGAACAACTTGGCTTTCTGCCAAAAAGGAATTTTCAGGTGCAAACCAGGTGTTAAAACTTTTTTCAAAACACCACGTCCTAGATCATACACACAGGCAACATAACCTGGCGGAACGTAAATAAACAAACCCTTAAGAACGTCCTCCACGACAAATGAATACATTAGTTTATCTAGTGAGTCGCCAGCCATATATTAAAATTAAGGTTTAACCGGAAAGAACACTGTACGGAACAGCTTAATAATATCAGAAAAAATCATGGAAGTCAAAATAAACAGAGCCTTAACCATAGGCAGGAACCATAAGGCAAAAAAAGTAAACAGGGGAAAAATTATGGCAAAACTAGCCTTAGATTTATCCATCTTTTTACCCGAACCATTTTCAATTAAAATAGAAACAAACAAATACACTGCCACAACACCCGACCAGATCCAGTCATGTGTTTTACCAATGTTAAATCCGTAAAAAATAATATTAATTGCACCAGGGAAATCAATCGAAGGATATAGAATCTTAACTACTTTTTCTCCCGTAATACCTCGAACGAATACTTGATACAACAAGATCAAAACAAGAAACTGAATTGCCAAAGAGAAAACTTTCGCCCAAGGCGAGACTTTATTCTTTTTCATCAATTTTCTAATCTCTTCTTTCTGAGCTACTTTATCATGCTTATATGCTTCAGCAATTTTAGCTGCCTCGGCTTCTACTTTATCTTCTCTAATCGCATTTCTCTCTGAGATGATTGTTAGGGGGAGTAAAAGCAAACGTAAAAAAATAGTGAGCCAGACTACGGCCCAGCCTAAATTCTGTCCAGCAATAAAGGTATAAATCCAAATCAGCGCGTTAAATAGTGGCTGATATAGATATGTAAACCAAATTTCACCTAACATAGTTCAGGCTATTTTAGCATAAATTGCTAAAAAAGCCAAGTTAATGTACAGGATGACCACATCGTAGACAAGCCCATCGTTTGCGAAGCAAACGAAAGG
>CAZEEW010000003.1:0-87041 GCA_964511375.1 uncultured Gammaproteobacteria bacterium | reverse complement strand
CTTTCGTTTGCTTCGCAAACGATGGGCTTGTCTACGATGTGGTCATCCTGTACAGGGTATTGACTTTTTCGATAAAATATGATATGATGATCGGTCCGCAAATCTGGTGAAGAGGACCAAAACGAGGAGGAATGAACGTGGCCAAACATCGACAGGGCGAAAAGATGGGTCGGCACACCACCCTCATCGACGCGGCTGAGGGCGTCGTTGACGCGGCGCGCAAGATGCAGGTGGTGTCGAGGGTGTCTCTCGGGCAAATCCGTAAAGTGCCCACGGGGCAACGTGCCATCAAATTCGTCGAAGTGAACGGCGGCTGGAAGGTCACCATCCGAGGCAACACCTCACTGCAAGAGATCGTGGTCTACACCACGAACCCGAAAGCAGCCCGTAAGCAGCTCGAAGCTGCGTTCCGCTAGGAGGGACGATGCACACAATTCGAGGTCCGACTAACCAGTGGTGGACGATCCCCTTCGCTTCACCACCTTTGTTTGAAATCATCTTTTAGACAAAGGCGGTTAAAAAGCGAACGGGACTAAATTAAAATACCTACCTAAGTGGTGGGTATTTTTTGTTTATGTGAACCTGGTGAACGTGGTGAAGGTTATATTAGGGTAAACAAGGTAGAAGAACAGGCTTTAACAAGGTAAACCAAGTTCTAACTTCGTTCCGTTGTTCCCGCTCCGATATCTTATACACTAAACTCCGCTTAAATAGCGGGGTTTTTATTATTATACCAAAACGAGACTTTTGTTTAAACAAATTAAAGCACTGCCTAGATTTTTTCAATGGACAATGTTATTATCTATATAGTTAAATAACTTTTTATATGCAAAATAGTTTTACCTTTAGAGAGGGTGTTGAGAAATCTTACGGATATGATCATAGTTTTAAAAAAGAAATACGCAAAAGGCCAGAATTAATTGAGATGTTTCAAAAAACTACAGACCAACTTAAAAGTGTTGGGGATCATGTGTCTAAAGGAGATATAACTATTAAGCTTTTCCTAGTAAGAGAGGGAGTGAAAATTCCAGGAAGAGACCAGTGCCAAACTAAATATTACAAGGTTGACATTGGAAAAAACTCCTATTTTGTTAAATCTTGCCATGGTTTTAGGGAACTAAAAGATTCTTTAGAAGCTAAAGAAAAACTTAAACACTTAAAAGGTGTAGAGATAGTTGACCTTTATTACGGTTTTTCAGATAGTCAAGGAGAAGGATACTTTGTTGCCAAGTGGCTCGAATTACCAACAATTGAAAATCTACATACTACCCTACCCGAAAATGAATATAGAAAACTAGAAATGAGAGTAGAAGAAGCCAGAACAATACTAGGCCCAGCTTATTTTGATACCAGAATCGGCAATGCTTTTTACGATAAGAAAAGAGATGCAGTTATCTTATTTGACTTAAATAAAATTGCGGCATTGGAAACAACCGAGAAACCAAAGTAAAATCTAATACTGTCCCATTGTTCCCGCAAAACCCGGTTACCTAAACAGGCACCGGTTTTTAGTTTGTAAAGAACTCCACGCCATGTTAAAATATTGGTGTTAAAAAGAAATATGCTTCTATACATACTTTCTGGCGCGATCGGAGTAACCAACATGATACTCTGGGGTATCTATGGGGATTTATTGGCCGAAGAATTTAAAGTACTGAAAGTAATGAGAAGTTTAGCCATCGGCATACTTTGGAGTTTATACTTATTTATTATAGATTCCAATTTACCTCTTTTTATTGTTGCCCTATCTGTAATTAGTTTAGAAAGAATTACCACAGAAATATATAAGGCACTTGTCAGGAAAGAATCTCAGACCAAATATTCCATACCTTCTGATCTAAATCTTCGGTATAATCGGGGTATTAAGATTGTTTTAGCAAGTTTACTCTATTTAACTTTGGCTTTCGCTGTATATTACCTGGACATTGGTAAAGCAAATATCTATCTCGCCTTAACTATGGGCTTATTTGTGGCCTTAGGTGGAATGCTAAAAGACGCGCCATTTGAAGGTTTCAGCCCGAGCAAATTTCTTCGCAGCCCAACTATTGGAATTATAATCGGATTTCTAGTATTAAATTACTTCCCTACTTTAAATGGTAAATTCTATTTACTTTCTATTGCTGGTGCAGAGAGGATTGTTTCTGAGTGCTATAAAAAAATTATTTGCGGAAGAATACCTGGAAAATTCAAAACTAAGTTGTTTAATGCCGCATGGCAAAGAAAAAGAAGATGGATTTTAATACCTTATTCAGCCACTATTATAATACTCTTCTTATTGTCCATTCTCTAAAGTAACTAAAGCGCTTCCTAACTGCGACCAGGAAGAACACTAACCAACAACGACAGTCTGGCCTCTGAAGTAGAATTCCAAATCGTTTTCTACATAGTATTTTTAAAAGGAAGGTAATTTACCTTCCTTTTATTTACCTTGGATAACCTCAATCGCTTTTTCCGCATTTTGAAATTTGAGCTCGTAGTAGATTGGCAAACCAATTATGCTTGGAGATTGAACAGTAACAATTGGCGCACCAGTTTTCTTGTCTGGTTCAAGTTTAAAATCTTCTCGCTTTACATAGCTCAATCCTTTGAGTTTAGCCTTAGTAAGATCGGCAGGGGGATCGGTGAAATAAAAAATACCGAACAAATACGGCCGATTACTAAAGATATACATGCGACGATCAGTAATTCGAATAAAAGTCTTGCGTAGCGTAGTATGATTCTGAGCGGTGTCCGATACCCATACCTTATCTTCTTCATACAATACCTGCTCTCCTTCTTCTAGAGGATAATTTTTTTCATTAAATTTAAAAGCACCGTAAGTAACAAAAGCACCAATTACCAAAATTATTCCCAAAGCAACATAGCTAATAATCGAATAATCCATATACTAATCATTATGGTTTAAGAGTTAAACTATTTAGTATTTCAGTATATTTTTTGCTGTGCCCGGTAACCAACAGATCATTCTTTGCTCCCTCTAGTTTAATTTCCGTCGTAAAAGTACAATCGCCACCCGCCGCACAATCGTAACTCCATTTGCGTACAGTCTCATTACGCCAAGTACTAGTGGTGAAAGGTCGATCTTGGAGATCAATCGGCATTTTCTCAATTTTCTCAACTTTAACCCACTCTAAGGCCTTTCGTCCTTCCGGGTAAAAACCAACACTATCTTTTCCATGTTCGGTCTGCCAAGTGGCAGGAACTTTTAAACTAAAATTAGCAAATCCATTTTCAGTGTATAGTACGGTTTGGTTCTCCAGTTTAGTAGTATATTCCTTATTCAATTCGCTTTTTATTTCCTCTTTAAATATTTCTAGTTCAGCATTAACGCTCTTTTTTATCTCTTCGGTTGTAGCTTGATTACTAACAGTTTGACAAGTATAACCGCCGAGTATCCCCAAGCTACCAAGCAAGCCCATTATTAAGAGCACTTTAGAAGCCAAGGCCACTTTCAGGGTAGTACGACGCTTGGCTGTGCGTTCTTCCATTAAAGCAATGCGTTCACGAGTTTTAAGTACTGTGTCTGGATTTAAAGAAATACTGTCTATCCCCTCTTGGACTAAAAATTCCGCAAATTCAGGGTAATCACTTGGGGCTTGACCACAGATACCCACCTTCTTTCCATGTTCATGGGCAGTATGGATAATACTTCGAATGAGCGTCTTAACAGCCGCATTATTTTCATCATAAACATGCGAAACTAAAGGTGAATCACGGTCTACACCAAGAGTTAGCTGAGTTAAATCATTGGAACCAATACTAAAACCATCAAAGATCTGACAGAATTCTTTGGCCAGAATTACATTGGAGGGAATCTCAGTCATCATGTATACCTGTAAATCTTCCTTGCCTCGCTCTAAACCAAATTCTTTCATGGTCGCAAGTACTTTTTCTCCTTCTTCCACTGTTCTGCAAAACGGCACCATAACAACCACATTTTTTAATCCCCAATCATTTCTTACTCGTTTCAAAGCTTCACATTCAATTTTAAAACCAGGCTTGTAATTTTTATCATAATACCGGGAAGCCCCACGCCAACCAATCATGGGATTTTCCTCTTTTGGTTCAAATCCGGACCCACCAATTAAAGTCGCGTATTCATTCGTTTTAAAGTCAGACAAACGAACAATGACTGGGTTTGGAAAAAACGCTGCCGCAATAAAAGAAATTCCTTCCGCTAATTTATCTACGCCAAACTGTCGTTTATCTTTGTAACCAACCGTTAATTCATCTATTTCAGCTCTCACTTTAGCTGGCATAGTTTTGTAGTTCACCAAAGCTAAAGGATGAATTTTGACAAAATTAGTGAAGATAAACTCTTCGCGTGCCAAACCAACACCGTTATTGGGGATCGCTGCTAAAGAAAAGGCGCTATCCGGATTACCGACATTCATCATGATCTTGGTTTTGGTTGGTTTCAGGTCTTTGATTTCTGTTGTTTCCACTTTGAACGGCAACAAACCTTTATACACATAACCAACCTCTCCTTCTGAACAGGCAACGGTAATTTCTTCTTTGTTTTTTACGATCTGTCTGGCCTTTAAAGCGCCGACAACGCAGGGAATGCCGAGTTCACGACTAACGATTGCCGCGTGAGAGGTTTTACCACCCTGTTCAGTAACGATTGCACTCGCGATACGCATGATCGGCTCCCAATCTGGATCAGTAATACGGGTCACTAAGACTTCGCCGGCCTTAAAATCTTTCATGTCTTTTGGCGAATTAATTATTCTCGCCTTACCTTGTCCAATCTTTTGTCCAACGCTTAAACCAGCTACTAAAACTTTACCTTTTTGTTGCAAGGTATAAGTTTCAATACTGTTTACCTTCGCCTGAGATTTAACAGTTTCACCACGCGCTTGAACAATGTACAATTTGCCAGTCTTACCGTCTTTTGCCCATTCAATATCCATGGCATGACCATAATGTTCCTCAATTTGCATGCCCCACTTACTTAGTTGTACAACGTCTTCGTCGTTTATACTATATCTCTTTTGGTCAGAGGCTTTAACTTTTAATTGCTTAGTACCAGTTTTACCGTAAACCAACTTAACTTCTTTATCTCCTAGCCTTCGGCTAATGATAGATTTTAAGCCTTGTTTAACACCTTCTTTAAAAACAAAAAACTGGTCTGGGTTAACCCGGCCTTTCACTACATATTCACCTAAACCATAGGCAGAGTTAATGAGGACCACGCCTTTAAATCCGGATTCAGTGTCCAAAGTAAACATGACACCAGAGGAACCCAAGTCTGAGCGAACCATTTGCTGAACACAGACAGACAGGGCGACAGCCAAGTGATCAAAACCTTTGGCTTCCCGATAGGATATGGCCCGATCCGTAAAAAGTGAAGCAATGCATTTTTTGACGGCTTCTAAAAGTTCTTTATCTCCTTTAACGTTTAAATATGTTTCTTGTTGCCCAGCAAAACTAGCGTCAGGCAAATCTTCAGCCGTTGCACTGGAACGCACAGCGACACTTTCGGCTTTTAATTCTTTGTAAGCTTTTTTAACTTCAACCTCTAATTCTTTTGGAAATTTTTCCCGGAGAATCATTTCTCGAACCTTACTCCCAGCCTGAGACAAAGCACGAACATTTTTAACATCCAAACCCTTTAAGGTTTCTTTAATTTTTTTGTCTAAGCCAGTAGATTTTAAAAACAACCAATAGGCGTCACTGGTTAACGCAAAACCATTAGGTACTTTAATACCCTTTTCAGTTAGTTTGCTATACATTTCCCCCAGTGAGGCGTTTTTACCACCTACCAAGGGAATGTCTTTAATGTCTAGTTCCTTAAACCAACGAATGTACACAGTAATAATTTAATTTGAGATCTTATTATATCACACTCCGGTCAGTTTTAAAAATTCCTCTTCGCTTAGAATTTTTACTCCGAGTTTCTTTGCTTTATCTAACTTACTACCCGCTTTTTCACCCGCAATGACTGCAGTGGTATTTTTACTAACCGATTCCGCTACATCGCCGCCTAATTGCCGTATTTTTTCTTTTGCTTCGTCACGGGTTATTGAAGTCAATGTACCCGTTAGCACAAATGTCTGGCCATGTAACTTGCCGGCTGCTCTTTTTTCTACTTCTGTTGTCGACAAAGTCTGCACCTCTACACCGTTATTTAATAACTCTTCAATTAATTTTTGGTTTGTTTTGTCGGTAAAATAGTCATGGACAGATTCAGCCACACGGGGACCAACGTCTTCTACTTTAAGCAGGTCTTCCACGCTCGCCTCCATTATTTTATACAAAACACGAAAATGTTCAGATAGTCTAACTGCCGTCTCTTCACCAACATGGCGGATGCCGAGGGCGTAGATAAAACGAGATAGCGGCACCTTTTTGGCTTTTTCAATCGCCTCAACCAGGTTAGTTGCAGATTTTTCAGCGAATCTTTCTAATGGTTCCAGATCTCCGGTAGTGAGAGTAAACAAATCCGCGGGATTTTTTACCAATCCTTCATTAACTAATTGTTCGACGATCTTTTCGCCTAGACCATCGATGTCATACGCACGCTTGGAGGCAAAGTGACGAATTTTTTCTAATTGCTGGGCATAACAATTAGGGTTTTTGCAAAATAATGCAGCCGATTGTCCGGCCTTTTTATCACTAATAATTTCACGTATCACTTCCCCACCGCACTTCGGACAAGTCGTTGGCTCTTTAACGTCTTTTTCTTCACCAGTACGCATCTTATCTAACACCCGGATTACTTTAGGGATAATTTCTCCGGCCTTTTCTACAACAACAGTGTCCCCAATTTTTACGCCTAGACGTTGGATTTCATCAAAATTGTGCAGAGTGGCATGCGTAACAGTTGTGCCAGCCAATTTTACCGGCTCCATGAGTGCGACAGGAGTTAGAGCCCCAGTTCGACCAACTTGAACATAAATATCTTTAATTTTAGTTGTCCCTTGTTCAGCGGGAAATTTAAAGGCAATTGCCCAACGAGGAGATTTACCGGTAAATCCAAGAGCGTTTTGGTATTTTTTCTGATTCACCTTAATAACCACACCGTCAATCCAAAAAGGCTGGCTATGTTTTAACTCATCCCATTTTCTGTGAAACTCCAAAACTTCTTCTAAGTTGTTGCAAACTTGCCAATGACTATCTGTTGTAAAACCCAGTTCTTTTAAACGATTTAGTTCCTCAGCTTGGGTAGAAGGAGCATTCTGGCTCGAGATATCATAGGCAGTGAGAGATAAACGACGATTGGCAACAATTTGCGGATCAAGTTGACGAATGGTTCCAGCCGCCGCATTGCGCGGATTAGCGAACAATGGTTCACCAGCTTTTTCGCGGTCTGCGTTCAACTTATCTAAAACATCCCGGCTCATCCAAACCTCACCTTCGGTGATTACGTCCACTTCCTCTTTAATACGCAACGGCACACTATGTATAGTCTTAATATTCTGCGTAACATCTTCCCCAACCTTACCATCCCCACGCGTAGCCGCATGTTTCAGGTAACCTTTTTCATAGGTTAAAACCATGTGCAAACCATCAATCTTCAGTTCACAAACATATGTCAGGTCCTTTGGTCGTGCACCTAAATCCTTTTCCAAAATTTTTAAATTACGCTCTTCCCAATCACGAATATCTTCTTCGTTAAATGCATCGTCAAACGACCATTGCGGTACGGCATGAATAATTTTTTCAAATTTGTCTAAAGGCTTACCAGCAACACGCTGCGTTGGGCTGTCTTTGGTAATTAATTCCGGATGATCACGCTCAATCTTTCGAAGTTCATCCATAAGACCCTCGTACATTTGGTCAGTGACCTCCGGGTCATTCAAAACATGATAGCGATAACGTAGGTCATCGATTTGCGAACGGAGTTTTTCAATATGTCTATTTAAATCGTTTGACATATTATGTACCGATTAAACCCAAATACCACCGTACAATTTCTGGACCCCAGAACAGAGTGAGGAATGTTCCAACAGATAGAAAAGTGCCGAAAGGAATCTCATGCGTCCAATCTTTCCTCTTAAAGAGGATTAAACTAACACCAATAATGGCTCCGAGGACATACGATATGATAAGGGCAACAAGAATGCTAGGCCAACCCAGCCATATCCCCATCATAACACCCATACGCACATCACCACCACCAATCCAACGGCCGCGAGAAACTAGGTACTGTAAGAGAAAAAAGCCAGCGCCAATTAATACACCAAGAGCAAAGCTCTGCCAGGTGAAATGAAGATAAAAATAATTGAAAAATAATCCCACAATCGCGCCAAGCCAGATAATAGTTGGGATAATTATTTTATGTAAAGCATCAAAGACAAAAATAATTATTAATATGACGACAAAAAAGAGGTCACGAATAAAAAACCAGTTTTCTAACGAACGATCTAAATGGTGCCAAGCGACAATTAAAAAAAGAAAGGCCGTGGCTAATTCGACTACCGGATAGTACCAACTAATCGGTTTCTTACAGGTACGACACTGACCATTTAGGTAAAGAAAACTTAGAACTGGGATATTCTCATACCAAGCTAACTTTCTACCGCAATGAATACACATACTACGGCCAGCCACTATCCGAACATTTTCCCAAGTGCGCCAGATCCAAGAATTCAAAAAACTACCGAATGTGAGTCCGAGTAAAAAAATAATAACGTAAAGAAATGAGTTCAAAAAAATAGTGTCCATATAAGCACCAACTAAAGAGATTATACCATATACGTGAGTATTTGCCAACAAAAATCAACCCCGCATCAATATTATATGCAGGGTTGATTCGCAAAATTTTTTGCAAAAATACTAGGTTGATGTCGCAGATAAGCCAGCTGGGCTTAAGGTGACATTTCCGGTTAAACCACCCATTGTATCTTCGAGAGCTGCCGTAACAGAGAAAGTGGTGGTAGAGCCGTTGTAAACATAAAATTCACCACTATTTGGACCAGTTGGAACTTTAGCCATGTAAGCACCCGAGCAGTTAAGTGTTGCTGACCAACCACTCTTGTTCAAACATACATGGTTAGAATCTCCCAAGTTTACATCAGTACCGGTTGGATAAGCAGTATTTTCGGTATAATACAACTCTAAAGCGGTTTGCAATTGTTTTAAGTCAGAAAGACGTTTGGAATCACGAGATTTTGTACGAGCTGAACCTAAAGCAACTACAGCTAGGGTTGATAATAAACCTAAAATAGCGATTACAACCAACAATTCGATTAAAGTAAAACCACGCTTGTTCATATTGTCACCTCCTCTCCTTGTAAAACTCTTTGCATAATTTTATGCTTTAGCTAAAACGCTCTTGATCTTATCCACAATTTCGGACGGTTTGAAATGAGCTTTAATTAGATAATCAACAGCACCCATCTCTAAACCTTTTTCAACATCATCTTTCTGGCCCAGGTTAGTAAGGAGGATAACCGGCACACCAGAAGTGGCTGGATCTTTTTTTAGTTCAGATAAAACAGCAAAACCATCGAGTTTTGGCAAGAGAATATCTAGAAGTATGATGTCCGGCTTTTTCTTTTTAACTTCAACCAAAGCTTTTTCTCCGTTATCGGCATGAGTTACTTTGTAACCTTCCATGTCAAATTTCTTTTGGTAAATATCTGCCAAAAACACATCATCTTCAACCAATAATATATGTGGTTTGCCTCCTTCAACTTCTTTCTTTGGCATAATTATAAATGTTTACTTTAAGATAAGATAAGTTAAATTATACCATATTGCGTAAAGCGAGTCCAATCGCCACAGACATTCTTGGGCCGACTTGGTTCAAAAGAGGCTTCAAACTATCCTGGCAAACCACTCTCGCCCAGGGGTCGCCGACATAACATTTCAATTTAAACTTTTCTGCAATAATCTCACTTAGATAAGGTAGTACGGCCGTGCCACCAGTTAAAATTACTTTTTCCGGCCGCTTATTTTCATTACCGCTTTGACGCAGGTACAATTCAAAACTATACTCAATCTCTTTTAAAATCGGATCAAGGATGGGGTTAAATAGAGAGATGAATTTCTCCTCGGTTAAATGTTCGCGCACTAACTTCTGACTCTCAGGATTAGACAGATTCATCTTTATCCTTTCTACCAACGACTCATCCAAATCTAAGGCACGGCGTAAAATTTCCCCTACGCGATGGCCGCCGGCATCAATAGTGTGATGAGTAATCGGTACTGCCTGATCCATGATAAAAAAATTAGTACGTTCTGCACCCAGGTCAATAATCATGGAAACGGCAGTGTCCAGTCCAATGAGCGATCGTTCCAGGGCCGTCGATTCTGGCTCTAAGGCTTCAAGCACTAAACCAGCTTGGCGAAAAATCTGGGTATACAAAGCCACCAAGTCTTTAGGGACAGCATTAATAAGAACCACCTGCTGGTTCTTCTTTTCCGGGTTAGGGGGAAGAATCTGGTAATCCAAAGCCATTTCTTCTAACGGGCGAGGTAGTAGTTTTTTAACTTCTGCCTTAAGAATGCCCGGGAATTCTTCTTTTTTTACAATTGGCAAAGTGACGAGCGCGTGAAACACCGCCGAAACCGGTAGACTAACAATTACTTGCTTAGCGACGGTGCGAGCTTTTTGGCAAACCAATTTTAATGTTTCGGCATATTTATTTACTTGCGATTCTTCTGGTGTTTCCAATTTACTTTTATCTTTTTTAGCTTCCAGTGAATCTTTTTTTACCAAGTCATCTGGAGTTTTATCTTTTCTGATTAAATGATGAACATCCTGACGCATGGAAGTAGCGCCATAGGTAAATAATACCGGACGATTTTTTTCCTTTTTAAGTTCGACTAATTTTATTCCTCCGGCTCCGAGATCAATTCCTAAAACTGACTGCGGCTTAGAAAAAAACATAAATATTCTTCAAGTCGTTTTCAAAACAGATATATTATACCAGAGTTGAGTGAATAATTACAGTTAATACTTGTAAACTGTGGATAAATAAGGTAAAATTAAGGAGCTTTATACATTTTTATGAACATTACTTTTTTTAACACACTGACACGTAGAAACGAAGAATTTAAACCAATCAAAAGAAAAGAGGTTGGTATGTACACCTGTGGGCCAACAGTTTACAATTTTGCCCACATTGGCAATCTGCGCTCCTATCTTTTCGAAGATATTTTAAAACGGGTTTTAAAATTTAACGATTACAAACTCAAACATGTCATGAACCTGACGGACGTCGGTCATTTAACCAGTGACGCTGACCAGGGAGAAGACAAAATGGAAAAAGGAGCCAAACGAGAAGGTAAAAGTGCTTGGGAAATAGCCGACTATTATATTAAGGCCTTTGAAAATGATTTACAGGATTTAAATATTATAGCGCCAGATATTTGGTGCCGCGCCACTGACCACATTCCGGAGCAGATTAATCTTATCTTGGATTTAGAAGATAAAGGTTTTACCTACAAAACATCAGACGGCATATATTTTAATACTGCTAAGCTGCCAGACTACGGAAAATTGGCTAATTTGCAAAACCAAGAATTAAAAGCCGGGGCGCGCGTGGAGATGGGCGAGAAAATTAATGCAACCGATTTTGCTCTATGGAAATTTTCTAAGGCTGACGAAAAAAGACAAATGGAATGGGACAGCCCTTGGGGAGTTGGCTTCCCAGGCTGGCACATAGAATGTTCAGCAATGTCGACCAAATACCTTGGTCAACCTTTTGATATCCACTGTGGTGGAATTGACCACATTCCAGTTCATCATACTAATGAAATTGCCCAAAGTGAGGCAGTGAGTGGAAAGCCACTGGCCAACTACTGGTTACACAATGAATTTCTCCTTATTAATGAGGGTAAAATGGCAAAATCTGGTGAAAACTTTTTGACCCTTCAGGAGTTGAAAAGACGTGGGTACTCCCCGCTTGCCTACCGCTTCTTTACACTGCAAACCCATTACCGTAAGCAATTAAACTTTAGTTTTGAAGCTTTGGCCGCAGCACAAAAAGGTTTGGAACATTTATACGCTGATGCCAAGAGCCTTAAATTTTTTGGTGAAAAAGAAGATGTAACAAGCCAGATTAATTTTGATTACACTTCACAGTTTATTAAATTGATTAACGACGATTTAGACACCCCGAATGCTATTGCCCTTACTTGGGACATGCTTGAGGATAAATCATTAAGCAAGCTAGATCGCTTAAAACTATTACTTGACTTTGATAAAATTTTTGGTTTAAGAATTAAAGAAGCACTCGAAAAGGAAGAGGAGGAAATTGTCTTACCAACAACAATCGCTTTACTCATTGAGGAGCGCGATAAAGCAAGGGCTAATAAAGATTGGGACAGGAGCGACGACCTGCGAAAAAAAATAGAAGCCCAGGGCTACATCGTTCAAGACGGGCCTAAGGGCACTGAAGTTAAAAAGAAGCTTTCGTAAGTAATAAAAATTGTTAATATCACTCTCTTGTGATATAATTTAGTTGTTATGTCAACTAATAATATTACCGAAAAGAAAATCTCTGCTGAATTACCCCGGGCACCAGAATCTCAGGTTGAAAAAGTTGCCCCTCGTGAAGCAGCTCCGAATAAACCGGAAGGCCAAAAAACTGAAACTGCCAATCGTACCCCTGAGGTGTCAAAATTTGGCCCGACTTTACGTCGAAAACCCACTACTATTCCTCAAGTTCGGGATGAGGTAACTGTTAAAATTGAAAAGATAATGGAAGAAGGATTGGGCGATGCTTTTTCACGTTTGTCTCCAGTTGCCAAACAAGAATTTAAAATTAAGGGGGAAGAAACAGCTAAGAAGATACGAGCCTTAATGAAGGGGACAAAAGTGAAAGCGAAAAAGGTTTTTGCCTTGATTTTGCAATGGCTCAAACTCTTACCTGGGGTTAATCGTTTTTTCTTAGAACAAGAAGCAAAGATTAAAACGGATCGCATATTAAATCTCAAAAAAACTGAGGAAGGTATTATTAAACTTTAAATGGAAAACGAATATCTCTTTTATCTAAAGAGTGCGGTCGACTATATCCTCCAAACACCGGAGTTGTTTTATCTATTAATGGGGATAATCGGTTTCTTTGCCTTCATTTCCCTCCTCTATATTCTCCGTTCCTTCTTTCATCTTTTGGGTAAGGAGGGTAAGGCATTTCATAAAACAATTCTTTTAATACGTGTTCCAAAAGAAAGAAAAAACGAAGGACAACAAAACTCCAACCAAGAGGAAAATATTAACCAAATCCGCGAACGCATTGCGATTGCGGATACAATTTTTTCTTCGATTTCTGGTTTAAAACGCGAAAAGGGCCTGGTGAAATGGTTTACTGGACGAAGAGATAATTTCTCTTTTGAGATTGTTGTAAAGGATAGTAAGATTTCTTTTTACCTCGCCGTACCAGACAAATACCGCGATTTCCTGGAGCAACAAATCCACGCCCAATACCCCCATGCTGAGATAAGCGAAGAACCGGATTATAACATCTTTCAACCAGAGTGCCACATTGTTGGGGCTTATTTATGGTTTAAATTCCGCTCCGCCTTTCCATTTAAGAGTTATAAAAAGATGGACACGGATCCGCTCGTCGCGCTGCTCAACCCCTTAAGTAAGATCTTAGATAGTGAGGGGGCATTAATCCAATACGTTGTTCGCCCAGCTGGTCCAAAGTGGCGACGTCAGGGCGTACAAATGATCAGAGATATAAAAGAAGGACAAAAATTTGAATACGTGGCTAAACGTAGTTCATTCATGCGGAGCCTTTTAAAATGGAAAAAGGTAGTATTCCCCAAAAAGGCTGACCCGACCCGTCAAGATTCAGTATCACAACAATACCACCTAACTCAAATGGAAGAAGAGATGGTTAAAGGAATGGAAGAAAAAATTAGTCATGGTGGTTTAGAAATGACCATTCGTTTGATTAGTTCTGGACCATCCAAAGAGAAAGCTCAGCTGAACCTCGAAAACATGATCAATTCGTTCAGTCAATATAATATTTACCGTTACGGTAATTCTTTTGGTGCCGCACTCCCACGCAACCAAAAAAAGATTATACAGGATTCAATTTATCGATCCTTCCATGAAAAATACGAAATGGTCGCAAATACAGAAGAAATGTCGAGTTTCTGGCACATGCCAATCCCCACCACGGAAACTCCACATATTAACTGGCTGGGTGCACGCAAGGCTCCCCCACCGATTAATATGCCGAAAGAAGGTATCATACTTGGTAGATCGGTTTATCGCGGTGAAGAGTCTATCGTCCGCATGAAGCGAGCCGACCGTCGACGTCACTTATATACCATCGGTAAATCTGGTAGTGGTAAATCTGTTTTTATCCAAAATCTAGCTGTCCAGGATGTTATTAACGGTGAAGGTGTTTGTGTTATTGATCCACATGGAGATTTTGTAGAATATGTTTTACAACACGTGCCCAAAGAGCGTGCGGATGACGTAATTTACTTCAGTCCTGCGGACATTGAACGACCGATTGGTTTAAACATGTTAGAAGCGAAAACCGAGGAACAAAAAGACTTTGTTTGTCAGGAAATGGTTTCCATATTCTACAAATTAGTTACTGACCCTTCCATGATTGGTCCAATGTTTGAGCATCAAATGAGAAACGTCATGTTGACACTCATGGCCGACATGGAAAACCCTGGTACTATTGCGGAAATTCCTCGCATGTTTACGGATGAAGAATATGTTGAAGAATGGAAAGCAAAGTTAAACGATCCAATGGTCTTAGCCTTCTGGAACAAAGAAATGGCCAAAACTTCTGATTTCCATAAATCCGAAATGTTAGGTTATTTAATTTCCAAAGTGGGACGTTTTGTGGAAAACCAAATGATTAGAAATATCATTGGTCAGTCTCGCTCTGGCTTCAACTTCCGGGAAATAATGGATAAGAAAAAAATTCTCCTAGTAAACCTGGCCAAAGGTTTGGTTGGTGAGATTAACTCTAACCTTTTAGGTTTGATTATCGTATCCAAATTGCAAATGACTGCTCTTGAACGCGCTTCTCTACCCGAAGACCAGCGTCATGACTTTTTCTTGTACATTGACGAGTTCCAGAACTTCATTACTGACTCGATTGCAACCATTTTGTCTGAAGCTCGTAAATACCGTTTAGAGTTAATTATCGCTCATCAGTATTTGAATCAGTTAGTAGACAATAAAGGCAAGAATACCGTACGCGATGCTGTGCTTGGTAACGCTGGTACTTTAGTTACTTTCCGCATTGGTGTCGAAGATGCTGAAATACTGGCCAAAGAATATGCTCCAGTTTTCTCAGCTTACGACCTTATGAACGTTGAGCAATATACCGCTTATACTAAACTTCTAATCGACAATACGGCAGCTAAACCTTTTAACATGATGACCTACCCGCCAAAGCCCGGCAATAAAGAATTAGCCGCCGCCATTAAAGAACTCTCTCGTTTAAAATATGGTCGTCCACGTGAGATTGTGGAAGCAGAAATTATGGAACGAGCCAAGCTTGGCGACTCGAAAACTGAGACTCTTGATTTAACCGAAGCCTCAATGTAAAATGATTAGACTATGACAACTCTTTACCGAAAATACCGGCCGCAGACCTTCGCGGAAGTGACCGGTCAGGAGGCTATTACTACCACCATCCAAAACCAAATCGCGACTAAAAAAGTCGCGCATGCTTATTTATTTTCTGGTCCACGCGGCGTCGGTAAAACTACGATCGCCCGTCTTTTAGCTAAAGCGGTTAATTGCGAAAATCGGAAGCCTGGAGAATTTGAACCGTGTGATAAATGCCAAAGCTGTATAGAAACTAGCGCTGGGCGTAGTATTGATGTAATTGAAATTGATGCCGCCTCGCACACTGGTGTAGATAATGTCCGCGAGAATATTATTGAAAACGCTCAATTTAAACCAACTCGCTCCCCTTTTAAGGTCTTTATTATTGACGAGGTGCACATGCTATCTACCAGCGCTTTTAACGCACTACTTAAAACGATCGAAGAGCCTCCAGCGCACGTTGTATTTATTCTCGCCACAACCGAGATGCACAAACTTCCGGCGACAATTTTATCTCGTTGCCAAAGATTTAACTTTAAAAAAGTTGGCTACGAAGAAATGTTTAAACGGCTAGAAGAAATTGCCAAGGCGGAAGATATTAAAATAGCAAAAGAAGTATTAGAAAGGATCGTCGGCAAAAGCGAGGGCTGTTTAAGGGACGCCGAGAGTTTACTCGGCCAAGTATTTTCCATTAACGAGAAAAAAATTACCGCCGAAAACGCCAGTGCCATACTGCCGCCATCAAATATTGATGCTGTCATTAAGTATTTATCCGGTATCATTGAAAGCAAACCAAACAAATCTTTACAAACCTTACAATCCCTAAACGATAACGGAGCTAACTTTGAACAATTGGCATTAGACTGTCTGGAGGTCTTACGTCATTTATTGTTGTTACAAGTAGATGTCAAACTTGTTGACCGAGCCACCTACAGCAATGAAACCCTAAAGGAATTAACCGCTTTATCACAGGCCAAATCTAGCGAATTTTACAGCCGCCTTACTAACGCTATGATTGAAGCCCGACAACAGATCAAGTCTTCACCAATTCCTTCGCTGCCTTTGGAAATTCTTGCTATTGATTTTAATTTGGAAAAAATAAATAATAAGCCTGAGCCGCCACAACCCCCTCCGCTTGGCGGATCAAACGAAGATGCTACAATACCTGCAACAAAGTTTAATTCAACGAAAGATGACTTGTCAGCCATTCCTATAACCGAGTTAGCCGAGGAAAATAAGGAAAAAAGCGGTTTAAAAAATACTTTAAAAACTGCTATTTCTTCCATTACGCACAAACATCCTCTCCAAAGCGGTATTGAACAAATACGAGGTGTGTGGCCAAAAGCGATTGATAAAATCTCCGAAACTAATCACTCCCTAACCTTCGTACTAAAAATGTCGACTTTGGAAAAAACCTCAGAGTATGGTTTGCACATCTCTTTCCCCTATTCTTTCCATAAAGAAAAAATAGAAGAGAAGAAAAATAAAAAAATTGTTGAAGAGGCTTTATCCCAAATTTTAAATGAAAATGTCATTCTGGTTTGTGAGCTCCGAGAAGAGCAATCTCAATCCGAAACTAAACCAGAAGATATACATAACCTGGCAGCTGACTTTGGTGGCGAAGTAGTAAAGTAAAGCCAGGTGGAAAGGGATAGAGCAATCTATCCTTTTAAATTAAAGCATATGAAAAAAATATTTATCTTTGTCTTGATCCTTGTCCTACTACCTGTACTCGTTGTTTGGGCCAAGCAAAAAAATACCGAAACAAAAGAAATGACACAAAGTTCCTCTACCAGCACGGTTAAGGAGTCTGAGGTGGTCTTGCTGGAGAAAAACAAAAACGACGCCGAGACACAGACACCAGCCAAATATGTTAACCTGGACGTACCGTTTACCTCGGAGATTCCCAACGGTGCTTGGGTTGGGCCATGGAAAAATGCCTGTGAGGAAGCCTCGGTTGTGATGGTTAATGAATATTATTTAGGAAGTAAAGATCTAACTAAGGCCAAGGCTGCAAAAGAGATGCAACGTCTTTTTGACATCGAAAATAAGATCTACGGCAGCAACGCCGACACTAGTGCAGCACGCACCAACCGGCTAATTAACGATTACATGTCTTTTAGCTCACGAGTTGTAGATGAACCAACTTTTGAACAAATTAAAGAAGAATTAAGAGCCGGTCGGCCGGTAATTTTGCCAATATATGGATATTACTTAAATAATCCTAATATTAACTTCCGGGTCGGTGGTACTTATTACCATATGTTTGTGATTGTTGGCTATGATGACGACAAAGAAGAGTTCATTGTTAACGACACTGGCGACCACGATACCGGCCTTGACTACCGGTATAGTTATGATATAATCCGAAAATCTTTGGGTGATTTCAACCACCAAACACGCCGAGTTACCGACCCGCCACGCGCACTTTTCACTAAAACCAAAGAACAATTGGTTAAAGTAAAAGGCACAAACGGGCTTTTCCTCGTCAAAGACGGAAAATCCCATTACATTTCTCATCCTAAGTTCGTAAAACAACACGGCTGGAGCTGGTCGAGTGTAAAAGAAGTTGAGCGTGATTGGCTTAATGCCTTACCCAAAGGAGAAGACATTCGAAGCTAGTTGAAACTCCAATTCGGAGATCGTCTAATGGTAGGACAACGGACTCTGAATCCGTTTATCTTGGTTCGAATCCAAGTCTCCGAGCCAAACAAAATACCACCGTTTGGTGGTATTTTGTTTTGGTCTAGATCCTTAACTTTTTTAAAATCTGGCACTAGCTGGCCCCATATTCCCCGAAATAGCCATTTAATTTTTGAGGTTGGATGTTGTTATTAATTTGATTTGCCATATGTTATTAATAATTTTAAAAATATAAAAGTAAACAAGCGAACCTACGCCAGCTAAAACGAGAATAATTGTGGTAAACTGCTTTCACAACAAAAAATCTGCCTATCTCTTAGGCAGTCCACCAGGCGTTCAAAGTAAACAATTGCATACTCATATTAAACAGATAACATACTATTCTGGTTTGGTCAAACAAAACTGGTTACAAAATTAATTTTTTATGATATAATTTCTTCGAATGGAATGATATTTTGTTTTTGAAATTTATTTCGTGCTCTATGTTTTGGTCTGTCAAAAGTCTAAGTACTACAGAAAAACAAGTTTGCCTTAAAACCATTAGTCCTCGAGCCGTTTACGCCATCGTGGGCGATGCTCTAACCAGAAAAAAGAGTTTGTCTATTGTCAGAATGGGCGATGGCGAACTTGCTATTTTAACGGCCGATAAACACCAACCATTTACTAAATTTAACGGACAAGAAGACTGGAATAAGCGGCTTGGAGTAAAAGACATTGATACTTTAAAACTGCAACAACTGATAACTACTGCTGGTAACAAAGCCACTTACTTTGCCCCGTCGGTTTCAGGTATTTCGCGAACCGATTATCATTTGTATAAATTTTTTAAACCCCGTTCCCATTATATAGACAACTTCTTTGTTAATGATTGGAACAAGGAAATGATCAGAAGGCTTTTAACTAATAGCGAAGGGGTATTTATTCTGCATCGAGAATACAAAAAAATTATCAGTAACTTTAAACAGAATTATGAACTTACCGGTAAAAATAAAGTAAAGTTTTCAGGTTTTCCAAAGAATAACTGGAGTGATAACAAACAGGCCATCGCAGCTGCTATTGCCTCTTCTTGTCAACTTATTCTTTTTAGTGCTGGACCTGGTGGGAAAATTATCGGGCCAGAAATTGCCAAGCATAAAAACAAAATAGTACTAGATATTGGCAACACTTTAATTCATTGGAGTTTAAAAGAATGAAAATTGCTACTAATGTTAGCCGAGATGCTTTCGGTGGTATTACCATCTCTAACCTAGCCTTGTTTGATTGGTTACAAGAAAAGGATGTATCAATAGTAGGTATCGAAGTTATTACCGCTCGGCATATTTTAGGTGCAGTAGTTTTTCGTAAATATCTGCCCACTTTTTTTAGTCACCACATTATTAACGGTATGGATGTTATGAGTAGATATTCCTGGGAAAGAGCTAGTAATTTAAGAAAAAAGTGGGATATTTTAATCGAAGAGACCAAAAAAATTCTTCGCCAAGAATCTATCGACGCTGTGCTAATAACCGGAACATATTTTGTGCCCTGGATAATAGGTCAAGCTGCCCGCGAATTAGGTATCCCAATTGTATTACGGTACGCTGGAGTTATGAAAAAAGAAGTAAGTCACAAAGGATATTTCGTTAGAAAAAAACTTCTCAAGTACGAAAAGTGGTTAGCCTCGGTTGCTTCAGTTATTATCTACCCGTCAGCAGTTTGTAAGAGAATTGTTGAAAAAGAGATACTCCAGGATACCAAAATAAAATCACTCGTCGTTCCCAACCCGGCCACTGTTTGCCATTCAAAACCAGTAATAGAAACTAAAAAAGGCCGCGTTATTTTAGCAGCAGTTGGACGTTGGACACCAATCAAAAATTTTACGGCATTTATTAATCTACATAATCAACTACTGGAAGAAGACTGGCCTCATCATGCTATAATCGTTAGTTCGCGATGGGATAGCGCAGTAGATATACCAGAAACTGTTCAAAAGGTTAATTCGATGAGTCACGATCATTTGCTACAATTCTATCGCTCTATTGATTTGCTTCTTGTCACCTCAGATTTCGAAACCTTTTCAAATGTCGCAGCAGAAGCAGCAATTAACGGCACCCCAGTTCTAGTCTCTAAAAACGTTGGCTTCTCTGAAGTACTTATTAAAGCCGGGTTAAAGAGGATGGTTATTGATTCTTTTGCTGATCCGGAAAAAGTTTCTGCAGCCGTAAAAAAAGTTGTAAAAGTAAAAATGACCAAAGAAGAGATTAGAAAGTTAGCCAAGCTGGTATCTCCGCATCTTGTGCACGACAAGATAATTAAGACGATTGAGAAAGTTATAAAAATTTAAAATGCCCTTAACGAGCATTTTTTAAACTCTACTTTAAATTGTTATTGTTCAAGTAGAAAATTTCTTAACTAAACTTTACCCTAGTTATCTGTAACCACCAAAGTTCCCTTCATGCCCATTTCACGATGTTTTCCGACACTGCAATAGTATTCAAATTCTCCGGTTTTATCTGCGACAAAAGTAACGATCTCAGTGGATGGGCCTTGCATTTGTTTAGTACGAACATTGAACTCATCTAAGACCCAGTCATGAAAACCGCTTTCATTTACAAACGTTATTTCAACAGTTTGACCTTTCTTAACTTCGATTCGGCTTGGTGTAAAAGAAAAATTTTTTCCAGTTACTTCTATTTTTACTACATCCACATTACCCATTTGTCCATTATCTCCGGGTGGAGTATTGCTGGTTTCGGGACTTGTGTTTCCGTTACAACCAGCGCCTAACAAGGCGAGAGCAACTAGCGCTCCCACGAACAATCCTAATATTTTAGACATAAGTATTCAATATATATATCATACTAAAGATGTATGTTATTTACAATTATATACTGTCCACCAAACTTGTCAAATCTAACTTATTAACAACCGAATATGCCCAATCTTGATTTTTTCCCTCCAGTGTGCTTTAATATTCGGGCCCTGCAAGCCCGCAGGGTGGAGATAGATCATGAAGCAGCGCGTCTACAAGAAGACCCGGGGGATCGGATCCCCCCACCTGCAGCAGCTCTCCGAGCAGATCCGGCGCGCGGCCTCGGAGCCGCGCACCGACGTTCCCGAGGTCCCGCCCCCGGCCGCCAACGGCCGCCACCAGGAACCCGCCCGGCGCCGCTCGGCGCTCCTGATCCGCTAGCCGGCGTCTAAGCCGCACTGTCCCCTATCCCCGCCCCCGGCACCGTGCCGGGCGGCCTCATCGCTCCTTTCGCAGAAGCCACCCCGCTTCTCCCTCTTGACCTAAAGTTTAGGTTCAGAGGGAGGAGGGTTTTCGGGGTGGTTTTTGTATTAAAAAGTTTTGTCCCTTTGACAAGTATATGCACGATCCGAGAAGATAAAGATATAACTTTTAAACTAACAAAAGTATGATGATCAAAAAAGGGTTGCCAAAATTCCAAAAAGAAACGTCTCTGATTGTTGTTTCAGGAACAAATGACGCTCGGCTGCTAATCGCTAAGGACGGAGAAATAAACGAAGTGGAATATATTAAAGCCAACAAACCGGACTATTCAGATAAAGAAGGCCATTTCAAAGTCAGGACATCTGGTAAAACAATTCGATCGGGAGCGGTATATGAAGACAAAGTACACATTGTTAAACAAGAATACTATAAGCTACTTCAACCAAAGTTAAAAAGCTATACTGGTAAGCACGACTTTAATAACATTTATCTTTTTTGTCCTCAGCCCATTAATGAAGAGATTACAAAAAATTTTCCGAGTAATGTGAGAAACAAAATTACCCTTGTAGAAACCGGCAATTTCAAACGTTTACACCCTCTTAAGTTATTGGAAAAAATCCATAAATTAGAGATGGGCCCTAAAGTACTAAAAAACTACAATCCTGAAGCTAAGCACATTTTAGACAAGTTTAAAAACATCGGCACGTATCTTCGCCAGCGCTTATCTTAGAGACATTGTTTTTTTCCTTAAAATCTGCTAGAATAAGGCCATACTTATCGTATGGCCAAGCTAATTAAAGGCAAAATTATTGCTGAAAAAATTGAAGAGCGGTTAGTCAACCGAGTGAAAAAGCTCAAAATAAAAGGATTAAGCCCTGGGTTGGCTGTGATTTTTGTTGGCGACCATAAGCCATCAGAAACATACATTCGAAAAAAACAAGAGGCAGCAGAAAGAGTAGGTATTTCTTTTTCGCTATATTCCTTTAAAGAAAACATTGACAGAGATAGATTAGTTAACGAAATTAAAAAAATTCAAGAAGACCGAGATCTGTGTGGTCTAATCGTTCAACTTCCCTTGCCAGAAAGATTGTACACACCCGACGTTATTAATGCTATTAATCCGTCAATTGATGTGGATTGCTTAACAGATACCAATGTGGGAAAATTAGTTATGGGCACTAATTTTCTTTATCCTCCCACCCCCGAGGCAGTACTGGCTGCTTTAAAAGAAACTAAAACTACTTTGCAAGGAAAGAACATTACTATTGTTGGCACCGGAGCGTTAGTGGGCCGACCTCTATCTATTATGCTCATGAACGAAGGTGCGTCAGTTACAACCTGCAATAAACGTACAAAAAATGTTAAAGAAAAAACCCGCACAGCCGACATTGTGGTTACGGCAGTGGGGAAAAAGAATCTTTTACGTGGTGATATGGTTAAAAAAGGAACAATTGTTATCGATACCGGCATTAGCTATGTGGGAGAGAAGATGTATGGTGATGCAAACGCAAAAGAAATAAAAAAGAAAGCTAGCTACTTTACCCCTACTCCCGGAGGGATCGGACCAATTACGGTGGCCTTATTGTTACAAAACACTGTAACTTGTGCGGAAAGAAAAATTAAAAAAGTATGAAAACAAGAGGACGACCGGATGGACAGTATGAACTTTTTGCAACCGACAATAGATCGGGCGCTGGCGGGAAAAGGTCTTCTGCACAAGAATCAAAAACAGGCTCTCGCCTAACGCCACGAGCCAAGGAAGGATTTGATGACTTAAGAGAAATACTAAGCGGAGAAAATCCAGTAGATTTACTAAAGAAAAGAGGCTTTAAATTTACTGGTGAGATTATTTATAGCCACTGGACAACTCTAACAGCAGAAGATAGAGAACGTCTTATCGACCTAGGAGTTCGTACGATAGAAGACCGAATAACGCGAAAAATAAAAACAGATCCGACTAAGACATACTTTAACTACAACGATGTAATAACCGAAACAGATATTCCTGAATTTTTCCTGTGGAAAATTTTGTCAATCAATCTTCCTGACGGCAGGAGAGTTACTGCAATAGGTAAAGTTCGTAGAGGTGAGCAATGTTTTTTTCATGTGTTAGAAGGCAACCCACCAATACCCTTAGATATTTTTAAATCTTTTCCAAAGCAATAACTAGGTCATGAAGAGAACTCACCGCTACCAACTTCATTCGGATCTCCTTTAAGGAGATCTTTTGATTTACCCATCGCTCGCCTTTGAAATACCAAACTAAGTGCTTGCGAAAAGTTGTCATACTCCCCTCTCCGTAATGGTCTAAATGTAATTCTGCATGGCGCAAAACAGTAGCTTTAATTTCATCAACAGTTGGAAATTTATTGGTGAAAATCCAAGGATTACCAAGAGCGCCACGACCAATCATGACACCATTAGCTTGAGTTAGTTCAAGACATTTATCCATATCTTTTTTAGACTGTACGTCTCCGTTGGCTATTACCGGGATGTTTAATATTTGCTTAACTTGGCCAATCATCTCCCAATTGGCTTGCCCGGTATATCCTTGTACTTTTGTGCGCCCGTGGATAGTTAAAGCATCAACACCGGCCACTTCCAGGCGCGAAGCGAAATCTAATATATCTTTTTCGTCTTTCCAACCCAATCGGGTTTTAACCGAAATTGGTACGCCAAGATTTTCTGCCTTTAATTCTCTAACTATTTTAACCGCTCGCTCCGGGTCTTTCATCAAAGACGCCCCAGCTTCGTTCTTTCCAGTAATTTTTGGTACTGGGCAACCCATGTTAATATCTATCCCATCGGGAGCATATTTATCCACCACTATTCGTGCTGCCTGGCGAATCGTACTAGGATCAGAACCAAAAATCTGGATAACGATTGGCTGCTCAGAATTTTCGAACTGGCACATTTTTAGAGTTTTTTCATTTTTCCTAACTAAAGCTTCGCTACTCACCATCTCACGGAATATAACAAAGTCTTGACCAGCAACCTCACGACAAGTACAGCAAAAAGGACTATCTGTATAGTCAGCCAAGGGGGCAAGGGCGATAATCGGTTGTTTGTCTAACCAGGTCATTAAAGTTTGAATCTTAATTCTAGATACTGTAGAATACCTAAGTTCAGCAAATTATACCTTAATTTAGCAAAAAAAACAAGTATGGACGATAAAAAACACATTGTGGCTATCACAGCGGTTATTAAAAACCAAGTGGGAGATAAATTTTTGATCTTAAAACGCAGTGACAAAGAAATCGCTTTTCCTGGTAAGTGGGCTTTCCCGGGCGGCAAAGTAGAAAAAGGACAAACAGTTACGGAGACACTCCGACGAGAAGTAAAAGAAGAAGCCGGGTTGGAAATTCAGGATTACAAAGAATACTTGAAAGACTACACCTTCGTCCGACCGGACGGACATAATGTGGTTGGTTTAACTTTTTTGGTTAAGGCCGATTCCGATGCTGTAAACATGTCTCAAGATTTTTCTGAATATGCTTGGGTAAAACCAGAAGAATTTGAAAGTTATGATCATATACCAGGCATGGAACAAGAAATACAGTTAGCTTTTAAAAATTAAAATATGGCTGATCAATATATTTGTGACCAAGAAAAATTTACTTCTACTTTGCAAGCCATGAAAACAAGTGGCTTAGAAGAAATTCATGTGGTAGCAGATTTTGACGGCACATTGACTACCACTACTATAAATGGCCAACCAGTACCTTCGACAATTTCTATCCTTCGTGATGGCGATTATCTAACTCCAGAATACCGTGAAGAAGCACACAAACTATTTGATCACTACCATCCATTCGAAAATGACCCACAAACACCACTCGAAGAACGTAAAAGACTGATGCGGGAATGGTGGACTCGCCATTTTGATTTATTAATCAAAACTGGCTTACGTCACGCAGATTTACAAGATGTTGTAAACCACGCACACTTTCAACTAAAATCTGGAACAAAAGAATTTCTAGATCTACTAGACGCTAACAATATCCCCCTGCTTATCCTTTCTTCGAGCGGCATTGGTGATACGATTAGAATGTTTCTGGAAAAAGAAGGCTTACTGCGAAAAAATGTGCATGTGGTTACTAATTCCTTTGTATGGGATGGGGATGGGAAAGCCATCGGCGTTAAGGAGCCGATTATTCATGTTTTAAACAAAGATGAGACCTCAATTCGCCATTATCCTCTATGGGAAACCATAACAAACCGCACTAACGTTATTTTGTTGGGTGATAGCACTGGTGATGCGCAAATGGCTAACGGATTCAAAAGTGAAAATATTTTAAAAATTGCCTTTATACACCATCACAAGGAAGAAGAAAAGATGTTTTGCCAAGATTTATTTGATGTTTTAATTGAAAACGAAACGTACGATTGGGTTAACCAAATAACCAGGGAAATAATAGGAGCCTAACCTGTTGATAACTCCTGTTTGACAGTCCGTTTCCTAAATGTTAATCTCTCTATACTAACAATTTAAAAAGATATTTGTGGAAGTGAGGTGTAATTCCTCCACTGTGCCGCAACGGTAAGGCCCGAGCAAATTCGGGACAAGTCCGGTCTTCAAATATCTTTAAATCCCGAGCAGGAACTCTGTTTTTAGATCTTTTTTCTCTGCTTGGACAGAGATTTTTTATTATGTCTAAACCTTTATCCCCTGCCCTAGTTCGTTTAATCGCTGTCTTAATTTTCATCGCCGGTTTTAGTGGTGCGTATTTACTTTTCTCCCAGTTTGGAGATAAATACAGCGAAAACAAAAATAAGGAACCTGTTAGCACTACTACCGAAGATGTTGTTCCGCCACCTGCTCCAGCGATAGAACGTCGAGAAATTCTAAAAAACCAGACACCTCCCGAGAACAATAGTAATACCAAAAACAACGAACCGCGCGTAACAATTCCGGAAATCAGTGAGAAGGCCAAACCAGTTAAAATAACGATTGAAATTAATGGTACGCCCCATGCGATTTCACATGACGAAAATACCAGTTTGTACACTGCCATGGCAGAACTTGAAGCCCAAGGTAAGTTGGCATGGGTAACAAAAGAATTTGGCAGCCTAGGAAAGTTTGTGGATAGCATCAATGGAGTAAAAAGCGATCGTTTAACTGGCAAATACTGGTTCTTTTATGTAAACGGCGAAGCATCCCAAGTAGGTATCTCTAACTATATTTTAAAAAATAACGATTCTATTACCTGGAAATATGAAACGAGCAAGTAAGAAGTTTTTGGGAGGAATAGCGACTATATTGGTATTAAGTTTTGTATTAACTCACCAAGTTCTGGCTGACGAAACTGTCTCACCTCCCCCAACTGAAGAAAACTTACTCAACGACGACTCATTTCCTTCTTCTACACCGCAAACAGCCGAGATAACTGTCACTAGCTCCACAACAGATACTGTGAGTAGCACAGCAGAAAATACATCTACACTTCCTACTTCTACCTTGGATGTAGTTACGACAACAACAACCACCACCGCTACCACCACTACCGAGGTTGTGGACGCAACTACAGCCATTGAAATAGCAACTACTACCCCCACCTCAACAGACAGCAACACTTCAGGTAGTGGAGGCATTAATACTACCACCTCCCCTTCGCCCGTAGATCAAAATTTAATTCAAAGTGCAGTTAATAAGATTTTGAACTTCTTCAAAAACCAACAGAGTGACGACGGCATGATTATTGATGGCCCGACTTCGGAATGGGTAGCTATGTCATTGGGAGCCAATAATATTTATTCCAAAAATGTAAAAAAAGGAAATGACTCGCTCTTAGACTATTTAAAGAGCTACGACTTGTCTGGCTCTAGCGAATTAAACTATTGCGCAAGCTATCCACGCCATGCTCTGGGTTTAATGGCGGGTGGATTCAACCCAAACCAAAAAAGTATTACTGACCTCAATAACGAAATTAAGACTCGCTGCGTTAAAGATGAACAATTCGGTCTCCGTGGTATTAATGATGATATTTTTGGCCTCTTTAGCTTGGTGACAGGAGGCGAAACTAACTCTGACTCAGTGGACGTTATTATAAGGACAGTAATAGCTGACCAACAGGCAGATGGATCCTTTACCTGGGACGGCTGGAGCGGTGCTGACATTACTGGAGCAGCTATAAACGCTCTAAAATACGCGGAGAACCACGGGAAGGCTGTGGAAGCCAATATCTATACCAATGCTAAGAATTACCTTAAAAATACCCAATTAAACGATGGTGGATGGGGTTTTGGCTCCTCTGATGCTCTTACTACCTCGTGGGCCATGATGGGTATCAATGCTTTGGGTGAAAACCAAAACGATTGGTTTAACAGCGTCGGCAAAAATCCTTGGCATGTTATGACTGGGTCATTGGTCGAAGGGACGAATAGCGATGGCTACTATACTAGTTCTTTTTCAGCTGATGGTATCGACTGGTTCGGCACTAAACACGCTGTGCCAGCCTTACTGGGGAAAAGCTGGCCAATAATTTTAACAGATAGTTCGCTTACTGAAACAGTACCAGTACCAAACGTTGGAGGCGGTAATTTTCTATATAATCCTGTGATTGAAACAACCACCACCACTCCTACTTCTACGGTTGAAATAATTATTCCAACTTCTACACCGACCACTACTTTGGATATGGTTACTAGTACACCGACTACCACAGTGGAAATGGATACGTCTACTTCAACTGAATCAAGGGAGACTACTACAACACCACCTGTTATTTCGCAGCCAATTAAATATATCCCCCAATCAAGGAATATTAATAAACAACCGACAAAAGAAACCGTTGATACTAAAAATATTCTCGGGGAAAAGATTGCGACAGATACTCAACAGACAGTGGAAGAAATAAACAACACAACTAGTTCGAAGCCCGAAGAAGAAAATAGGGTTTATCATATTTGGATCAAACGTATTTTCTTCGCATCGATTGCCACCTTGATTATCCTCGGCCTTTATATAACAATTAAATTTAGAGATAAGTCTAAATAATGACAAACTGCTCTAATGGTGATATAATTAACCATCTAAATAATTCGGATAATATGAAAAAATACTTACCAATTTATCTCTTAATTGCTCTTGGAGCCTTGGCAAGGTTATTGCCGCACGCACCAAACTTTGCACCGATTGCCGCGATCGCCTTATTCGGTGGATTATATCTACCACGTAAAATGTTCTTCATCCCCTTAGCCGCCATGTTTTTAAGTGATTTAGTTATTGGTTTTTATTCTTGGCCGATTATGGCGACGGTATACGGGTGCTTTGCCATTGCTTTTCTAGTAGGGCAAGTAGTAAAAAAACAAAAAAACTTCCGAAATATTTTTGGCAGCACAATTTTTAATAGTTTGCTTTTCTTTGTACTAACCAACTTCGCAGTTTGGGCCTTTGGTACTATGTACACCCACAACCTCTCTGGGTTAGCGACGAGCTATGTCGCTGCTATTCCCTTCTTCCGTAATACCCTCCTTGGCGACCTCACATATGTAACTCTCTTGGTCGGTGGATATGAGGCGATAAAATACTGGCAAAACAAACGGACAGCACAAGAAATATTGGCTTAAACAAAAGAATAGATACAACTCGGGTTAACACCCGAGTTTTTTGTGCACATTAATCACATTGACAAAACCAGACAAAAAGAGTATGTTTAGTCGTTGTCTGGCGTGAAGTTCACGTCTAGGCGCACCAACCCAACTCAGGAGGTAAGAATGGGGTTGGGTATCGGGATCGCGGTTCTCATGGGAATCATCTGGCGGCTTCTACCGAAGCGGCCGGAGAAGATACAGGAACGACTGCATCTGCCGGAAGAGACGAAGGGCTCGCTCTTCCCGTTGCAGTTGAGAAAAATCAGTAGGAGGTTCCGGTGGCGGCGTTCACTTGGAAGAGGGCGGCGGGCCTCGCGTTCGCTGTCCTGACATTTCTCGTCATCTCCTGGTTCGCCCTCAAGGCGGACCTGAAGCCCTGTTACTCCAACCCGGACGACCAGCGTTTCATCTGCTGGATCGTCCGCTAGCCCCCCCGAACACCCTGCCATGGCGCCCCACGCCAGGGGTGCATCCGCTTCTCGGTCGTGCCCTAGAGAATATATGTCTATGTATTTTCTAGAGTACCGAGAAGTGTGTTTACTAAAAATATCCACTTTGGTGGATATTTTTGTTTATGTGTTTAACCGTAAGGTAAATCTTCAGGAGTACTTGGTTCAAGTGGTTTAGTTGGCCCCTCGGGAGGTGGAGTAACTTTCTTTTTAAGCGGGCCGTCCATAGTTTCAATTGGCAAACCAAGTGGGGGTTCAGCGGTTTTACTAATTTGCTTTTGCATAAGAGGCGTTTTAACAAACGGCAATGGGAAGTGCCAGATGGTCGCCAGTTCTTCAATATTCAAAATGTAAGGGTTACCAAAGGTTTTAATTTTTCTCTTTCTTACGGCTTCCGCAAACTTTCTTTTTAATTCTCTAATCTTATATTCCTTGAACCAGTAAGTACCACTTGTAGATTTATGCCCCTTAAAACCATTACGCACGTTAATATTAAATTGGTAGAGAGCACCCACAAAACCTTTCATGCATTTCGTGGGGTTAAAGGTCTCTTTCTTGGCAATGTACAAGACCCTTAACTTTGTTTTAAAACCAATCTTAGATATTTTGTCTTCAATAGACTCAACGGTATTTTTAGCGCCAGGAGTTAAGTCCTGAACTTTGCCAGCTGGTTCTTCTTTTTTAGGTTCGTCTCCACCGTCAAAAGACCATTTTATTATATTAACTGCTTCACCGACCAAACCTTCGGTGGCTTTAGCAACCAAAGGAACCGGTTTAACTTCTTTTTTGTTCGCGACAATCTTTTTTACAAGATCTATCCCTTTTTGCTTCCAAGCGTTATCTGTTGGCTCAATAATTATCTGCATCCAGAAATTTTCACCATGACCGATCCGACTAAAGTTTTCGAGCAGGGCGGCCATCGGGTCACTGAACACGACATCCTTACTCAAACTGTATTCAAAGCTTGGATAAGTGCGAATTGGAAACGGCTCGTCATTAATAAGTTTAAACTCTCCCGCGGCAATGTCGTATTCAGGATTTGGATAAGTCTTAGGCAAGACATCCACGTAATCCTCTACTTCAGTAATCTCGGCTTCTGGATACTGAGCATATATGGCTGCTTCGACTAAGTCGCGCAGAGATTTTTCAGTGCGAATTAAAAACTGGATATACCCTTCTATACTAACAATTTCTAAACTAAAATATCTTTGCTTTTCCCCCTGCCAATATTTTTCACCAAAATTCGGCGTGGATTGAATACCGCTTAAATGAGCAAAGATCTGTTCAACTGCCTTAGGAGTCTGGATAAACATGGGTGGAATGTCAACTGCCAATAATACCCACTCCCAACCCTTGGTATATTTCGCCTGACGAAACGCTAACCAGCATTCTTTTCCAATAAAAAAGAACAACAACCAAGCGGCGGTCCAACCACCAATGGCAAACAAGACTTTGACCAATTCCCACTCGCGTAACATTAAAATACTCTGCCAAAGGGTGAGATCAAGGCTAAAACCAAAGGGTGTATCAATAACCCAAAGACCCATATTTACTTACTTATTATCCTATATACCCCGCCGTAGATGATAAGACAACCAAAAATTGTCCACCACCAACCACGTGTCCCAGAAACATACCCGGCATAATAGGCAAAACCAGTAATTAGTGTTGCCAAAATACAAACTAAATGCCGGGCGGTAGTATCGTTCATAATTTGAAAAAATTTACTAAATTGTTCACAAATATTATACCACAAAGGCAAGATAACAAAAACCCCTTCCAAATTTTGGAAGGGGTTTTATCTTATTTGACACTCTAGGCTTTGGCGAAACGTCTGGTTTGCCACTTTTCTACCATTGCCAAAAGCGGACTGGCAATAAATATCGAGGAATAGGCCCCGCTCGCGATACCGATCAAAAGTGCTAGAGAGAAATTTTTAATTGTCTCTCCACCGATGAAATAGAGGGCGAACAACGGTAGTAAGGTGGTCAAGGTAGTGTTAATGGAGCGCATTAGAGTTTGGTTCAAACCATAGTTAACGGTTTCAGAGAAGTCATCGGAATAGCGGTGTAACAAATTTTCACGGACGCGGTCAAACACAACGATCGTATCGTTAACAGAGTAACCAAGAACAGTGAGAAGAGCGACCACAAAAGCGATATCGACTTCAGTGCCCGAAAAACGACCTAATATGGCAAACACACCCATAACGAGCAAAACATCATGAACAAGGGCAAAGATAGCAATAGCGCCATATTTCCAGCTTGCGACTGGACGAGAAACCTTACGAAAAGCGTATGCGATATAGGCGATAATACCTAAGTTAACTAAAATTATCGCCCAGACAGCGCGTTCACGCAAAGTCTTACTTACTGAAGAACCAATTGTTTCGAAACGTTGCTCGTTAATTTTGTTCTCTTCAGTGCCGAATTTATCTCCTAAATTCTGTACCAATTTTTGATGCTCTTCTTCGTTCAAAAAAGAAGTCCGGATAATCAAACCCTTTTCTCCAGTAGTTTGCACAACAGCATTTTTATGATCCCAATCCTGCAACGAAGTACGTACTAGATTAGCATCGGGACGAACTTGACTAAATTCTGCTTCCAACAAAGAGCCTCCAGTAAAATCTATGCCTGGTTTTAAACCCCAGATTACCAGAAAAGCAATGCTAAAGAGCATGACGGCTGTTGTAATACTAAGCCAAAGCTTTGAATATTTGATAAAAGGAATGTTACTCATAATGTCGAAAATTATTTATTTACAGTAGATTCTACACTCTCAAGAGTTTTAGACTGGTGACCTAGAAAAAACCAGTTTCCTCTCTCTGGTAACCAAGAAAAAACTAAGCGTATAATTGTCCTACTAAAGACAAAGGCCGTTAACATACTCACCAAGATACCAAGACCAAGAGTAACCGCAAAGCCTTGGATAAATCCGGAACCAAACCATACCAGTAAAACACAGGAAATTAACGTGGTAATATTTCCATCACGAATAGAAGACCAAGCGCGTACAAAAGCTTCTTCTCCTGCGACTTTTAAGGATTTACCCGTGCGCAGTTCCTCTTTTAGGCGTTCAAACACCAAAACGTTAGCATCTACAGCCATACCGATAGAAAGAATGAAACCAGCAATACCGGAAAGTGTTAACGTAACCCCCAAAATTTTGGATAAGGCCAAGGTTAGAGCAGCATATATGACTAAAGTTGCAACAGAAATAATACCGGGTAAACGGTAATACAAAATCATGAACAGCATAACAGCAATCAAACCAGCGATACCGGCCTTAAAACTCTTTTGCAAAGAGTCGCTGCCCAAAGAAGCGTCAACACTTTGTTGGCTAATTAATTCTACTGGCACCGGCAAAGCACCAGAGTTTAGCCGTTGAGCCAATAATTTTGCTTCCTGAAAAGTAAACCCACCAGAAATAACTGCGCTGCCACTAGTAATGGCTTCATTAACTACTGGAGTGCTCAAAGGTTCGCCGTCTAAGAAAATAGCGACTTGTTTGCCAATATTTCGTTCAGTAATTTCACCGAATAGTTTAGTACCTTCATCATTGAAGTTTAAACTAACTTGAATCTGGCTAGTCTGCTGGTCTTCAACCACCTCAGCACGCTTTAACTGTTTACCGGAAAGACCAGTTTTCTTCCATTGATCAGCTGGGGGCAGTATGTCTGTCGCGGTTTTAGTATTTACAAATACGCGTGCCAACTCATATTCCTTGGGAATTTCTTCACCATATTTGTAAATCAAGTGATAACCGAATTCGGTCTCAACCGGATCAGAGATAGAATTATTTGGCATACTAAAGGCCACATCCTCAAAAGCAGGAACCATTTGGCCTTTACTGAAAGTGCCCAGTTCGCCATTACGATCGGCTCCACCTGGTTCAGTGGTATATTGTTTGACTAGATCACGAAAATTCTGAATGGTGGCTTGCTTTTTTATTTCCTCGATCTTTGCTTTTGCTTCTTCTTTGGTGTACTTTGGATCAGTACAGCCAGTTGCACCGTTATAACACAAGAGCAAGTGTGAAGCAGTAACTTTTTTCTCACCATCACGCTCGGAAATCTTTTTCAAAATATTTAGTCCGTCATTATCCTTAACTAAATCACGACTGACTTCATTTATTTTTTTACCAGTTGCCCATTTGTACAATTCTGGAGAAATATCTGAGGTCACAAAACCAACATTACCACCTTTTTGTTTAACCTCCGCTGGGTCATCACTATATTTATTAACTAGCTCAGCAAAATCTGTACCTTTTCTGGCAGCTACTAAAGCTTCACGTGCTTTTTTCTCAGCAGCTTTGTTAAAATCGTCCATTTGTTTCTTTTCTTCTTTAGTCAGATCCCGAGCAGGAGTATCATTTACCTCTTTGAATTCTAATACTGGTGTTTCGCCGATCATCGCGATTGCTTGTTTGACATCAGTAATACCTGGTAATTCAATAATTATACGCTGTTCATCACCAACTTCGTTGGTTTGTACTAATGGCTCAGAAACACCCAAACCACCACGGACACGTCGTTCAATAACATCTCGTACACCCTCGACTGCTGAATCGACATCTCCGCCCTGGACTTGAGTGGTATCCGCTTTGTAAACCAAGTGAGCACCACCTTGTAAATCCAAACCCAGGTTAAAACCCTTGTCTGGTAAAGTTGGAATACCTAAATTGGTCTTATTGTTCACCCAATTAATACCGCGATTGGCATACGTAGGCATGACAACTAAAAGCGAAACTACTAACAAAAAAAGCACTCCGAGAGTCCTCCAACGTAGCTGCGAACGGGTAATCCCCTTTGCAGCTGGCTTAGCGTATTTGTTTTTCTGCATAAATTAATGTTTTTTAAACCTGTAAGTGGGTAAATATTAGCTCATTTTTTTGGTTTTGGCAAGGGTTAATCCTTTATTTCTCGATAAACTACGCCCGAAGTAATTTGCTCCAAAACAATCCGTACAGGTTCAAATAAAGGCTTGGGCAAATTGTTTAGAGGATACCAGCCAATATTTTCTATTTTATCCGGCTCCATTATTTTTGGTTCACCAGAAACTATTTCTGCGGTAAAAGAAACGTCAAGATAATGAGTACCGTACTTAATCATATTCAGACATGTAGCAAATCGGATATTGCCAATTTCGACACCCAATTCTTCTCTTGCTTCTCTTTTTACTGCCTCTACAGGACTCTCACCATATTCAACATGTCCGCCAACTGAACCATAAGTTCCTTCAGCATGCGCTCCACGGCGTTTGGTTAAGAGTGTTTTTCCGTCTTTAATTATTACAACACCGGCGCCTACTTTAATTTGTTTATCTAACATATTTTACTTTCCATGACACTTTTTATACTTCAATCCACTTCCACACGGACATGGATCATTGCGCCCTGGTTCGTTACCAGTTTGATCAATCATTTTTGGTTTAGAGGTTTGCGTTGCTGTATTACCATCACTAGTTTTAGCCGCACCACTTAAAGTCACGTTTTCTTTTGCCATGACACTAGGTGCAAATTCAATACCTATACTAACTTTATAAATAGTATAGACAACTTCTTTTTGTATTAAACTCAGAAGTTCATTAAACATCTGGTATGTTTCTTTTTTGTATTCAACTAACGGATCGCGCTGGCCATAACCGCGTAAACCGATACCTGTTCTAAGGTGATCAACAGCCACTAAGTGTTCTAACCACAGATTGTCAATAGCGCGAAGCAAAACTTGCTTTTCAATCTCAAGCATCATTTCCGGATGCGGAACTTTTTTAATCAACAACTCTTCGTATTTAGACTTAGCCAGCTCATTCAAGTATTCAATTGCCTTGGTTCTTTCCTCGATTGATTCTAATTTTTCTGCACTTGGATTTTTAAAAGCCAAAAGCTTAGCTTTTTCTTCTTCGGTCAAAGGGTAAATAGTTTGGACAGACTCGGCAATTTCCTGCATGTTCCACTCGCTACGTTCTTCGGAAGCAGTGTGAAAAGAAATGATTTGTTCCAGTTCTTGCTCAATCATTTCTAAAATCATGTCTTGCAGTTTTTGTTTGCCTACTTCTTCTGGAGTTTCAACCGTTGGATTTCCTGCTTCACTAGCCCGAATCATTTCTCTTTGGCGAGTAAACTCTTCTAAAATAACCTTACGTTTGCCATAAATTACTTCGCGATGACGATTTAAGACATCATCAAACTCGAGTAAATGCTTACGGGTATCAAAATGGAAACCCTCAACTTTCTTTTGGGCTGATTCAATAATACTGGTAATGCTTTTCTGCTCAATCGGCATGTCATCTGGTACACGCAGGGTCTTCATAACCGCTCGGATCCGATCACCCGCGAAAATACGCATAAGATCGTCTTCAGTAGAAAGATAAAACTGGGTAGCACCCGGGTCCCCCTGGCGACCAGCGCGACCACGAAGCTGGTTATCTATACGGCGTGACTCATGTCGTTCTGTACCAATCACAAACAAACCACCGTTAGCACGGACCTTGTCCCCCATTTCTTTGTCTGGTGGATTACCGCCTAAAATAATATCAACACCACGACCAGCCATGTTTGTGGCCAAAGTCACAGCACCCGGTCGGCCAGCTTGAGCAATAATTTCACCTTCTCGCTCATGGTTCTTAGCATTTAAAATTTCATGTTTAATCCCTTCGCGTTCTAAAAACAGACTTAGGGCTTCGTTTTTATCCACTGAGATAGTACCGATCAAGACCGGCTGACCTTTTTGTTGCAGTTCTTTTACTTCCCGCGCGATGGCTTTATATTTAGCTTCTTCCGTACGGTAAATACGATCCGGGCGGTCAAGACGTTGAGCAATTTTGTTGGTTGGAATGACCACAACTTCTAGCTTATATATTTTGCCAAATTCTTCAGCTTCCGTAACCGCCGTACCAGTCATACCAGCTAACTTTTCGTACATGCGGAAGTAGTTCTGGAAAGTAATGGTAGCAAGAGTTTGGCTTTCGCGTTGGATCTTAACTCGCTCTTGCGCCTCAATGGCTTGATGCAAGCCTTCGCTATACCTGCGACCTGGCATTTTGCGACCAGTAAATTCATCGACAATTATAACTTCACCGTTTTCAACAACATAGTCTCGATCGCGTTTAAACAAAGCATGGGCACGTAAAGCTTGTTCGACATGATGCACTGTACCCAAACCACCTTCAGCGTAAATATTATCTATACCTAACCATTCTTCCATTTTTTTAATACCAGCCTCTGTCAAGGTAGACGAGCGCATCTTTTCATCGACGTTATAGTCTTCGTTAACTTTCAACCGTGCTACTAGGTCAGCAAAGCGATAATACTTTTCGGTCGCATCTTCAGCTGGAGCAGAGATAACAAGTGGGGTGCGTGCTTCATCAATTAAAATAGAGTCAACTTCGTCAACGATAGCAAAATAAAAAGGTCGTTGTACCATTTGCGACAAGTCTTGCACCATATTGTCGCGGAGATAGTCAAAACCAAATTCATTATTGGTACCATAGGTAATATCACAAGCGTAAGCTTCTTTACGAGTACAACGATCTAGATATTCGTTCTCAACTTTAAACATTCCAGTTTTATCTCGCTGCTCGTCACTTTCACTGCCCTCAGCTAGATTTTCGCCAGCTGCTCTGGCAGTAGCATTATATTTATATGAAACATTCTGTTGTTGGATAATACCAATAGTTAAACCAAGTGCGTCATAGATTTGGCTCATCCAAACTGCGTCACGTTTCGCCAGATAATCATTGACGGTAACCAAATGAACACCCCGACCAGTTAAGGCATTTAAATAGATTGGTAAAGTTGCCACCAAAGTCTTACCTTCACCAGTTCGCATTTCCGAAATCTGTCCGCGATGCAAAACGATACCGCCCATAAGCTGGACATCGAAATGTCGCATGCCCGTTAGGCGCTTTGAAACTTCACGAACGACTGCAAACGCCTCTGGCAGAAGATCTTCCAATGTCTCGCCTTTACTTAGGCGATTTTTAAATTCTTCTGTTTTTCCCTTTAAGTCATTCATAGACAAATTAACCATGGCTGACTCCAAGGAATTAATTTTTTCTACGATAGGCTGAAGACTCTCGATCACTTTTTTATTCGGATCACCAAATATTTTGGTTAATAAAGACATAATAACAAAAAATAGGCTTATTTAGCCCAATTATTTTATCATAGCTTTTAAAATAAAACAAGAGATGAAATAAAGTAAAAAATCGCTTATTTAAGCCATTTTTTCCATAAAACGCAGGTAGACGTCCTTTAACAAGCGAGCATCTTCCAGGGCATGGTGTTTGCCATAATCCTCTCTTCTTAAGCCTAATTCTTCATAAAAGCGCTGTTTATTCAAACTGACTGGATCATAACCGTTAGCAAAAAGAATTGAGGCAAAATCGATTGGAATCCAGAAAACCGGGTGATCTTTAGGCGATTCGAAAAGATCGTACCAATAAACGGAGTCAAATTGGTTTACATAGGCAACTATGTAGGGGCATGTATTCCCCACAAAACGGGTAATACTTTCCCGCGCCTCTTGTCGAGACACTTTCTCCTCTTTGAGGGAAGGTATAACATTTTTTTCTACCCAAAGGTCTAGCGGAGCAGCTGATTCTAATTCCAGATACAATTCTTCACCAGTAATTTTAACGAGTGCCAATGATAAAAGTTCTGCTTCGCGTGGACGAAGAGAAGTAAATTCAGCATCGTAGAAAATAATATTGTCAGAATATGATCTGGGCATAATCCTAATATACAATTAAAACCGGGTAGAGACAACGATTATATTGGCGGTGTTGTAGTTGCACCGGATAAAGTGCGAAATATAAACAAGACAATGCTATTAGCACTTAAAATTATTATTAGACCAATAACAGCACCAATAAGCGTTCGCTTGGCTTTAGTTCTTTGGTCATCATTATCACCGGAAAGCATCCATAAGAAGCCAGCATAAAGAATGATAACCAAGAGGATGATTCCGAGCAGGCCTAAGATTTGTCGCAAGAGGTTAGTAAAAATAAAACGAGGGTCAGTTTCCGGCAGACCCAACGAGCGACCAAACAAACTCAGGTTGTCGAAAATTGATCCGCCCACAGAGGGTGGTGTAGTAGTAGAAGGTAAAGTTGATTCCCCTGGGGTAACTCTTTGGGGCACAGGATCATTCCCTTCCACTGGCGGCAAGGTAGTTGTAGTTACTGGTTCTTCATTGGGCTGTAAAGGAGGTTCTACGATAACTTGAGCAAAAGAAATGGGAGGTAAGGCAATCCCCATTAATAAAAAACTTAAAAATACAAGAATTTTTAAGAAAAGCATAGTCGTAAGCTTACTTCAATGACGCAGAGCTCCTCGATGTTCAACCAAATGCGGTCTATCTACAGCACCAAAGACTAGACCTAAAACTAAGCCATAGACCAGATAGCCGACTAAACTTACTAAACTAAGAGTGCTTAAAAGATTGGCAACAGTCACAGCTAGTCCGAGTAAGGGGAGCAAAATAATTGCTCCCAATATCCAAAGAGCAATCCCGTAAAGCAAACCGTATAATGTGGCACTGCCATATGAATTTATTCGGCGGCCAAAGAAAAAAGCAAAGAAGACACCGATTAACATACTCACGATAAGGTGAATGATCCAACCCACGAAAGCCGATGAACTGTTAACAACAGAGGCGATCAATGGCAAAACTCCGATTATTGAAAAGACAACACCAAATAGCAAGCCTCCGGTCAGACCACCGATTAACCCCGCAGTGAAATGAAAGTTATTCATAGAGGCAAAGTCCTTTGACAAATGTTAGGGCACAGGCCTTAATTTGTCTTTAAAGATTAACTAAATTTAACGTAACATGCTGAATTATCAATGTCAAACTAAATTAGTATGAAAAAAAATACTTCCCTAAGGGAAGTATACGTTTCGCGTCTTTAATTAGTTACTTTTTGGTTTGAGCTTTAGGCTAAGAGAATTAACACAATACCTCTTCCCAGAAGGCTCTGGTCCGTCATCAAAAACATGACCCAAATGGCTATCACATCGAGCACAGACAACTTCATAGCGCGTATGCCCCAAAGTGTTATCTACTCTTGCTTCTACTTTTCCCTCCTCAATTACTTCCCAAAAACTTGGCCAACCACTACCAGAGTGGTATTTGGTATGAGAAGAAAAAAGCTCGTTGCCACAGGCTCGGCAAACATAAGTGCCGGTTTCATTTGTATCTAAAAGCTCACCCGTAAATGATTGCTCTGTCTCCCGTTCTCGTAGCACGCGATATTCCTCGGGTGTCAATAACTGTTTCCATTCTTCGTCAGTTTTATGTATTTTATCTTTTTCTTCCATATAGCTTACCAAATTTGTATCCTTTTTTCTGCCGGCTGATATAATCCCTCCCCTTCTTTTACATTAAAGGCATCGTAAAATTCCGTCAAATTAGTGACTACTCCATTTACACGGTATTTACTTGGTGAGTGAGGATCAATAATTAAGGCTAAGCGACCTTTTTCTTCACGCGTCTTTCCCTTCTCTGAAGCAGCAAAAGAATAAAAAAACCGTTGCTCGGGCGTCAAATTATCTATTCTACCTTCTGGCTTCTCTTGTAAAGCAAGCTTCAGCGCCTCAAAACTTACCACCACACCACCCAGGTCCGCAATATTTTCGCCGAGGGTAAATTCACCATTAATATGGGCATCCGGAAAGGGATAATAATTATCGTACTGTTCGACTAATCGTTTAGCTAATACATTAAATTTTTCTTCGTCTTCTTTAGCCCACCAATCACGTAAGTGACCATGCTCATCAAATTTACGTCCCTGATCGTCAAAGGCATGAATAATCTCGTGCCCAATTACTGAACCAATAGCACCGTAATTTACAGCACGATCAGCTTCCGGATGGAAGAAAGGAGGTTGTAATATACCGGCGGGAAAAACAATTTCGTTTCGCTCTCGACTAAAGTAGGCGTTCACTTCATGAGCGTGCATCAACCATTCATTAAGATCAACTGGCTTATTAATTTTATTTAATTGTCTCTGCCATTCAAAATAACGAGCTGATCGTAGGTTTTCATAATAAACGTCCGAAGTTACTTGCCAGGCCGAAAAATCAGGAAATACATCTGGGTAACCTATTTTAACTCTTAAAGTCTTTAGTTTTTTCTGTGCCGCTTCTTTAGTTTCTCGTGACATCCAAGTTAAATTATCCAATCGTTTTTCTATGGCTAAACGCAGATTTTTAACTAACGCATCCATTTCCAATCGGTATTCCATTGGAAAATACCGCGCCACATATAATTCGCCAACCGCTTCTCCTACTAATCCGTCCAGATGATCAATAACTCTTTTATATCTTGATTTTAAAACCTTAAGACCATTTAAATGTTGGCCATAAAAAGAAAAATTTTCTTCGACGAGAGGCTTGCTCAGGTATTTAGCATTATCTAAAAGCAAGTGCCACTTTAGATATAGCTTCCAATCATCTAACGCAAACTGTTCTAAGGCCAAACTAAGTTTGTTGAAGAATTCTGGCTGTCCAATGTTAAGCTCTTTCAAATCGGTCAAACCCATGTTTTGAAAGTACTCCTGCCAGTTCAAGTTGGGAGCGAGGGTTGATAATTCATTTATGGTCATCTTATGGTAATTCTTTTCCGAGTCCCTTAGATCCTCACGCGGGCTGGAATATTCTGCCAGAGCCGTTTCAATCTTCCATATCCTTTCGCTAACCTTCTCCTGTCGCTCCCAGTGAGCTAATTCGAACATTCTTTGGATGTGGGCTAAATATTTCTCTTTAGTAGCCAGAAATTTTTCATCATTTTTCAGATAGTAATCTCGATCAGGCAAACCTAAACCACCCTGCATTAAAAATGCAAGCATAAAGCTACTATTTTTGTAATCAGGTTCGGGAAAAATATTAAACAGCGGTGTTGAAGAATAACTGTGCAAATGAGAAACTACTTTGGCTAAATTCCCTAAATTGTCCAGTGACTCTATTAAATCTAAATCCGTCTGCAAGGGCGTTACACCAACACGCTCGATTGCTTCCTCATCCAAACCGCTGACAAAAAATTTTTTCAAACGAATTGCTAAAGACGACTTTGGGTGGTTTAAAAAATACTCTTCATCTTCAAGCAACACTTTCAGTCGGTCATAATTTTCATGATGGAGTATATCAAAAGAGCCCCAACGACTATATTCATCCGGGATTAGTGTATTTTGAAGCCAGGTTCCAAAAGCATGTTCAAAAAAATCGTCGCCTGGGCTGATCTTAAGATTGCGCGCAGGAAGATCAATGAATCGCGAGGTTTGTTTTGTTAACTCTTCTTGCATAGTCTAGCCATGATAAAATATTTAACTAGATTCGTCAACGCGTACTTCCGCCTGCAATCTATCTATGGCCTGTTCCAAAGAATCCAGGGCGTCAGCGCTACCTTCTCTCAGTTTATTTTCAGTAGATTCTAAAGACTGGTCAACTTGTTGCCAACCATTTTTTGCGTTAGCTGAAGCATTGGCGTAAGCTGAGCGCAAGTTGTTACGTATATCTTGGATTTCATCACTAGCCGCAGAATAATTCCTATTTGCAGACAACTGGGCCTGAAGAACTAACAAACGGGCTCGTGCTTCTAAAGATGCCAGGTCACGTCGCCACTCTTGGCGCAACTCGACAGTGTTCTCTCTGGAATTTTGCACAATCTCATCTCCGAGGTTAGAACCAGAACGGTTAAAAGCTACCCAACCTAAAATTAAAGCCACGACGCCCAATCCTAAGGCAACCCAGGCAACTATTCCTTTGTTATTCATATATTTAGTAAGGTTACTTGAATTAAAATTAACTGCTCTCTTTTTATTATAATGAGAGAAAATTTTTGCTGTCAACAAAAAAGCGCTTTGTGCGCTTTATTAGAGATGCTTTATACATTAAGAACAAAGAGGTGGTCTTTCGGTTTAGCTGGCTTAACTAATTTTACCGCCACAGTCATGCCTTTGTTGCCTTTTTTAATAGATTTAGATTCCACTTCCAAAGAAGTAACTTCTTGTTCGATAAATGTTTCCTGACCCTCAACGACAAGTCGATCGCCGATTTTAATAACACCATGGTTTAATTTAACTTCGGCCACGCCAATTTTTGGATAATACTTAATGACATATCCAACCAAATTCTTTTTGTGTTCCGAAGCGTTATCAGCCTTTTCATAACTAATTCCCTCTTTACCGGGAACGCTGAAGTAAAAACCAGTGGAATAGCCTCGATTATACACAGTCTCTAGCTCTTTCCGCCAGACGGCCACTTTTTCCCGAGTATAATTACCAGTAAAATAGCTATCAATCGCTTCGCGATAACATTTGGCCGTTACCGCGATATATCGTGGGTCGCGACGACGACCTTCAATCTTAAAAGAATTTATCCCAGCTTTTATTAGCTCAGGGACAAATTCAATCATACACAAATCCTTGGCACTCAAAAAATATTTTCCCTCCGTTACCAGCTGATTACCTTCCCCGTCACTCAAAACCCACTCTTTACGACAAGGTTGGGCGCAAAAGCCACAGTTTGCGGAAGTGCCATACAAATAACTAGATAAAACACAACGACCGGAGATGGCCATACACATGGCCCCATGAACAAAGGTTTCGATTTCAATTTTTGTTTTCTTACGGACAGTTTTAATTTGTTCTAAACTCATCTCCCGCGCCAAGACAACTCGTTTCGCTCCTTGTTTATGATAAAATTCAACTGTTTCTGAATTAGAAACATTGGCTTGCGTAGAAATAAATATTGTTAAACCGTGTTTTTTGGCTAATTGTATTACTGCTGGATCCCAAACAATAACGGCATCGACTTTGGCGGACTTTGCCTTTTTCATTAACTTGTCCAGTTCTTTTAAGCCAGTCTCGTAAACAACCGCATTAACTGTAAGGTAGGCCTTTATTTTATACTCATGACATTTAGCAACAAAATCTCCCATATTTTCTTGACGGACTGCATTAGCGTTTGCCCGTAGACTAAAGTCAGAAACACCAAAATATACTGCATCAGCATAATCCTTGCAAGCCTCAAGGCTAGCAAAATTACGTATAGGACACATGAGTTCTGGTTTTTTTACTTTTTTCATACCAGACCATTAAATACTAAAATATATTTTTAGTCAACACAAAACTCCGCCCATCTCCCCCTGCTGGGTTCCTAATACACAGAAACCCAACAGGTGGTTGAGCGGAGTCCTGCTGAGTGCTCGCCCACCCTAGTAAGGCAGCTTCATGATCTCTCCCCACCCCCTTCAGAGGGGCCGTCGCGTGCCGCACTGCGGGCACGTGCCTACCGAGAAGTTCTTGCGCCCACAAATCGGGCACTTCCAATGCCCGAAAGAGTAGGCGCTCTCTTCCCCGGCCGTGGAGACCGCTGTGCTGACTGGGATATCAGCAACCTTCCCCAAGGCTAGGAAAAACCGAGCCGCTTCGCTTCCGAGGTTCGGAAGCCGGGCTTCATCTTTCACAACCACCCCCTTCTAGTGGTTGAAGATAGAAAAATTTAAACATAATGTAAATAAAAAAGCAATATGGTCCATTCCACATTGTCTACCCTCCAATTCAATTAAACACTAACATTGCTTATTCCTCTTCTTACCACAAAAAACATGCCAGTAAAAAGGATGATTACAACAGCAATAGTTATTAACAAGGAAAAATACGGGGCAATATCACTATACCCCGTAAGTGAATAGCGTAGTAGTTCAACATTATGGAAGATCGGATTAAACAAGCTTACTTTAGACCAGATACCCGGAAGAACAGCGACTGGATAAAAAACCCCAGCTAAAAATATCATGGGTTGCATGATAAAAGTCGTCATAAAAGTTAACGATTCAAAACTCTTAGCCAACATGCCAAAAATTACTCCGAGCAGTCCAAATTCTAGGCCAGTAACAAGCAGTCCGACGATAAGGTAAAAAATATTATGCAAACCTAAACCCGGTATAAACCAAACGGTAAACAGCATGGCGGCAATGAGAGTTACCAAGCCACGCGTAAAAGCTGCCGTAGAATATGCCAAACCAATCTGCCAGGGTTTTAGAGGCACAATTTGTAAATCGATAATATTACCAACATTTTTAGCGATGATCAAAGAGAAAGCCGGATTGGAGAAGCTGCTGTTAACCATAATCATAGCCAACAATCCAGAATAAACAAAAGCTAAAAAATTTACCCCCTCAATGGAACGATTGCCAACGACAATACCAAAAATTGTTAGGTACAAAGCCATGGACACAATTGGACTAAAAATAGTATCCATCCATAACTTTTGGAAACGTTTCACTTCACGGGCATACAAAGCCCAGGTGTATGTACCCATAATTAGCTATTAGTTAATTTTAAGAAGACCTGCTCCAAGGAGGCAGATTCATTACGAATGGATTTAATATTTCCATCATAATGTTTAAGCAGACGGCTTAAGTCCTCGTCTAAATTTTCTGACTCCATTTCCCAAATAGTTCCGAGACTTCTTACCCCTGGCAAATGCTCTACATTACGATCGTGCAGCTCGAAATGTATAGCATTGGTTGAATATTCCTGGAGAATATTTTTTAATTTCCCTTCTTTAATTATCTTGCCGTGATTAATAAGGGTAATATTGTCACAGAGTTGTTCAGCTTCTTCTAGATAATGGGTAGTGAACAATATTGTCGTGCCTTTTTGATTCAATTCTCGAACTAGCCCCCAAATTTTTTGCCGCAAGGCCACGTCCACACCAGCTGTCGGTTCGTCTAGAATTAAGATCTTTGGTTCATGTAAAATCGCCTTAGCAATCATCAACCGACGCTTCATACCACCGGAAAGACTACGCGCCCGCTCTTTTTTCTTGTCCAACAGCTGCAGATCGACCAAAACTTTGTCGATCTTTTCTTTCCGTCCTTCTCGGGGTACGCCATACATACCACTAAAATAATATAATACCTCTTCCACAGTGAAGGCCATTTCAATAACAATTTCTTGTGGCACGACCCCAAGCATCTTTTTTACATCTTCGGTATGTGTTATCACGCTAGCGCCGTGTACTACAATATCTCCGGCCGTCGGACGCAGAACGCCGCTAATCAAATTAATAAGTGTGGACTTGCCTGCTCCGTTCGGGCCAAGCAGGCCGTGGATTTCCCCCGCCTCTACATTCATACTTACTTCATCTAGAGCGCGAACGGTTTGATTGTTTTTAGCCGTAAATATTTTGGATGCTTTGGTAATTTGTAAGGCCGGCATATGTAAATAACATAATACATACTATAATAGTATGTATCCAATGATAACACCCTCCTGCTTATTGTCAAGCTGTTTTTTGTTAATTCTAATAAAAACTAATTAGCAGAAGTACGCAGGTGCCAATTTTCGAGTTTCAGGCCACCCATTTTAATTATTACATGATTGATTAATTTTACAATATTTGAATAACTCTGCTTTTTTAAGGCTGTTATAAACAACCGCGTAAATTGTTGGTCGGGAAAAGCTGGCATTTTATACTTATGGCGATATTCGTTACTACTAAAGTATTTGTATAATTTAGCTTCGGAGTGAATCTCCATCTGCAAATATTCAGCGTAAACATGAAAAGCCTTGTCTAGGGCATTGTGGTAAAGGAAAATAAAACCCAAAGAATTGTGCATGTGTAAATCTTTAAGATTATCCAAAATATACCATAGATGATATTTCTCCAGTTCAATTCGCGCTTTAGTCATCTTCTTAAACTTCCTATTCACCTCCTGTTTGGCCCAGTTTTGCAACTTTTTCATTTCCCCATAAGGATCACGGACTGTCTTGCCAGTCGCAAACATCCGAACAGTAATATAACTATTCCATGCATACTGTTCTATTAAATACTCATGTATTTTATGTTTTGGATTAACGAAATATTCAATTTGAATTCCATTCACTGTTTTATTACCTCTTTCACGCCAACTAGCCTTATCTGACAAGATAATGTGTACATCAACATCAGACAAGCTATTAGCAGTACCGACAGCATGACTACCACAAAGTAAAGCACCAACAAAATGTTCTTCTTTCTCCCATTCAGCTAAAAAAGTATTCAAAGCAATTTCCCAAGGTTGCATACTAATGAATTTAAAATTTTTAAAACCCTCTTCAGCAATTTTAACAAAAAACAAGGTTTGTTTCAACCTTGTTTTTTAGAACGTCGGGGGTAGTGAAGTTCTTTCTTCATTCTAGAAAAATTACGTTTGCCAATGGGCCGACTCTCACCTCGTGATACTTCTACCTTACCTCGACGTGGCGGCAAGATAGGAAGAGATAAAACAGGAATAGTTTTTTTAATTAGTCGTTCAATTTGTCGAATATCTCCCCGTTCTTCCGGTGTAGCAAAAGAAACTGCCTTACCAGATTCATTAGCTCGACCAGTCCGACCGATCCGGTGAACATAGTCTTCAGAATTGTCCGGGAGATCATAATTCACAACCAATGAAATATTTTTTACATCAATACCACGGGATGCGATGTCGGTAGCAACTAAAACGCGAAACCTTCCTGATTTAAAACCTTCCAATGCTGCCCGCCTTTGGGCAAGAGACTTATTCGAATGGATCTCCGCGGCAGTATGGCCCATGGCGCGGATATTATTTGTTATCTTCTTAGCGCCAAATTTAGTTCTAGAAAAAACTAAAACTGTTCCGGGGTTGTCCTCCAACACTTTTTCCAATAACTGCATCTTCGCCTCCTTAGAGATGATGAATAATTCCTGATTCACATTTTGTGAAGAGGTTCCAGCCGGAGCGACTTCAATACGTAGCGGCAACTTCATGAACCGTGAAGCAATTTCTGCAATTTCATTAGGCATGGTAGCAGAAAACATCATGGTCTGACGATTAGTTGGACAGAGAGAAAGAATCTGCTTAATCGCCGGCATGAAACCAATGTCTAACATTCGATCGGCTTCATCTAAAATTACAACGGAAATACGATTTAAGTTCAAATTCTTTTGTTGTAAGTGGTCAATAAGGCGTCCGGGTGTAGAAACAATAACATGAGGTTCACGACGTAAAGCTCGAATTTGTTCATGAGAGGAAGCTCCCCCGATGATCACGGCCGTTTTAAGACCAATTTTTTTTCCAACTTTTTCTAATACCTCATTCACCTGTAAAGCTAATTCGCGAGTTGGTAATAATATTAAACCTTGGCCTTTGGTTTCAGCCAATCTCTGGATAAGAGGAATGGTAAAAGCCAAGGTCTTACCAGTGCCAGTTTGGGCAATACCAACAATATCTTTTCCCTCATTAGCCGGGGCGATACATTGGTACTGTATTGGTGTAGGCTTGTTATAATGCAAGCTTTCCAATATACTAAGAAGAGTTGTGGCGATTGGTAAATCGCTAAAGCTACCAGTAGTAGCTACTATATGTGTCATATTAATAAAATTGTGACCCGATTTTCTTCAAGGCCACAAAACGTATGACACTATGAGATTCGAGTCGTTACAGTAATTACTGTAACATAAATAAAAGACTTGGCAGTATAGCAAAGAATTAGGGCACTGTCAAGGGTTGATCTTTTTTGCTAAAAGGTGTATACTGCTATTGTTAATTAAATTTAAGCCAAATTTCTATGAATTCTGCTTTAAAGAGCCGCATTAAGCACTCCAAAAAGAATACCAAGATTGGAAAAGCCTTGGCCAAGAAAACTAAGGTTTTAAGAAATCGAACGGTAAAGAAGTACTAAACAAAATCCCCGATGAACTCGGGGATTTTTAAATGTATATTAAATGTCTAGTGAGCAAAATCAAAAAGCTTATAATCTCCGTCTTTATTATAACCACCTTGTGGATCCGAAATATTATACTTTTCAATCACTTCAAATAAACCCGGATCATCAATAGAATTTACTGGGGCAGGTTGGCACAATTCCTGCATTACCCATCCGACCCTCCACCCTCCAGTTTCATATATCTTTGCGAAGTATTTTCTATCTTGCTCACCAGAATGCTGACAAAGTATTGCCTCGCCAGAATTATCGTGTACACCATTATTTCGAATTGCTATTTTTAAAGCATAAAATTTCCCTTCATACTTACAAACAAAAACTATTCTGTTTAAACCAGTGCCAATAACCCTAATAGGAAAGTTGCCGTGTTCCAATATATCATGTACCAAATTTTCTAAAATCTCCTTACCAAAAAAACCATACTTATGACTATCGCCAATATTGGTATTTACATAGTTTAATATTTTCTCAGCAAGCTCGTTTGCGTTCAGCGCCTTTTCAACTTCCTCATCGAATTCCCTGCGCAAAAAATTATTAATTTTTTGGTTATATCGAATACGTGCAAGTCTCCTGGTAATTCTATTCTTTTCAACAAACCTCATGTTTATATTTCGGTCTACCCATTCTCCACTAGATAATTTGTTCTCACGACCCATAATATAAAAATTAAGATAATGAAATTATAACAAAAACCAAGCTGGTATTCAACTCGGTTTTTTTGTATCTGTATTCATTTACTTCGTTGCAGGGGGTGCAGGAATCGGACCCGCGCTAGAGGTTTTGGAGACCCCTGTACTTCCACTATACGAACCCCCCGTATTAAACGAGGCAGAAAATGATTTCTGCCCCATTCGTTACTTGGTTTCTTTATGTTCGGTGTGTTTCTTGCAATGCTTGCAATATTTGCTTAACAGCAATCTGGTCTTCAAAGTCTTTTTATTCTTACGACTGAAGTAGTTGGTGTGTTTGCAATCGCCACACTCGAATTTAATTAGATTTTCTCTTTCTTTTGATGGCATAGATTTCCTAATTATTTTAAAACGACCTGGAGCCGTTGTCGGGAATTGAACCCGAGACCTTCTCCTTACCATGGAGACGCTCTACCATCTGAGCTACAACGGCGCTAATTAAAACTCTTAAAACTTTTTGCTAAATTAATATTCAACTTCTGAAAATTCTTCGCCGGCTTTAACCTTAGATTAATCAAACTTTTATTTATTTTTGAGACCGGAATGAAATATATATCTTGCGCAATTAAATCGTAAACTGCTAGTACTTCAAAATCATTTTTATTGTAATGAACAACGGTCCAATTATTTGAAGAGCGACAATTTATCCGCAAAGCTCCATTTTTAGGTATGACTGTCTTAACCTGTACACGCTTCATCTTCCCCTGCTTCTCAACAATCAAATCGTATTTCAAATTTTCACCATAAGGAAAAGAAACGTTCCACCCAAGTCGAAGCAACTCACCAGCAACTGCTAATTCCCCTATATCTCCTTTTAATTTTGTATGCATATTACCCCTTATTAATGCACAGAGCCGCCTCAGGGACTTGAACCCAGGACCGTCACTTTACAAAAGTGCTGCTCTACCAACTGAGCTAAGGCGGCATTTTTATCTTGGTGGGCAGGCTAGGATTCGAACCTAGGAAGGCAGAGCCAGCAGATTTACAGTCTGCCCCGTTTGACCGCTTCGGTACCTGCCCAAGAATTATTTATACAATCTCCGCTATTCTTTCTTTAAATTCGACCAGCTTCTGGTTATCAGGGTTAACAAGCCTTAACTCATCGTAGCCCTTAACCGCCAGCGCTTTGTCGGCGGATATTATAGCAATTTCTATGAGTAAGTCAAGGTACTTGGGATTCTTGGGTTCTAATTCCACTGCTTGGACTATAGCCTCTTTGGCAACTTGCGGTTGATTTACCTTCATTAAGAGCTCGGCCAAGTGGTAAAAACGTGGAGACAAAGAATCGTTTAAAATTATGGCCCGCTCATAATAGTCGATGGCTTTTTCCACTTTTCCTTCTTTTTCAGCTATTTCTCCGAGCTTTACCAAAGCTTGCTCGTCATCTTTGTCTAACTGGCACAAATACTTGAAAGTCTGTCGGGCTTCTTCTAATGATTCTTTGGCTAAATATGTTTCTCCCAAACCATGATAAGCGACGGTAGAATTTGGCTTAATTTTAATCGCGCCAATGTATAGTTCCTCGGCCTTATCTAACTCACCGGAATTCCGACAAATTTCTGCTTCTTTTAGAATCTCTTCCAAACGGTTAACTTTTTCTTCACTACTCATTTCCGCTCGCACTTTCTTTTCTTCTAACCGCTGCTCGTGATGCCAAAGACGCTCCATCTTTCCTACATAGACTCTAAACTTAAGCTGCAACAAACCCCAACCACGTCGAACCGGCTTAAACCAAATGGCCAAGCGTTTTTGCAAACGTCGACCTTGTTCATCAATACGCTGATTAAGTATTTCTTTCTTTTTCTTAGATTCTTTCTCTTCAGGTAAATTATTTACATCTAAATTAGCCAGTTGAGGAAACTTACTTACAACAATATATCCCACTGCTATTAGACACACCACAACAATTCCGAGAGCGATATAAAAAATCATAAAGATTGACTAACGAGGTATAATTGTAGCGTTTTTTACAATTTCTGTCCAGCTTTCAATTTTTGTCGACGCCCCACCGACCAAGACCCCGTGAACAAGCGGATACTTCAAATAATCCATAACATTTGTTTCCCGCACGCTTCCGCCGTAAAGGATAACTGGCGGATGATCAGATACTAACCCTTGAACCGCATTACTAATAAAAGAATGCATCTTTTCCGCCTCAGCGGCGTCGCAGGATTCACCAGTACCAATCGCCCAAACTGGTTCATAGGCAATAAATAACTCAGTATTAGTGGGATAGCTAATACCATCCAGAGCTGCTCGCAGTTGGGCTTCGACGACTTCTCCTGCCTGGTTATTCTCTCTTTCTCCTAAAGTTTCTCCCACACATAGTAAAGGCGTCAAACCAGCCTGTAAAACCGCTTCCATTTTCTCATGGGTATCATGATTACTTTCACCAAACACATGGCGACGCTCGGAGTGACCAACTAATACATAATTAGCCCCCGCGGCTTTATACATTCCAGGCGACACTTCGCCAGTGTAACCTCCCTTATCTACCCAGTAAACATTTTGTGCACCGATTTTGACGTCGCTTTTATCCAAAATTTCCTGTACACCTTTAAAGGCCAGCGGGCTAGGAAATATTGTCATTTCAGCTTCCCCATTAAAATTTTTTTTTAACTTTACATATTCCTTAGCTAGAGACAGACTCTCGCTATAATCCAAATACATCTTCCAATTGGCAAATAAATATTTTTTTGTGCTCATATGGATTAAGTTAAGAGTTAAACTTTTGGTAAGGCTTTAATTATCTCGTCCTTAGTTAAAGGCCCAATCATTGCCGCGTGCAATTTGTTCCAATCCAATAATTTTTTGGCCACCCGATGAATATCTTCTCTAGTTACTTTATTAATTTTCTTAAGGACATCCTGGTATGTTTCAATTTTTGGTGCAAACCAGAACTGTCGAGCAAACCATTCTGCCTGGCTACTGGAATCTTCCATAGATAAGCTAAAACGACCAGTAAAATTTGTTTTAGCGTCCCTTAGTTCTTTTTCTGTTACTAATTCCTTGGTTATTTTTTCTATTTCACTTTTTATAACCACCAAGGCTTCAGATAATCTGCGACTATCTAAACCAGCCTGTACCAAAACATAGCCAGTTTCTCGAAACGATGAACTACCCGCACCAACCATGTACGCCAAGCCTCTTTTAACACGCACTTCTTGGAAAAGACGCGAGCTCATTCCTCCACCCAAGATCTTAAGTAGTAAAGCCTGAGCGTAACGATCGGGATGATTAGCGGAAATACCAGGGAAACCAATTATTAAATGCGATTGGTCCACTTTACGGGTAGACACCTTTACCCTGTCCTCTATTCTTACCAGCTGTTTAGGCCAGTTGTGATGTAAAAACTTTTTTGCCGTTAAAATATTTTTACCTTTACTATTAGTATTCCCTACTTCGGTAAAATATTTCAAATATTTTTTAAGTTTGTTTTCATCAATTTTACCAGCAACTACTAATACCATGTTGTCTGGTCGGTAGGCAGATCCATAATACGCGAGCACTTCCCCCCTGGTCATTTGCTTAACTGAATCAACGGTGCCGGCAATTTCCCAACCCAAAGGATGACCACCAAAGATTAGACTATCAAACAAAGCATCAATCGCCATTGTTGGATTGTCTTCATACATACGGATTTCTTCGGCGATTACTCCCCGTTCCTTATCTAAATCTTCGGGATTAAACTCGGAATTGAAAAGCATATCCGAAAGAATATCGAAAGCTTTTTCCTGTTCTTTGGCGGCGATCTTAACATAGAAAGAAGTATAGTCCTTTCCAGTAAAAGCATTGTAATCTGCCCCTTCAGCTTCCAACTCTGCGGAGATGTTTAAGGCATTGGGTCGCTTCTTTGTACCTTTAAAAAGCATGTGTTCAATAAAATGCGATACACCAGATAATTTCGCTGTTTCATAGCGAGACCCGACCGGAACTAAGACCATGACCGTAGTCGCTTCCGTGCCTTTAACCGGAATGGTAATCAAAGTTAAATTGTTTTTTAACTTTCTTACTTTATACATACTAACAATTACCAAGCTTATCTTGAAAATATTGTTTTAACTCCGACATATCTACCCGATCCTGCGCCATTGTGTCTCGGTCGCGAACAGTTACTTTTTTATCTTCCAAAGAATCAAAATCGATTGTCACACAATAGGGCGTACCAATCTCATCTTGACGGCGATAACGCTTACCGATCGAACCAGTTTCGTCATATTGCGTCATCCACCTACCCCATAGTGACCCCTGGATCTCCGAAGCTAACTGCTGTAAAGGTTCTTTTTTGGATAATGGTAATACAGCGATTTTGATTGGTGCTAATTCTTTCGGTAGACGTAAAACAATTTCCTTTTCATGTTTACCGTCCTCATCACCGCTTCTGGTATCTACTTCTTCATAAGAACTAGCAAGAAAAAGTAGTAAGCTACGGTCACACCCAAAGGAAGCCTCGATAATGTAGGGAATAAACTTCTCGTTCGTTTCTAAATTGTGGTAAGAAAGATCAGTTTTCGAAAACTCACTATGACGACTTAAATCCCAATCACCACGATTATGTAAGCCACTCATTTCTTTCCAACCCGCCCACGGCGTATTATATTCAATATCCCAAGCGTCTTTGGCATAATGAGCCCGTTCATCTTCGGCGTGTTGGCGCCAGCGCATATTTTCTTCTTTCATCCCCAGGCTAATATACCACTTCCAAGCTTCGGCTTTCCAAAAATCATAATGTTTTTCTGCCTCGTCTGGTTTTACAAAGTATTGCATTTCCATTTGTTCAAATTCACGAGTGCGGAAGATATAATTCTTAACCGTGATTTCGTTACGGAATGCTTTGCCTACTTGGGCAATACCAAATGGCAATTTTTTACGCATTGAATCTTTAACATTTAGAAAGTTGTAATAAATCCCCTGACAAGTCTCACCACGTAAATATGCTTCATCCTTTGCACCCTCCACTGCCCCCAGTTCGGTTTTCATGAGCAAATTAAAATTACGAGGTTCAGATAATTCACCACCGCAATCTGGACAAGGGATATCTTTGAGATCAACCGGCTCTTCTTTTAGATAACCCGGTTCCGCTGCTTTAGCCTCCAGGAGATGATCCGCACGAAAACGATGGTGACAAACTTTACACTCAACTAAAGGATCATGAAAGCTTTGCATGTGACCACTGGCTTCCCAAACGATCCGAGGAGTGAGGATAGAAGAATCCAAACCCAATACATCGTTTCGGGACTGAACCATAAACTTCAACCAGGATTTTTTTAGGTTGTTTTTCAGTTCTACACCCAATGGGCCGTAGTCATAGCTCGCCGCCAGACCACCATATATTTCGGCGGTGGGGAAAATAAAGCCCCGACGTTTGCAGAGGGCAACAATTTTTTCTAAAGAATCATTATTAGGCATATGTGTATAAGTTAAGTATACCAATTATTAAGTAATTAAAAAAGGCCAAAAATTTGGCCTTGGGTCCCCTGTTTTTTCCAGAGGAGGTTCCACCCAAGTTCCCGAGATGGGCTGAGACAGGATAACAACCTAGCCAGTCCATCCCGAGCACTTTAAGTATTTTATTGTTATTTTAGCTCCGAGGGTGCCTTCCCTCATCAACGCTAATAGTAGCGTACTACTTCAACTATCTACTGTCAAGTCGGTTTTAAACTGTATTAATCTCCCCTTCTTTATTATCTCCAACTTCTTTAATCTTATCATTGAAATCTTTGACCATTTTTTCTAAGTCTTCGAAAGCGCGGAATTTGTCGTCCTCGCTCATGCCACCTTCTTTTTCTTCTGCCTCAATTAAGTCACGGGCTTCTTCGCGAACTTTGCGAACGGAAATACGAGCTTGTTCTAACTTTTGGTTTAAAATCTTTAATAACTCTTGGCGGCGTTCTGAAGTAAGGTCTGGCAAGACCAAGCGAATCATACGGCCATCGTTGATAGGATTGATGCCAAGACCAGAGTCACGGATAGATTTTTCAATGGCGCCAATCTGACTTTTATCCCAGGGGTCAATCGCTAAAGACTTGGCGTCACTTACCGTAATAGACGCAACAGCTTTTAACGGCTGCCTAGTACCATAGGCTTCAACCGTAATACTGTCCACCATCGCCGTAGTAGCTCGACCGGTACGCAAACCAGCGATATCTTGTTTTAAGAACTCGACTATTTTTTCAAAATCTCCTTGGAAATCTTTTACATTCATAATGTAATTAAATTAATTTAGATTACAGTAAAACCGAGGTATAAAATGGAAGGGTTATCCCTATGAATTTCTAATATTACAGGAATTGTATTACTTGGCAATTTCTTAGTTACCCAGTTTTGACCACCATCGGTCGTACGGTAAAAAGTAGAACGAACATGGACATTTTCCTGCCCCAAAACAGTACCGGTGTAATACATTTCTTTCTCGTTCGTTGGGTTGACTGCAAAACCATAAATTTTAACACTACCTGGTGGGGTCAAGAGCGGAATAGCTCGCCAAGTCTTACCCGCATCATCCGATTGCAGAATACCATAGGTTGAAAGCCAAAACAAGCTGTCTTTTTTAGTCGGGTTAATCTTCATGCGGTTATATTCCAAACTGCCGCTGAAACCACTAAAACCAGTGCTTAAGTTAATCCAGCTGGCCCCAGCATCGTCGGTACGAACTAGACCTTGATTATGGGTAGCGACATAAAGACGTTTTGGTTTAGTGGGATCGACAGTAATATCTCTTAAATATGCACCGAGGCGCTGAACGACACGCCATTTCGTGCCGCCATCATTACTAACCATAACATCCCCACCGCTTAATGCAGCATAGATTAAGTTGGAATTACCATAGTCAACTTCTACACCAATGAGACGCTGATCTGGGCGCTGTTCGGAATATACCGTCTTCCAAGTACGTGAACAATCCGTGGACTTAAAAATGTTCGGCCCATCGCTGGCATAAAGGTTACATTTGTCTTTCGGATCAATAGCAAAGCCGTAGATAAACCGACCGGCCAATGCTTCTATTGGTTGCCAGCTTTCCCCCCGATTGTAGGTGTAGTAGACGCCCTGTTGACGAGAGGTAACGTAAATAGCGTTAGGATCAGAAGGATCGGGAAAAACACGGTAAACCTTCAGGCTTGCCATGCTTTTAATGCCCTGGGGAGTTAATACCGTAGCTTTCTGCTGCCAACTATCTCCTTTGTTGGTTGTAGTATAAATACCCATTGGGCCCTTAGCACTGTTACCCCGGCTTATACACCCCTGACCAGTTAGAATAACCAGTAATAAAACGGTCAGGCCTAAGAAATATTTTCTGGGCATAGTTTTAAACTAAAAATTGATTATTATTTGTTCTAAAAGTAAGCGGGGCTGAGTGTTAGTTTTTAACAACATCCTTGTTTCAAATAAATCCTTTAACACCCTAATGATTCTCCTTGGCGCCCAGGTCTCACTAGCCTCAGTGCCTAATAACATATCGCGAAGGATTATCTGCCAGTCTTCGACTAAATCTTTGACCATTTCTTTCTCTCGAGTCATTTCCTTTTTATCTTTAAAAATTTTCTCCACTGTTCCAAAATTTTCCTGCAAACTACTCGTCAACATCCTTTTCAGCATTTCACGCCGAGTTTTCAGTTCTAGAAGTTTAGTACCATCTTCCAAAAGTTCAATCGCCTTTCCAGGTCGACCCTCAGCCAAAGGTAGAACTTCAGAAATATTTTTCTCATTATACCCCAACTTATTCAATCCCTGTTTTAAATCGTCCTCCTTAACCAAACCAAAATGGACTAATTGTGATCGAGAGCGAATGGTTGGCAATACAGCCTCACCGTCGGTCGTGATTAAGAAAAAAATTGTGTTTGATCCCGGTTCTTCCAATAATTTTAAAAGTGAATTCCCAGATTCTTCGTTTAACTTCTCCGCCTCGTTAATTACTACCACCTGGTAACCACGTAGCCACGAACCATTAGCCAGCCTTTCACGTAGCTGCCTGGTCTGAGAGATAGAGATGTCTTGTTTTAACTTGCCAGTTTTTTCGTCTTCAATACGTTCTAGAAAATAAAAATCCGGATTAGTTGGAAGTTTTTCAACCGGGATATTTAGTAACCGAGAGGCGATGTTCAAAGCCAAGGTTTTTTTGCCAACTTTTTCTGGACCGTAAAAAATATATGAGTGTGACAAAACCCCTTCCGTAGCAGCTCGGTTAAAAAACTCCCAATTTTTTTCATGGCCAATTACCACAAGCATCTACCTTAAAACAGGTATATAATAACAAAAAAGATTATTCCTGACAATTGCGTAAAATTTCCCAAATACCAACCGAAGTCTTCTCCCAGGAGTAATAACACAAACGTTCCTTGCCCTTTAAGACTAAATCTTTTCTAAAATTGCCATCATTCAATAACTTATCTATCCCCTTAGTTATTTCTTCCACACTCATTGGGTCAACAATAACCGCAGCATCGCCTGCAACTTCGATAGCACCTGTACCTTTAGAAGTTAAGACTGGTATTTGAGATGCAAATGCTTCTAATACCGGCAAACCGAAACCTTCATATAACGATGGGAAGGCAAATACCCAGGCGCCATAGTAAAATGCTGAAAGATCTTCCTTTTTAACAAAACCTAATTCGTGGATATCTTCTTTAAAAAGACTGGCTTCAATTTCTTTTTTAATTTTTTCATAGCCCACACCTGGTTTACCGATTAAAACCAACTGAACATCTATAGTCTTCCTAACACCATTAAAAGCTTGAATAAGCCGCACAATGTTTTTCTTTTCTTCAACCCGACCGACATATAATATGTATGGTTTCTTCAAATTATATTTATCTAAGACAGTGTTATCTCTCGGGATAACAGAAAATTCGCTAGAAAATCCGAGGGGTATGACTTTTACCTTCTGAACCGCACTTTCACCATACAATCTTCTCACTTCTTTACGATTAAATTCTGAAGAAGTTACAACATACTTACTGGATTTAAAGATATGTCGATCCATTAATTTTAGATACTGCCTGCCCCAGAAGTTATATGCCTCAGGAAAAACCCGGAAAGCACTGTCGTGTAAAAAGGTAACGGTATTCTTTGGTGTGTAAAAAAAAGGCAGCAACTGTCCGGGAGCAAAATATATGTCTGGTGGGTTTTTCCATAATTCATACGCCAAACGAGTTTGGCTCCACAACTTTCTAAGTGACCAGGTAAGAACTTTAGATTCCCAGTTAGTTGGCAACATACCCAGTTCCCCTCTCAATGGACTCCGGGAATACAAAATGACTTGCACCTCGCTCGGTACAATTTTTTTTAAATTTTGAATTATTTGCCAACACACTTCTTCAACTCCAGTTCGTGGTTCTTTGTTGGCGTGATCAACTTCAATGCCGATAATCATAACCCCTCCATTTTACCGCACACCCCAGTTCTTGACAACTCTCTCTCTCTTTGCTATACTCACTGGTTCCCTGACAACGGAGCGCCTGCGCGGCGCAGGGAGGCAAAGAAATGTTTCAGCAGTTCAAGATGATGATCCTGAATCTCTTCGATACATTCGTCCCGGTGTTCGTGATCCTGGGCTACATCATGGTGGTCACGGGGCTCATCCGCCTCTTCATCAAAGACACGCCGGTCGAGGCGTTCACCGAGATCGTCCTGGGACTCCTGCTCGCCATCGGATACACCTACCTGTGGCGCATCCAGCGCCGTCTCAAGAAGAAATCCTGAAATAGCCGGCGCTTCGCAGTGTCGGTCTGAGATAGTAACAGTTGCTATTTCAGATCAACTGCGAAGCGTAAAGTCACGGAACACAATAAAACCCAGTGCACTTAGCGCTGGGTTTTTGTTTCTTTTCTATTTGTTTACTCCTACTTCGTTGCCAAAATACTCCGCTTGTAACTCTCGAGGTTCTCGAGGGCAATACCTGTACCTTTGGCGACACAAAGCAGAGGCTCTTCAGCAACATAAGTGGCAACACCAGTTGCCTGGGCGACTAATTCATCAAGATTTCTGAGTTGTGCCGATCCCCCAGACAGGATAATGCCTTTGTCAATGACATCGGCCGAAAGTTCGGGTGGAGTTTTCTGTAGTACTTCTTTAACCGCTTCAATCAACATTTCCAAATCATGTTGAAGGGCTTCTGTTGTGTCATCTGAGCTGACATTGAGCGTACGGGGTAAACCAGTAATCATGTCTCTTCCTTTAATATCCATGGTCAAAGGCTTTTCCATATACATCGCCGAGCCAATACCAATTTTAATTTCTTCGGCTGTTCTTTCTCCGACAGCCAAGTTATATTTATGACGAACATATTCAGCAATTGAGCGGTCAAATTTGTTACCACCAATTCTCGCCGAGCCGCAGGACACAATTCCACCTAAAGAAATAACTGCGATTTCTGCTGTGCCACCACCAATATCAATGATCATGTGACCAGAAGCTGAACCAATTGGAATATCTGCGCCAATGGCCGCGACTAACGGCTCTTTAATAATATATGCCGCTTTAGCACCAGCCGCGATTGTGGCATCAATAACCGCACGACGCTCCGTCGATGTGATTCCTGCCGGAACAGCGACCATGACTTCCGGGCGGAATAAACGCATACCACCTAAAGCCTTGTTAATAAAATAGCGGATCATGGCTTCGGTTGTATGGTAATTAGCGATAACTCCTTCTTTTAGAGGTCGCTCGGCAATAATACTATCCGGGGTACGGCCAATCATATCTTTTGCCTCGAGTCCGACCGCTAATACCTTACCATCCACCTTAGAAACAGCTACGACACTGGGTTCATTAATAACAATACCTTTGCGTGGTACATACACCAAGACATTAGTTGTGCCTAGATCAATACCAATTTTTTTAATAAACATAACAGAGATCAACGATTATTTAGTTTTTACGGTAAACACACGATCTTCTCTAAGATCAGTGGTTAGAGAATATTTTTTATCTCCAAAAAATTCTTTACTCTCACCTGGTTCAGCAAAATAGACGCTGCGGCCAAAATCTAAATTCAACTTTAATTGGTTAGCTGGCGTACCGATTTGTTTTTGTGCCAAAAGCTGATATTCACCAGACTTTATTTTTTGTACCAGAGACTCTGGCAACAAGTATTCAAAAGTTAAATCCTTCTCTTTACCAGGGTCAATGACTAGAAAAGCACCAAACCAAGTTCTACCTTTTTCCTCACCAGTTGAGAAGAAAGGATCTTTGATGCCTTTTTCTACACTTTGACCATTTACTGCTAGTACCTTGCTCCCTTTTGGGACATACAATCGTGCGAATGTCTGATAACGAGTAGTCCGCCAATCGTAAACACCATTATGATCATAATGCATCGTAACCTTAGCCAGGTAACCATTTTTATCTGGTTTCAGTTCATAACTTAAAGTGCGGGCTAGTGCTAAATCAGTTTTCATTGATCCAAGGTTCGCGTCAGCCCAAAGTAAATAATCTCCTTCAGAATCTTTCATCTCACCAGCTAAACCCTTGGCCATAATAAATTTTTGTAACTCTGGATTCAAAGAATAAGCAACCACCTGTTTTTCTTTAATCATTTTCTCAATGAGGCTCAAATACTCTGGCCACTGGCGATACATTTCCCGTACAGCTTTTCTTAACACTTCATAGCTCAACTTAGAAAGCATTTGTTTGCGGTCACGAAACTCAATACCTCTTTCCGCATAACCATATTCGACTTCGAATTCAATTTTTTCTAAAAAGTTGTTAGCATTAAATTCATCACCATCCACATTAACTGGCCCGGTAATACGTAGTAAATCCTCAATTAGGGTCGGCGTAAAACCAATTACTCCATCAATGTCGTTAGCTGCCAAACCCTTTTCCAGTTTGTAAAGCTCTAACCCTTTAGCCGCTGACAATGTAAAATCTGGATACCAATTGCTATCTCGGAAATTCCACCTTTTGACTTTAATCAGCTCCTTCATTTCACGCGGAGGCTCAACTTGGAAATCGGCAGGGGCAGAATTATCTAATATTTCTGTTCCTTCTACTTTTAGTATTTGGGGGCGACCGTGATCAACCCGGAGTACAGCGTAAGAACCAAGGAAACCACCGCCGGGTCGCATTTCCGTATTATTCATTAGAAGAACAAGATAAGTCTGAGGCTTAGTGAAACCTAAAGCTTCATGCAACAAAGGGACATCGGTCGTGCTGCCGAGGATTTTTTCACCCGCTCGGTTAACAAACCAGTTGGCCATGCCGCCATTTTTATACCACCAATACCCAGTTCCCGCACCGAGAAGGATAATGCCCACAATAATGATGAGAACTATTTTTAAAGTTCGCATATGTTTTTATGAATAATTAGGTTGTAAACGTTTTTTAGTTGAAACATTGAAACCCAAGTAGTTACCAAACATTAAATGGGTGACAGCATCAATACAAGGAATGGCGGAAAAAAATACCAACGAGATCGGCAAAAGCAACCACTGCAATATCATATAAAGATAGCGGTGAGAAGAATAACCCTGCGGTCTAGTTGGCAAAATCAACATACTCATGATGGCTGAAGTAAATAAACCAATCATAGCCAAAGTCATAAGAATCTCGAGAACATGCGGAGTGTTAAAAAATAAAGCACTTTGGCGTAGCTCTTCGCCAGCAAACCAGAGCGGCAAACGCCCAAGTACGGTAATCATGATAGCAACAACTCCCCAACTCCACTTACCTTCCCATTCTATAAAAATCGCTTTTAATTTTTTCGTCCAAGGGATTTCTGGGCGGCGGCGTAGTTCCCATAGTAAGTAGGACAAATTCTCAGCTCCCCAAGCCCAGCGACGTTGTTGTAAATATAAATTTTTTAGACTTTTCCAAACACTAACATCATTTACAGTATCCATGGATACTGGAATGTACAAGGGCGAGACTTCATATTCACCATTATATCGGAGCCAGCATTGATAAAAAATACGCGAATCTTCACTCACAATATCTTTAGCGTGACCACCACAATCCATCACGGCCTTAAAACTCATACTGTGTGATGAAAAAGTTACCATGTTGTCTAATCTCGCCAAGCTAAATAACATCCAAAAACTAGTACCGAAGGCCATAATTCTTAGCGGCGCCGGTGAATCCCATAGATTATTATTGTATAAAGTAACAGGCTGGAAAGAGCTTCGGGTTGGATTAGGATGACTTAAATACATGTACATTAAATGAGCAAAGTACTCTTTATGGACAACAGTGTCGATGTCAAAAACAGAGATAACTATATCTCCATAATCCCAATTGCGTTCGTCAGCGTACTTTTTAAATTCCCATTCAGCGTTATGTATATTGGATCCTTTGCCAGGAATTTCCCCAGCCAATCCCGATGGATGAGTATAAAATATTAGATCGGCAAATATACCAGAATAATTTTCCTTAATCCTACTTTGTAATTCTAGCCAGTGAGCTAACTTTCTTTCTTCACCAGACAAAACAACATATATTTCTTGCGTAGGATAGTTCGCGTTAGATAACCCGTCCAAAGTTGCTTTAACAATACTCCATTCTTCGTTATATAGCGGAAGAAATACCACACACTTCTTTTGCCGCCAATTCGGAAATTCTTTTGTTAGCCTTTTCCACCAGTTTATAGCAATAGATTTGCGAAAACGGCGCCAAGACATTACTAAATAAAAAGAAAAATAAATTACCCGCAGCACCCAATAGACATCAAAAACTAAAACGGCGTAAATCATCCAAAGCGGTTTTACAAAAGACAGAACTACACCAACAATAAGCGTGAGCCAGATGCTTAAACCAGGCAATGTTTCATAAATTCGATACCGCTGATAATCCGAAAGCATAATTTACTCTTTCTTTTTACCAATATTTGGTTCACCACTATAAGTGGCGCTAACATAAATCCCAGGAGAGGCTTCTCTGATTTTTTCCACCGTATCTTTGGTTATAACACCCACTCCTACGACCGGTATTTTAAGCGCAAAACCCAGAGTATTAACAACCGTTACCGCTACTCTTGTGCTAGTAAATTTTCCCGCTCCCGTCCGAACAGCTAAGCCTTCCAGGTCCTGAAAAGAGAGGTTGTTTTCTGTTAGAAGCGAACGTAAACTTAAAAGCAGGTCGCGAGACTCGTGCATTGGCTTTTCTTCAATCAAAAAATCATTATTTTCCCATTTAAAAAAAATAATTTTTTCCTCTTCACTGTTATCGATTCCTAAATACATAATTCATGACCTACATTACGTTGACTTCGTCATAAATGACGATGTGCTTGGATTCGAGGATGCTATATAAAAATTTATCACCAATTTCTTTACGCTCGTTATACTCCTCTTCGGTCATAATTGTGTAACGGATCGGCCGATCAATGGACTTCTCGTAGTCGCGGATAATTTTAGAGGTACTAACTGGTTTAACCTTTCCTACCAACAAAATATCCGTGTTGGTTTGTGGTTCGTCAGTGAATATCCCCGTAAGAACAAAAAGTTTGATCAACCCACCCTTAGACTTTAAATCAGAGACAAAGGCTTGTTCTTCCATGACCTGCGCTTTAAGCAAAAGGGACTTTAATTCACCGAACAATAAAAAGTCCTTTTGGAGAATATAGTACTTAGCCCGTTCACTGCCTTGGTCATAATCTGGCACTTCCTGTTTATCGGTAACAGCAATAATGCCAAGATGTTCTAAGTTAGAAAGTTCGCGACGAACAGCATTTAAATGCGAACCCACCATTCGACAAATTTCGCGAACAAAAAAAGCCCGATCGGGATGGCGAAAAAATAGCTGCAAAAGCTTAAGTCTGGTTTTCGAACCAAAAAGGTGTTCAAGCATATTTATTATCCTTTTTTTCCTTACCAAATTACTTGTTAATTTGGCAAAGGTTTGGACTTTTTTTGGCCTTTGTAGTATACTATTAAGAGTCACAAAAGTCAAAACTATGGAGCACAAATTACAGATCCACGAATTTTTTGTTGAAGGAGGCGAATCCGAGCGTTCACACGTACTCTTACACATTACTGAGCCGTCCACTCCGGAAGAGCGGGAAAAGGGCTATTTTTTTGCTGTCTGTGAACTGAATGGCGCCTCCAAAGAACAGATAATCCAATTACAAGGGATAATTGATCAGATAGAAAATGATTATTATGTTACTGAAGACGAATTAGGCAAATCGGCTTTTGAAGTTGTGTTGGAAAAAGTCAACCATTCGGGCTTTGCCTTAACAGCGGAGAACCTTGAAATTCACTGTTTAGCTGGGGTGATTAGACAACCCGAAATTGTTTTCAGCTATTATGGCCAACCAACCTTGAATTTGTTCTATAAAACTAAAGATAGCCTATTTAAAGTCATGGAACTCATTAACCCGGAGAGCAATGACGAACCCTCGGATAACCAATTATTTTCTCAAGTAGTGCAGGGAAAGATCAGCCCTAACGACTTTTTATTTGTCGGGACCCCGCACATTACTGAGACTTTTGATGCTGACCGTTTAAGTAAATTACTCACTTCTCGACCACCGAGGTTAAGCGCTGAACATCTACAAAAAGTACTAACCGAGATTAAAAACGGTAATTCTTTCGGCGGTTTGATCATTAACTATGTTCCAACTATTGAAGATAAACAAACACCGGTACCTAAGAAATCCCCAATTACCAAAGGATCGGGTGCTAAATCACTAAACCACTTGTTTAGAACAGAGAAAGACACCTCCGAGACCCTCTCTTCTTCTCTCTTACCGCGTCTAAACGAAAAACTAAAAAATGTCTGGAATGATGGAGAGACCACCGAAGAAAAAACGGTCGAAATAATCGAAGAACGTTTGCGACCGGAAACTACTCCAGCAGCTGATATACAATCTACACATCGTCGTCCCCTAGTTCCGACAAACCACCGCAATCTGCCAGGAAGTAAAATCGCTACCTTGCCGGAATGGACCAAATATCTTAATTATTTTATAAAAGGCGTGAAAATTATCGGCAAAGTCTTATTGTGGTTGGCGATGTTTACTTGGGCCATTTTACTAGGTATTAGCCACCAGTTAATTAACCTCTTTTATCTTACCACCAATATTAAAGGACGTCGCCGTGAAGTGGGAGAAAATTATAAAAGACAATTCGACCACTATGTTCGTAGTGTTAAAGACCTTCCGCTTTTGACTAAAATACTATTTACCTTAGCTATAGCAGCCATCCTAATATTTGCTGGCAATATTGTTTACACCGAAAAAAAGAGCTCTCGAGAAGCAGAGGCTGCTGTATTCCAAGAAAAAACAACACTGATTAGAAACAAAAAAGACTCAGCGGAAAGCGCCTTAATATATAACGACCAAACTGGCGCCCTAAAAGAGCTACAAGGGGCTAGAGAAATCTTCTTAACACTGGCTTGTGACGAAGAAAAAAATTCAGAAACCTGCCGCGAACTAGACGCTGAATTAGAAAATTTAAGTTTTAAGTTAAGAAAATTAGTAGTAGCAAACACCGAAGAAATGTACAATTGGTCAAACCAAACTCTTGACCAACCCCTTGAACAAATTGTTAAAATTGGCAGTAAAATAATTAGTTTTAACTCTTCCAGCCCCAAACTGTTTGTTTATGACGAATTAACTAAAACTGGAGAAGTGGTTACTGCCCCAGTTTCTTCTGGTTTCTGCTTAGGTGGTTCACCCAAAGAAAATGATTATGCCTTATTTGTTAGCAGTAATAAAGAATTGGTACGTTTTACTCCAGGGAATAACACCTTAGAAAAAATTGAAATTAGTTTTGGCGAAACTTCAGCTGAGCTCGGAGGATTGGTAGTATATAACCGACGGTTATATACCGTAGACAAAACTAGTGGTTTAATTTACAAGCATGACAGTATCAAAAATGGATTTGCGAAAGGAACAAACTGGCTAACAAGTGGAGCGGCGAATTTTAGCCAGGCGATTGATTTGACAATTGATGGCGACATTTTTGTCTTACAATCTACCGGGGAGGTCCAAAAGTTCACTAAAGGTCAGAAACAAAATTTTGCTATTGAAGGTCTAGAGCCTGCTCTACACGCCCCACAAAAAATATGGTCATATAACGACCTTAGCTATTTATATCTTATTGAACCATCTAAAAAAAGAATTGTAATTTTAGAAAAAGATGGACGCGTTAAACAACAATTAACCAGCAAACAATTTACCTTCCCTACCGGGCTAGTTGTCGACGAAGCCAACCGAACCCTTTATACTCTGGACAAGAACCGCTTACTAAAATTAAATTGGAAATAACCTACAAAAAAATCCTCCGAATGGGAGGATTTTTTATTAAGTAATGCAATTACTTTAAGTTGACTTTACCACCGGCTTCTTCGATCTTTTTCTTCATTTCTTCAGCCTCTTCTTTCTTAACGCCTTCCTTGACCATCTTTGGAGCTCCGTCAACCAAAGCCTTAGCATCAGCTAAACCAAGACCAGTGATTTCTTTTACAGCCTTGATCACATTGATCTTGTTAGCACCAGCATCAGCTAATTCAACGTTGAATTCGGTCTTCTCTTCGGCAGCGGCAGCACCACCAGCAGCTGGAGCAGCAGCCATCATCATAGCTGGAGCAGCAGCAGAAACACCAAACTTGTCTTCTAAAATTTTAACAAGTTCAGCTAAGTCCAAAACAGACATCTTTTCAATTTGTTCAACGAGGGCCTTGAATTTCTCTGGGACCTCAACAACTTTTTGTTCGTCACTCATAGTATTAAGTTAAACTAATTATTAAGCTTTCGCTTCTTTAATGTTATTAAGAACACTCACCAAGTTACGTAGGTTACCAGCTAAGACATTAACAAAGCCAGAAACTGGGGCATTAATTGAGCCAACTACCTTAGCCAAGAGTTCAGTCTTAGAAGGTAGACTAGCCAGGCTTTTTACCATGGCGGCATCAATGAATTTTCCTTCGAGTACGCCACCGAATACGGAGACGATCTCGTGGGTTTTAGCAAAGTCGCTTACTACTTTCGCAGGAGCTACTTCATCACCCGTGCCCATAAAAGTCGCAACACCACCTTGGAAAACGCTTGGATCAGCACCTTCAAGACCAGCATCAGTTAAAGCACGCTTTAAAAGGGTTTTCTTAGCAGCTAAAACCTGGATGTCGTTCTTGCGGCAGAGTTTGCGTAATTCCTCGGCCTCGCTAACTTTTAAACCTTGGAAGTTGGCAAAAACCACTGCTTTGGCGGATTTTAAACCTTGGCCTAAGCTATCTATGGTTTCTACTTTTTGTTGTTTGGATTTTGCCATACAAAAAATCTGTGTTAGCCACAGACCTAATTTTTAGTACAAATCGACCTCCGAAGCCTTTAATAAAGGCTTTTTTGCACCTCGGCAGGTAATTAAGGCTTGATTTCTCAAACCGCCTGCTGTCTATGGTGAATGGATATTACTATGAATCATCCTGTTTGTCAATAGCTTGGTCTAGAATCTGATAAATCGATTATATATAAAGAAAAAATTAATTTAGCCAACTTTTAGTTTTTCTCTTATTACCTTAAATACATCATCGTCAAGTTTTCCTCCAATAACATTACACACCATATTTCCACCTCTTGTTTCGTAGTATTCAATTAAATTTTCGGAGCTTGGGGTATAATCGTCACTAATTTTTTCTCCTTTTTCGTTGAAGACGGCAAAGGATTCTTTATTGTCGTCAGACACACCAAAAATCCAACCTTTATCAGTTTCAACCAACTGTTCAAACCTTCCTCTCAAAATTTCATTTCCACCTTCATTTCGCAATGATTGTGTTTTGTCAGAATTCTCAACTAAATAAACATATTGGCCATCGTGAGTTTTAAAAATATCTTTAGGTTTACCATATTTCTCCAACAAAAGAGAACCGAGCACATTCCCTTGCTCATCGCTGTAAAAATCATTAGCAGTATCTTTTTCTCGAGCTAGAAATACCAAAGACCCATCAGAAAAACGACGATAAGGATAAAAAACAGAAAAATCTTCTCTTCCTATTTTTTTCCCTTCTAAGTTTTGATATCTAACACCAGAAATTTCTTTAAAATAAATGTCTCCTTGATAAACAAAAAATCTATTAGTATCGGTTGGGATCTCTTCACCATAAAGTGTGAAATATCTTGCGTCAGGCTGGCTATAATCAACTAAGACCGTACCGCCATCAAACTGACTAGGCTCAATTGCCATGATCTCTTCTGCGGTATAACCTTGATTTTTGCCCAAAATATTCCCATTTGTATCTTTGAGGAAATAGAGGTCTTCCCCGCCTGCTTCAAAGAAATAAGTTTTTTTACCATCACTAAATATTTTTTCTTTATCATCGATTTTGAAATTTGCCACTACTTCACCAGATTCTTTTATGAGAGCTGACCCCGAACCAGTATCCACCAACATCAACAGCTCACCTTGTTCCAGAAAACAATCCTTAACATTCTTATATTCCATTCCTAATATCTCACCATCTTCTCTGAGCACAACCCTCTTTATTCCGTCGGGAGCATAAAACTTACCAGTGACAATTGCTCCTTTATTTGTGCATAACAATTCTCTTCTTTTAGGATTATCACCTAGGAGGTTTTTTCTGTTAAAATCAAAAACAACTTTGTTTTGGTCATCTAAAATCTTGTCACCATTATCATAAAATATTCTACCGCCTTCAAAGGTAATATATTCTCCTCCCGCTTTACTATCAACCTCTACACCATCGCCGCTAAAATTCTTCTTATCCTCTCCTTCCTTTCTTGCCGCTATACAGGCTCTTACGTATTTCTTTTCTTCTACCGCTGGCAAAAGCTTTTTCTTTTCTTTAATTTTTGTTCCTACGCTCTGTACACTTATCCATTCATAATCGTTACTGTTAACTATTTCAAGCCTGCCCTCTCTAGGTTCATCCTCTCTATTTTGAATCGCAGAGGGAGCTTCTTCTTCGCCGTAATCGATCGACTGGATCAAAGCCCAGGCGGAAAGCTTCTCTTGGTGAAGAGCCTCAGCTTCCTTCGATTTAATCTGCTCTTCATTACTTTTAAAATTAATAACTTTTTCGGCAATCTCCGGCCATCGAGCAGGACTTTCACCAGCAAAAAGTGCACGAATGTAATCATTACCAAAACCCTTTTGTTTTAAGGTAGCAATAATTCTAATAATTGAACGGCATGTCTCTTCAATACTTTGTCTAGTTATTCCACCACCCATTTCGTTTAATCTCTGCAGTAAAAAATCAAAAGCAGATTCTTTCTCAGCTGAACCAACTACATGTTCCTTGCTCATTCGGGCCACCTCATATAAAATATCATCTTTTATGCCTTTTACAGCTTCTTCGGTAATATGATGGTGCGAATATAATTTAGTCTGTGTTAACTGATCATAATTGGTCTGCACTATTTTTTCTACATTGCTATAATCATTTTCATTGTTTAATACATATGCCAAAGCTTCGTTTGCAAACGAAGCCACAAATCTTCTGTAGGCTTCAAAGAAAAACTCATTATAAATTCTTCTGGCGTAGACCTCCTGCTGTTCGGAACCAGCACCCATCATCTGCTCAAGGACTTTTTCAAGCGTATATTTTATCTTTCCACGATTATTCATTGTTATCTCATATAAAGAGTGTTCATTTTCATGCGCTACTGTACTTGCTCTAAATTCGGATCCTTTAGAGCAGTTAACTATTCCTTTTGGGTTCTCATCTTTACGGTCGAACTGATCGCCAAATCTCCTTTTTGATCCCCTAGACAAATACGTACTATGAAAACCGCCAGATAAATCTGCCATTTTCTCATCACCCCATGCCTTGCTATAATCACTGTCATCGGAAAATAAAAGGGTAATAGACAAAGAGCTTTCAACCACCTTAACTCTACCTTTGGGCTGAAAACCAAAAACAGTCTGAACGATCACACGACCATCCGGTCGTCCATCGTAACTTTTGCTTTGTTCTATCAAATCTCTTATCTTACTTCTCATCTGTAATGCAACTTGTATACCGGCCCTGATCTCTTCTAACTTTGGTTCTGAGATGAACTCGGTCATTCCCATCTCCAGATTAGTATCAGGGTCAAAATTACTTGTCCAATGTTCACCGTTTTTAACCGACCCAGTAACGGCGGCCAGTTCCTCAGAAGAGGCATAGGGATTCAAGATATTCTTTAATAAGAATTCAACAACCCTTACAATAGTCAATTTTTCTACTAACTTAGCATGCGCATAGTCCCTGTAAAGTTCAGCAATTTTCTCTTCTTTTTCATTATCTGATAAATTTTCTCCCTCTTGTATGTATCTAATCTCTCGATTTAGAGCTGCTCGACCGCCTCGAATAAAATAAACTATTTTTTCCTTATTTTCATCCAAGGCGTCTTCTAACCTGGCCTGAGAGGCAGTCGTAAGGGAGTGGACAACTTTCTCGTAAACTCGTTTTTTTAGCTCCTCTTTAGATTCGCCTGCGTCCATCCCGTTAGTCTCCACAGCCAAAATATGCCTAGTCAATTCTAAAGCCTCCCGACGTCTTCTGGTCGCCTCGTTTGGCGTCCGCGTCGGCACTTCCTTCCGCTGACGTTCAATATGATTTGATTCTATTTCTATCACAGGAATTAATAATGAAAAATTGGATGTAAATTCTGAAAAGTCGGATTAACTCCGTAAGGTGAAAAAAACTTACTTGATAATTGTTTAATTCCCTGTTTTTCAAAGGCCAATATTAATTCATAAATATACTCTTTCAACTTTCTCTCTATTACCTCTGGATTATCATCCCCCAAAATTGTTTCTTTACAATTATAAAACACATCAATTAGGTTATCTCTTAAATCGTCTTTCAAAATCAAAAGTATAAACTTGTTTAGCGACTCATCATTTTTAAAATCTTGCTTTATTCCCGGTAAGCCACCGTTCTCCAGTCTTACTTCTTCTGCCTCAATAAACTTCCTTTTTTCTTCAGGGGTATTTAACTCACTCAAAGCTTTATAGACCGAAACGTAATATACTAAACAATAATTCATTCCTTCGTTCTTAAACAATTTTACATCATATTCAGCACTTTTTTCTGGACTCATATTTTTTAGGAGCTTACCCCGTAAGCTCCTAAACTTTTCTTCATTGTTTACTCGGTTTCGAAAAATTCCTAATAAATTTTTAAAATTTTCAATTTTTTCTTCCTGGACCCCAGATAAAGTAAAAATCTCTTCCAAAGATTCTAATCCATTAAGGATCTCCATGTCAGAGACTTCCTCTTCTCTTAAAACACTCAATAATATTTCCAGCTTTTCCATGGGGTAACCACGAGAGCTGATTTTTTGTTTTAATTCTTCAAGATTTGAAACTAAAAAGGGGCGCAGTTCATAAAACTTAACACCCCAATTTATACGTGCCGAGATAGCCGCTTCTTCTAAAAACCTATTTAATTGTTCTAATGTATTTAACATGTCTTTATGATATCTAAAAAACCCGCCGGGGTAATAATAAGTATTACAAAGTTATTCTTCTACCACCATAATTGGTATGGAACTATCCGGTTTGATCTTGGGCAGGCTAACGGTTAGCACCCCACGACGATATTCGGCTTTAGCTAATTCAGGCTTAACATCAGTAGGTAGAACAATTGTACGTGAAAATCTACCCCAAAAACACTCGGTAAAATACGGTTCACTATTTGAGGCGTCTGGGCGCTCACGAAAGCCTCGAATAGTTAAAAGATCGTTATGTAAATGCAATTCAATATTTTCTGGCTTAGCCCCAGCCATAGTAGCCATAACGGTGATTTCCTGATCATTTTGCCAAACATCTACACTAAGTTTACCTTCAGCTTCAATTGAAGACAACTGCTCGTTTTTAAAGCCCAAAAAAGACACATCTGATTGAGAATAATCTGAAAATTCTGATTCTTCGAATATGTGACTCATACAAGTACATTATACCATATAGTTATTCGACCAAAAAGGCCTTTAGAAAGCTAAAATGAATATAAAAGGTAGACTCCTAAAAACATTACCGCTACAACCAAAAATTTATATACTACATGGGTTAAGGTAATTTTTTCGTTAGCAACATAGGGAATAAATAATGTTATTCCCATGCCGTAAATTAAGGAAAAAAAGGACTGTGTACTACCTATTACCGAAACCAGAGCGAGGGGAATAAATAAGGCAGCTAATCTAGATACTAATCCCGCCAATACAACCAAAGATTCATTGAGTAAATTCAGACCAATTACAAAGCGCTTTTTTAAAGCTAAAACTTTTCGAAAATGCAAACGAAAATCTTTTACCAAAACGAATAAGACTGCCCCCAAAAGGAATGTTCCTATACTACCCCAAAATACAGAAGCTAGATAACCAATTTCCAAAGCGGTTTTTTTAAAAATTAAATTGCTTAAAGCAATCAAAAAAGATGCCAATAGCATCAAAAGAAAAGTTTTTATTTTAAACCTAGTTTTTCTATTTTCCCTTTCCAAAGCCAAAGCAATTCCTCCGCCAATCACCAGTATTGATCCTATTAACTGTCCATGATTTAATGTTTCGTTCAAAAACAACAAGCCTAAAAAATAAGTAAAAACTGTTACCAGCTGAAAGTAAGGCACAACCAATGAAGTATCGTTGTACCTTAAGGCATATAAATAAAAAAGCGTAGCTAAAGATAATATCAATCCCGCTAAAACTGTACCGCCGGCAGTCAAAAAGCTGCTTTGCCAAATAATTTCTGGATTAATGACCCCCGTAATGCTTGCAACGAAAATAGCTACTAAACCAGAAAAAATTGCAAGCGACCCGGTTGCTTTCTCTTTAAAAAAATTACTAACCAGGTACTTGTCTATATAGTTGACCCCAGCCAAAAGAGCAGGAGGTAAAAGGGCTAAAATAAACCAATTCACAATTAGCGATTAATATTGTATTATTGTAACAAAAAACAAGGCTAGGAACAACCTTGTTTTTTAAATCTAAAACTTGGCGGTGACGATGTCCCGAAGTTAGAACCAATTCGGGTGTTATCTTTTCATCGTGTTGATAAAATTATACGCCAATTACGCCGAATTTACAAGGATAATCCTAGTTATTTTGAGGTTCCGGCTTTTGCTCAAAAAGTTTACTAATCAGAATTGCTTAAATTAGCTAAAATTCATCACCTCTCGTTAAGGCTTCCTCAATCAGTTTCCTTTCTTTCAGGTATCGGGTTATGGCGTACCACGCCGAGTTTATAATCGGTATAAGTAACGCCCAGCGAGGGTCATTCTGTATATAAGCTAAAAGGATCGGCAGGATGGATGAGACTCCGGAATACAGAAAAACGACCGCAAGGTGCTTTAGGGCTTCTTTATGTGCTTGTGTCATAGTATTTGTTTTAATTTATCGATTGCTTGTTCTAAATGATTCATGACCTGTTCGGCAATTGCGGACCGGTCAATTTCGTCTTTTTGTCCTCTAAAATTGGATACCCATTTCTGGAGATTATCTCCCGGGCAAGCCGTCGAAGCTCCGACAACCTCACGATGTCCGAGAACATTCTCTTTTGGAATGCTATACTTCGACATTAGCTTTTTGAGTAATTCCAATAGTGAAGATAATTGCTCAACGGTTGGTACTTCCGTCATGAAGTTTCCGGGCAGACAAATTCCAAGTGATTTGAAATTCATACTATCAGCCACGCAATGTGCCCCGATCGTATTTTCGGATCGTCCAGCCATCACTTTACCGCTGGCTGTTATAAAAAAGTGATATCCGATGTCACCCCAGCCTTTTGAGATGTGATATCTTTTTACCGCATCGAATGTTGTGGTATCTCTGGCGGTCGCAGAATGATGGATAATCAAATATTTGATTTTGTCAGGTTTAAGTTCCATAGTGTTTTGCTAATGAGATTAGTAAATTAATTAATGCGGTTATAAGTCCGCCGACTGATGCGGTGGCAATTAGCCAGAAAAACTTCTTGATCCAAGCCATGTCATTTTTAACCGACCCCATTTCCTCGTTAATAATGACAATATGCTTTTCGATGCTATCAAGCCTTTTGTCCTGCATGTTGTTTTGATAAGATTCGTCATTCATATTTTTATTTTGGTACATATGCTCTTTCAAATTGTCTAATTAGACCTCTACTTTCCAATGCTTGTTCAAGCCGGTCTTGCAGTTCTTGATCTCGCCAATACTTTTCTTTTTCTATATCCACTGATTTTGCCTTTGAGCCGAGTAATCCATACAAAAACTTAACCGCACCGGATGTTTTGTCATCAGTTAATTTTCCGGCCGTGGTATAAAACCTCCCCAATGCGGTATTCAAAAAGTGAAGCTTGTAGGCATTGGCTGTGTAGCTTACTGAACCGTTTTTATTTTCTTTTTCTCTAACTTCCAGCCATTCTCTTAACCCCGGTACTTTGTTTATAAACGGATACACACGGTTTGATTCGGCTATTGGCTCTCCAGTAAATAGATTTTGTCCAGTACCCACTTCGATTGGGTATTTTAGAAGCGGAGATAATTCGCCAACCATACTGGCCACAGTTCTTTTTGCGCTTCCTTTATAAAGTCTGTTTATGTCCTCAACAGGCAAACCGAACCCGTAGATGTATTGCGAGAAGCCGTCTTTCTCGCCAAGTCGGACCGGCAATCCCTCTCGCATATAAGGAGGCAATGAAGCAAATTCCTCTTGAGCTTTCTCTTTGTCTGATTGGAGGTTTTGCAATCCCTTTCCAATGGCCGAATATTTGCCTGGCTGTTTTACCATCTGTTCAAGTTGCAGAGGAATGTTTCCACGAGTCCATCTGTAAAACGGCAATAACCGCTTCATGATATTTTGCTCAAATGGTGCCAAAGCTTCCGGTGCATAGTCGAAGTGGAATTGGAAGACTGTTTTGGCCGCCTGTTCAGGTGCATCACCCTTGATCAAACGATCAACAAACAGTGGCAGTCGCAGTCTGTTTTCCACGACTTCCATTGCTTTTGCAGGCGTTCCCATAAGTTTGGCCACCGGCCCTTTAGTGGCATCTTTTTCCACCTCTTTCATAACATCCAAGTATCCCGGCTGACCGACCACTCCCAATTTGCTTGCCAATTCTTTTATTTGGTCGTATCCGTACTTAGTTCCAATCTTGGTAGTAACCATTCCTTTCGATCCTCTGGCTATTTGATCGGCTTGCAAATATCTTGAAGGATTGGTCACACCAGCGATCCAATTATTAAAAGTACCGCCCATGAAGTTTCTTGTGTGGAAAGCTGGAAACCATCCAGTGACCGAACCTTTCCAAAAACCGAGAACCTTATCGTAAAGCTTCAAAAATCTCTTTGTTGCTTCCTCATTAGTTAAAGTCTTATAAGTATCATCAACATGCTTCACGATTTGTTCGGGCAACAATGTGCCTTTTAATTGAGGCACAGAGCTTTCAATATATTTAATGCCATTTTCGTATATTGGTTTGATTATTTCTTTGGCAGTCATCTTTCCGGTTACTGGATTCTTGATCTGTTTAGTTATCACTTCAGCTTGCTTACCGAATTCTTTTCCAATTTCGGTCAAGAAGTCGTATGTGCCAACCGCCTTGATGTGTTCGGCTTTTCGAGCCGCGAATGCTTTGAACGCATCCTGTTCAAAAAGTCTTACGCCGTATCTTTTGCGGAAATAATTGTTTATTCCCTCGACCGTGTCATCAATCTGTCTTGTCTTAGCAAATGGGTTTTTTACTCGGAGCGGTTTGTTTATTTCGGAAGTGATGTTCATTCCGCTCTTTTGTAAAAATTCACGCCCTTCAGGTGTTAGATAGTGCCTTAAGTAATCAGGCAATTCATAATCCAAAAGACCACGCTGTTTTTCAGCAGTGGCAAATTTTTTATGTTCGCCCCGAATGAAGTCAGCAATGTCATCGACTGCTTTTCTGCTCCCGGGATGACTCATCGAATCATCGGCAATTTTCAAAGCACCGCTCCAATAATTCCTTGGTACTTTTACGGTTGCACCGGAATATAATCGGCTTTGATCTTTTCGTCCGGTATAAAGCATCGCATCGAGCAATTCATCACCCTGGCTTTCTGGCATTATGAAATATTGTATTTTTCCTTTCTTGACCACAATCGGCGATGGCAATCCGCCACGGTTTTTGAATTTCATTGAGCCATCTTTCACTTTCACAAAAATATCCACATCATTCGGTTTAAGCTTCCCCTCAACGGATGATCCAAACACTTTCATGTCGACTATATTGGCACGATCCACACCTTTGATGTCGCCAAGGTCAACACCCTTTAACATATGACTTACTGATTCAAGGCCTCTTGGGATGGGTACTGGTGGAGTCGGAATATTTTCCAGTGTTCTACCAATTTCGATTCCGGCTTTATCACCGAGCTCTTTTCTTGCTGTCTTACCAAGAGCCGATACTTCATCAACGGCTTTACCGACTTCGTATCTTGTCACTTTGCTGAATTTTGAAAATTTATCGACATACTGTTCGCCAATGCCTCCGGGTAGGTCTTTTATTTCTTTGAATGGCACGAAAGCTTTGCCAGCCAAATCTTTAGCCGACTGATAAAGTTTCCCGACCATCGGGGTTTTTTCCAGTAATTTATCGGCCCCTTTGAACGGTGCGGTGGCTATTGAACGAGGCAATATTTCTTGTCCGGCAAATTTAAGTCCACCCTTGGCCAAAAACTTTTCGCCCCCTTCTTTCAAAACTTTTTCCGCAATTGCTTTTCGAGCCGCCCCCTCGCCAAGTTCGGTGATAGACTTTTTTAATAGCTTGGTTCCGGTCTTATTCAAAACAACGCTTCCGGCCTTGGTCGCTAATTTTGCACCGCCACCGTAACCGAATGTTATGTAAGTCGTTGGATCAAGCAGAATGTCGGCAACAAATCCACCGACCTTGCTTTTTATTCCCAATGCTTCGGACGGCAAAACATGTTCTTTAATTCCTTGTTTTATTCCTTTACCGCTTATAAGTCCTCCTACGGCGTACGCTCCAGTGTTTAATACATTGAGTATCTTTTGCAGGGTAGATTCTTTCGGTTGGGTTTCGCTGATATCAACACCATTTTGCAACGCAAAATCTTTAAGTCCGGAGGCGGTTGTCACATTGGGTTTGGCAGAAGTTGTGACAGAAGTATCAACGGGCTTTACTTCATATTTTCCTTGCGAATTCTTTTCATATTTTACTTGTCCGGCAGAAGTGTCGACAGAAGTTTTTACCGTTGCCGTTGGCACAGAATCAGTCTTGATGTATTTGCCAGTTTTAGGGTCTTTGATATAAGCCATAGTTTTTTAATTTCCTACACCGAAGAGTCCTTTGAAGAATCCTTTGGTTCCTCCCCACACATTTTTTGCCACACCCGGTATCTGTTTAGTGAAGACTTCTTTCAACCCCTCGCCGAATTGTTGAGCGGTAATCGGAGGATTATTGCTATTGATCATTGATGGCGTACTGTTGGCCATAGTTGATCCGGCTTCAGCTTCCGCTTTTATTTGGTCTCTTTTGGCAATTACTTTTGCTCTGATGCTTTGCGGGACATTGCTTACTGTGAAGTCAGGATTATTTAATAGTTCCAACGCATAAGCTTCTATATCGTTAGAATCACTTGTACCGCCACTCGATGAACCTGATCCGCTCCCTTTGGTTCCGACAATTTTCGTTCCGGCAATATCAAGCACGGTTCCGGCTGGAGTATCGTTCGCAAGTTGGGCAAGTTTTATCGCCCGGTCAATTACATCTTGAGCTTCTTTCTTTTCCTGTTCTTTTCCGTATTTGGCGGAGTCAATTAAATTAGCGACATCTTTTTCCGAAGCACCGAATACTTGGCTTAATATGTCGCCAAGCACACCGTATTGATCTTTTTGAAATCCGAGAGTTTTCTCGGCCACAGTCAGAGGAAGAGTCGAATCTTCATATTGCATTCCAGCGTATTCTTTAGCGGAAGTATCCGCAGTACTTATTTGTGTGGCGAGTCGATTTCTTTCGTTGAGTAACTTTCTATATTCATCTATAAGCGGTTGCTTTTCTGAAGCGACTAATCTTTGGGTTTGGCTTTCAGTAACAAGACCGCCACTTCCAACAATTCTGTCTCTGATGTCTTTTTCTGAGCTGTTGATAGATTCCTCCATTGTGGCCAGTCTTGAATCCAAACTCTGCAAATTCCTTTCCATCGTATCAATGCCTTTCTTGGTTCTTTCTTGCTGGTAGATGTCAGATTTTTTTGGAAGATTCTGCAGGGTTTCAAGGTATTTAGTCTGGCTGTCCTGCATGCTCTTTAGGGCGGTATCAAGGCCTAATTCGGACCGGTATTGTTTAAGCAAAGAAGTGCTGGAAGGCACATCAGTTCCGTACATCGTGGTCTTTTCGGGTACACCGCTCGTCCCCGGGCTCAAATTTTGGGCAACAGGGGTCGTTACGGGTTTAGAAGGTGTCACGGTGGGACTTGGGCTCGGAACGCTCGCCTTAGGGGCAACAACGGGTGAAGCCTGTGCTCCGGGTAAATTTAAGGCAGAACCGGCGTATATCAGGTTAGGATTTTTGATAGTCGGGTTGGCTTTCAGAAGATCGTTTACGGTGGTGCCGTATTGTTTGGCGATTCCCGAAAGGGTCTGACCTTTTTGTATTGTTATCTGCGACATAATTTTTAAGTTAGCGTTGCGTACCTCCACACTCCATTAAAAAAGATATAAAACCGTCTTGTGCTTCCATTGTCGTATAATGCGAAGCTGATCGGAGTTCTTGGTGTATCGGTCGGCGGTGTGTTTAGCACCGGAATATCTCTTAGCAAATTGAGTATTGAACCCAGATTCGGATCAAACGGCTGATCTTTGTTGTTTGGTGTATTGTTCATGTTTGTGGAAGTTTTTTATATTCGTCCAAGACCTCATTTATTTGGACGAGCTGTTGTTGCATGACGGCGATTTGTTTTTCCAGATCATCTTTTTGTTTTTGTAAAGCAGGAATGTTCACGATTGAGACCGACTCATGCGTATCGATCTTTTTCACATTCTCGGCATCAATTTTTTCCAAAGTGAATTTGCTCATATCTTTATTTGATTATTCTATCCGGCACAAAGACGGCCGAGACATCTTTCACTCCCATGTCCCATTCGCCCGAGTATCCGGAATTACTCCAGACTTCGACCTTGAATTGAATCTTTTTCGACCTCGCATTAAACCGAAGCATTTTATTGACCTTGCCTTGGTTCTCATTTCCTTTAATCGTTCCGAGTCTTTTGAAAGGCGTAATCGCCACATAATCTCCAGCTTGCAGATATCCCTGTGAAGTTCCGACATAATACAAAGTCTCATCGAGATAAATTGTTTTAGTTACCGTGTCTATGCTTTTAATATGTCTTATCTGTCCGGCCGCAGGACCGGCAAGTACAATTACTTCGTCACCGACTTCAATCGAGCTACCAATGGACGAAACAGTAAAATAATCCGAACCGCCACCGGTTACATACTTCGCTTGATCTCTTATATTCTGTTCGGTGATGTTGTATTTGATTTCAAATCTCGCAAAACTGCTGTTTGGCATCGGCTTGAAAAAGTTCAAAATAAACTGTTTCCATCTTTTGCGAAGATATGGCTCGTTGTCGATCAACGGACTAATCCAATACGCCCCGAATTCATAAGGTCTGAATGTTCCAGTTTCGTGATTTACATCAATGATTGATTTGTTGCCGTCGCCATACATCACCCGAATAGTGTTGTTGTCCACATAAAGTCCATACATGACTGATACTCCGGGAGTCACATGGTTGACCGCACCGCTTGATACTCGGTGTTTGAAATACAGAGCATTGGTTGCTGGGTTATAGCACCATATTCCGCAATACTGGCTTCGGCGACTTACATCGTAGGTGTTCGATCCTTTCGCTATCAGGATCGTGCCTTGATATACTTTCATACATCCAGCCTTTAGCGAGATATAGTCCTCGTGGTTCATTTCCGGAAAGCGATTCAGTTTTTCGATTCCCGAACCATTGAATCGACAAATCCAGCCGTCTCTTGTTAAGAAATACAAAACATTTTTGTCGACCACACCGGCAAGGCTTTGGGTTTGAGTAAGTTGCAAGACACGATTGTAAGTCTGAGAATATCCATCCCAGAAAAACAATGCCGATCCGAATGTTGGATGGTGAGCGGAAATAACGAGATAATCGGTAAGTGGTGCAAGCCACACGATCACATAACCGGTCGGCAATATAAGCTTATTAGGATTCCAAACGCTTGCACCGGTATCCCATGTGGCCAGATAGTTTTTATTTCCGAAGCAAATGAATTTCAAAAACTTGGTAATCGGGACATCATCAAATGCCGTGTTCACATTGAACGACTGCCAATTGTCCACCCATGTCGTTTTATCGAATCGTCCGACCCATGTGCTCCCGGCGTAGTACATATAGTCGTCATCGGCGTATAATCCGCTTCCTCCCCAGATGTTCGTGCTGTCATGTACCTCAACCCAGCTACTATAATCATTTTGAAAAATTTTCCCGTCATCATGATTGGCACAATAATATCGGTAATTGAAATAGCACATGTATGTCGGCTCATCGAGTGCTGGAAGACTCACGCTGTCGCTCTCCTTGAAAAATTTGTTAGCTACTTTCAAAAATGGCGGATACTGATCAAATTCCAAACCGTTGGAAAACCAAAAACTTCCTTCGGCATTAAGGTTCGATATTCCTTTATGGAATTGCGATGTTTTCCAAATTTTCTTAGGTAGTGCCATAGTGTTTTTATACGAGACTACTTCTTGGAATTTCAGCTTGATCAGAAGCTGACGCCATTCTGGCCAATTCTTGATCTCGCCATTTTCCGAGCATTACTCTTTCAAAGTTATTGTCGGCTTGTCGTTCCAATTCGGTGTCACCCTGTTGGTTGTAATACATTTTCTTGCCCCATTCGACATGGGCTTGGTGGTAGAGTTTTTCGACCTCCGGTTCATCGTTGTCAGATGCAAAGTCATCAGATATTCGGACAAAGACAAATCTCATGGCATTGCCGTCGGTTGTTGGAGTCGCCACCGGATAGAAATAACCTCCCAGCATATACACTGCGTGGTCATCAAACTTGTCTCTGTCCCGGAAGTCGATCAGCTTATAAGGCGTTTTATCTGTTCCGATTCTAAGTTCAATAAACGCACGGTAATTTTCCGGCACAGGATACTTCTCTTGATTGGCCACTGTCGTGAATGGTTGTTCAGTTTTTAAGTAATCCCAATAATCAAAAGTTTGATCACGGTCTTCCGGTGGTCGCCAGCTCTGCACCTTTTCATCCGCTCTTTGTATCCATGTGTTCAGTAAAGACGAATCGAGTGTCTGATCATCGACTTCATTCTTTATCGCTGTTTTTATTTCGCCTCTGGTCATAGATTTTAAATGTCATCACGAATGATGATTGATAATTGCTTATATCCGGTTTGAATTTTACCGTCGGGAAAAGTGACCTCTACCTCTCCCAAGTAAGTCGCAACCGTGTTGGTATCCGATCCCGACCAGTTATATCGGCATTTACCTTTGGTTGCATCAGTGATCACACAGGCGTTGCCGTTGATTTTTACCGTTCCGGTGGTCGCATCCTTCATGTAGAATTTGACCGTACATCCGGTTAGATCTACTGGTGAGCCGTCTTGTGTCAGACTGAATTCCAATGGCGGTCTGGTGTCGTTTTGTACAATTTTTATGCTCATAGGTTTATATCTTTTTTATTGCTTGGCAGATTGATATCACTCTTGGATGTTTGCATCTGCTGATCCTGCCGTGCAGTTTTGACCTCAATGTTTGGTTTGGCAGTGGTAAGACCGAGAGTTTCTTTTGCCGAAAGCATCAGGACCGACAATTTGGCTGATAAAAATTCAACGGCAATTTTTACTCCCTCGATTACTTTCCAAATGCGAAAGCAATAAGTCCACGCTTTTGCGATTAGTCCTCGGATATCTAAAACATACGACCATTGTTTTCCGATTCCGATCAGGACATCGAATGCGTATGTCCATGCTTTGGTTATTTTGCTCAAAACATCCAGCACATAGGTTTCGGTCTTGGTGATCAAACTTCTTATGTCCCACAGATAGTTTTCAATCTTGGCAATGAGTGTTTTGATATCCAATTTGTATGTGCTTATTCGTCCGGCCAAATTCTTGATATCAAATAAATATCTTGTGAGTTTGTTTGCCAAACTTCGAATGTCGAGAATATAAGCTGTTTGTCTTACTGCGAGAAGCAAAATATCTAACGCATAGTTGACAGTCTTTTCAATCTTGTTGAGAACATCTAGGATGTATCTTTGTGTTTTGGCAATCAGGCTTTTGATGTCAAAATTGTAAGTCCAATATTTTGCGATCAATGCTCTGATATCGTGCAGATAACTTATTTGTTTTTCGGCAAGGTTCAGGATATCGAGTTTGTAGTTATGAATTCTTGCTACCACACCGCCGATGTCTATCAGGTAAGATTGAAGTTTGGTTGCAAGATTTCTGATATCGAGTTTGTAGATTGTCTGTTTAATCGCCGAAAGGAACGAGTCAAAGCGGTATGTCAGAGTTTTTCCGAGTGTAAGTAAGATGTCCAGCAGATAGCTCGTTTGCTTTACGGCCAGTTGTCTGATATCCAGCTTATAAATCACTCCCATTAACGCACCGCCGATTACATCCCACACATACGAGACTGTTTTGGTTATCAGATTCCGAATATCCAATGTGTAAGATATGGCTTTTGTAATCAGACTTTTGATGTCCAGCACATATGAGATTGTTTTGTTTATCGTTGCGTAAACATCCAGCACATAGATTTCAGCTTTTTCTATCAGATTTAGGATGTCTGCTTTATAAGTCATCAGATTGAAAACTAAGACAAACTGATCGTAGACATAAGTGACCGGTCTGGATATCAGTCCGAAAACATCCATCGCATAATTCATTATTTTAGCGATTGGTTTGGTCGCCGTGCTATTAAGCTGTGCCGTGTTGAATTGATAAGCGTTGAACATAATCTTTAACCCGAAGCTGGGATATTAGTACCTCTCACCGAATTGGCTCCTTGTAGGTTTATTTGTCCAGTCACTCCGTCTTTGCAGATATTGCCAATAACCAAGTTATAGTCATCGTTCGCACCCAGCTCTCTGATGTGATAAGCGACTTTATTCGCTTGAGTGGATTGGAGATTGTTGGACGAGATCACATTGTAAGTGGAATAAACCGAACCATTGTCCGATAGGTAGATGTCATACGATGTGTTATTGGATGATCGTGATGAACCATCGATAGCGTTCCCAGTGATGGTATTGTAAGAGGAAGCGTAGAGATATATTCCGTGCCCACCGGCCCCGAAGATGTGATTTCCTGTGATTACATTACTTACTGTCGTGCCCGACCCATAATACAAAGCGATGCCTTGACTGGTTGGCCAAGCGATTACATTTCCTGTGATCACATTGTATCGGGTGATGTTAGAGCTGTTGCCAATGACAATACTCCAGCTGTCACCGTAGAAATTGTTGCCTATTACGGTTACTCTTTGAGATCCAATCAAATACACCCCATAGTTAGTACTGGTGAATATCGTATTGCCCGATATAGTTTCTCGCCAGCCGTTTGAGACATAGAAACCGTAGCCGTTGCTTCGCAAGACATTGCCAGTCATCGTGCAATAATTGCAGGCACTGTCGTACACGCCGTAGGAATTGGATGTCAGAATATTCCCGGTGATGCTGATGTATTGAGAAGTGGTGAATAATCCGATAGCCGTGCCTATGTTGGAATAAATAAAATTATTCCTTATCACGCTATCCTCAATAGCAATTACTTTCAGGCAATCTTGTTTAGCACCGGTCAGCCACATATTCTCGACCGTGATTCGGCTATGTTTGTAAGAAGAAGCACCCCATAACACCAGCGGACTGCTGGCACCCGAAGTCTGATTGGCTTGATTGCCGTCAATCATGAATTTTCGGATGATCACATTCTGATAACTGGTTGTGCCTCCGTTTCCGACTCTCACGATATCTCCCAAGTTGCTTGCGTTGGCCGCTCTCAGGAGCGTTGCCGAACCCTCGCCCTCTAAAATGACATTGCTTTTTAAGATTTCAACGACACCGGTCAGGTTATAAGTTCCTTTTTTAATTCGCACGATTCCGCCTCCGGCAGGCAGATTGCTGATTGCTTCGTTTATTTCTGTTTGATCATCTGTACCGTCGCAGTTGTAATCACCCGAACCGTCAGTGGCGACTATAATCTCTGTTCTTGATTGCAAGTCGTCAAAAAGTTTGGCTGTGACTAAAAGTTCAAGGCGTGTGCCTTGAGGCCATTCCTGTGCCGTGGTGTTTTCTTTGGCTCTTTCAATTGTGAATTGGTCGGTTGATTTCAATGTCACTTTCACAATTTCACTGGTTGCAGGATCGCTCGCATACAAAGTTGCATGGAACGGTGCATCAGGAAATTTTGAGCCGTCACCAGTTTGTACATTCAAAGTTGTCGCACCCGAAAGGAGTGGATTATCAGTGATTGTACTTTTGGCATTATTCTTTTTTGTTAGGAATGTTTTAGCCATAGCTTATAACTTCTTTTAGGCCGCCGTGTCGCCCTCGGATTTTACTTGTGTGGTTGTCGCTGTTACCGCACCAGCACCGGCTGGCCATGTTAGGCGATACCACACGCCGAAATTGCCGGCTGAAGCGATGTCGCCATGTTTTAATCCGGCCACTTTGCTGGCCATATCGCCACCCTCGGCATTTACGAGAGAACCTCCGGAATAGCGTTTGCCATACCAGATAAAGCTGACCTTTTTGTTGATTCCGATTGTGCCTCTTGAAGTTCCTCCTGATCCCTGTCTTATCGTTACCGAACGAGATCCGGACAATGAGTTCACATAGGCACCGTAAAGTTTGGAGAATGTAAGAGACCCGACGACTTCGGTTGTACCGTTTAGCGTCAGAGTTTCCGTCTGCCTGTTTCCTGATGCATCCTCGCCGACAATCGTCACTTGTCTTGTGTCAGCACCGTCAGAAACTACGGCCACGACTGCATTGGCGGAAAATGCCGACATGTTTCCTTGAGCACCGTCGGCATCATCAGCATGATCCACACCGAATCCGAAAGACAGAGCGGAATTAGTCGGTTGGCTTTGAAGCCACGAGACCACATTCTGCCAAGACAGCGAGCCGTGATTATTTTTACGGAATACTTTTCGATATTCCGTTCCACCGGCAGATGCTTCATCACCGGTTATGTCGGTGAATAAGTTATTGTCGGTATTATCCACGACCTCAGTGGCAGAAATTCCACCGCCGTCTGAATTGGCATTTGATGACTTATATTCTTTTAAGTCCGCAGATACTATTGGCATAAGTTTGAATTTGTTATCGACCTCGGTCGAGTTTATTTATTAAGCAAGAGCTCAATCAATCTCTCTTTGGTTTCGGTGCCGTCGACCTCGACACTTTTCTCGGTTGCCAGAGACTGGAGTTCTTTCTTGGTCATCTTGGCCAAGTCTTTGTCTACTGTGGTGTCCTCACTCGGAGACGCATCATCGGAGACTCTCCAGAAGTCGATCTTGAATGTTCCAAGCGATTCAAGTTTTTCAATGATGGCTTCATCTTTGGTTTCGAATTGGCCATCCTCGAATTGGGCGTATTCACCCGGTTGATCGCCGACTTTCACTCCGCTCTCGTATACCGGCATGGCAGGCTTGAGAACGATTCTTAGTTTTTTGATGTGGGAATTATATTTCGCCATATAAGTTGGTTGGTTAAAGTTTTAATTGATGGCATCCGCCCTTACTCCTGGCTTCCAAGATTGAAAGCCAGCGAGTCAGAGCAGAGCCGATGATCAGGTTTAAGCTACGCCCTTGATCAAAGCGTTTTTCTCGAAGTTGACCCTCTGCAAACCGACTTCGGTTTTGTACTGATCCATCTCCTCGTCAGCATCGTTGTCTTGAATGTTGGTTTCGAGAGAAGTGTCTCGACCATTCAAAGGACAATGCTTCAAAGTTGATAAATCAAGCACTACTCCCATTCCGGCATACTGATTGTCGAACATCGGGTGACGAACGATGTTCAGCGTTCCGAATGAAGACTGATACTTTCTGACTTCCACACCGAATGTCTTATCGCTCGGAGTAAGGTATAGCTTGCCAGTGGCAAAGCTTTCCAAATATCCGAGTATGGTGTTTCCACAGAAGAAGTATTTTTCGGATGAGCCGAACTTAAAGGCATAGTTCTGCAAGAACGAACGGAATTCGGCTTCGGTTAAAGCGGAACTTGCTTCATCTTGCACATTGCCCGCAGAGATGATGGCTTCCAAAACACCTCCGGTTAAGCGGAGAGGTTTGCCATCAGGACCGGTGACCTCTTTCTTTTCACCGAACCAATACGCGCGTTCGATTTTCTTGGCTTGCTCAATACCATGTTTGGCACGCAAGTACTTCAAGTCCGCACCGGGATTTCCGGACGGATAGAGTTTCGAAGCGTTCTCGGTTTCGGTCACACCGAACTTGGTTTTGAAGATTTGGGTAAAGTTGGTGACTTTCACGAGTTTAGTCGTGTTGGAATCGCCAGACTTTGATCCTTCCTCAAAAGCAGGACCGATGATCAACAGCCAGTCGTTATCATTGATAGCGGCGGCGGCCGTGGCACCGGCTCCACGAGTTACGGTGATGGTGTGAGTGGAGTAATTGACCGCAGTCACACGCATAATTTCACCGGTACGAGTATTTTTGATCAGATCGTATTTGGTGAATATCGATCCGCCCGGGTTGTCTACGACCAATGCTGTGTCGCCAGCTAAGTAACCGGCACCGTTATTGATCTGAGCCCAGACACCGGAGTACTGATCCTCGTATTCAGTGAATTCCGGGTTGTACACGACTCTTTTTTGTAGAGCCATGCCCTTGAATTTGCCTCCACCGTCGCCAATCTTTCCGATTTGGGTCAAGAAAGCTGTGAGCGGTGATTCGCCTGGTTCAAGGAGGAAAATTTTGTCATCAACATCGGGGATACGGCGTGACTGTTCGATTGTCAGCGTATTTCTCGTGCCGATGATATGAGTTGGTTCAGGCATAAGTTTGTTATTTTATTGAGTCAATACCGCTCACGAGACCTCAAATCTTATAAGCGTTACCTGACTCGGTTAGGGTTGATACTTTCACCCACAAGATCATCAAAGGGGTTATCTTTGGGTGTTTGTCCTTTGGCGGTTGGTGTACCGCCTCCGACACCTGATGCGTTTTCTCGCTCGAGATTTTTTACTTCCTCTTTTTTCAAAGCTTCCTCGGTCGCTTTCTTGGCTTGGGCATCCTTGGTTATGGAGTCATAGGCCAATTGCAGTGTCCGAGCATTGAACGGGAGTTTTTCTTTCTC
>CAZEEW010000002.1:0-109445 GCA_964511375.1 uncultured Gammaproteobacteria bacterium | reverse complement strand
CCGGGGCCCAAAGGCGATTGCCCCGCCGTCTTTCAAAACGACTCTCTCCTCTTGAGGATTATCATCTGTCTTAAACTCGGCTTCTAAAGTGTGTTCTGAAAAATATATTTCCCAATGTTTCGCATGAGCATGTTCGTCTTGAGACGCGTACTCATTTGCAAAAGAAATAGTAAACGGACCTTTGTGAGAGCTATCAAGGCTAGGACCTTCGAGTGTTTCGGCCGAACAGACCTTGTTGGGCGCTTCCGATAGCGAATGCTGCCACACATTACCCTCTAGAGGAACCTCTGCTTTAACTGAAATACCTTTTTCTTTAAGCAGATTAAAAATACTGGCAGTTATAATTTCGGGTGCAACAATTTTTACATCTTGTCTTTTATTTTTATTAAACTGGCTTGCCACCTCTTCCTTTGGGATGATTAACACTTGCCTGTACATAATAGACTAGAAATAATTTAACCTTCAATTAATTGCTTGATCTCATTCTTCTTTTCTTCCATCGTTTGTTGATCAACTGCCTCTAAATTCAACCGTAAAAGTGGCTCAGTGTTACTACCCCGAACATTGAACCAGAAGTGTGGATAGGAAAAAGTTAAACCGTCCAAGTTACTAATCTCTGCATCAGCATATTTCTCTTTTAAACGATTCAACACCATGTCTTTATCCGTAATTTTGAAATTTATCTCACCAGAATGCGTATACCTTTTTAAAGGAGCGATATATTCAGCTAAAGTCTGACCGGTTTCAGATAATTCTTGCATTAATTTTAAAGCAACAACCATCGGTGCTTCATAAATTCCATGAGGAAATCTTACAAAGAAATGACCAGAAGATTCTCCGCCAAAGACAGCGCCAGTTTCAATCATTTGTTGCTTGATTAGAGAGTGGCCAACTTTTGTAACCGAGGGTGTTCCTCCGCCTTCCAGAATCATGTCTTTGGTAATTTTGCCCGGGCGTATATCATAACAGATAGTTGCACCAGGATTATCCCGTAAAAATAATTTAGCCATAATACCCCGGACGATGGCTGGATCAACCAGTTCGCCTTGGTTGTCTATGAAAAAGATTCTGTCTCCATCTCCGTCGGTCGCAATACCCAAGTCTGCATTTTCCGCCTTAACTTTTTCACGCAAATCAGCAGTATTCTCTAAAACAAAAGGGTCAGCAATATGCGCTGGAAACGTGCCGTCGAGTTCATAATTCATCTTCACCAATTCGATTTGCGGTAAATGTTTAAATAACTCAGTTAAGTAAGTAATACCCATGGCATTAGCCGGATCTAAAACAATTTTCATCGGCTTAATGCTATCGGCTTTGGCATACTTTAAGTCATTTTGCACCTGATCTACTAATACGCCTTCCCTCGGAATAACCTGCCCCTTCTTTTCAGACTCTAGGAATTCACCTTTTTCTACCAGGTCTGCTAATTGCTCCATTCCTGTTCCACTTCCCAGGGGACGAGCTCTATCTCTTGTAATTTTCATCCCGTTATACTCCTTAGGATTATGTGAAGCCGAAACTAAAAGGCCTCCATCGTAACCATAGTTAGCAACAGCAAAGTAGTAGGTCGGGGTAGAAGTCAACCCGATGTCTACAACGTTCAGCCCCTGGTCTATTAAGCCTCTTTTAACAGCGTTAAATATCTCTGGGGAAGACAAACGCATATCATGCCCAACCACAATATTAATTTCTTGGTCGGGGTTTAGTTCTCCTTTACGCAACACACCGTAAGCTCGACCAATAGCATAAGCAATTTCTTCATTTAGTTCACCCGGGTAAATACCCCGGATATCGTAGGCTTTGAAGATCTTTTTGTTTAGATTCATAAGAAAAATACAACTTGTAAATAACTTGTTTTCATTATATAATAACCCCGCTGAAATACGCAAATTTTTAAGTTCTGACTTACACTTTTCCGTTATGAATCTACTTGAACGTTTTAGTACACACCTAAGAGAAGTTTTGGTTCGCGCTATCCGTTTAGCCACTGAACTAGGGCACCCGGAAGTCCTACCGACCCATCTCCTTTTTGCCTTATCTGCCCAGAAAGGTTCGGTCGCCGCCGAAATCTTAAACCGATTCAAAGTAAAAGGGGCAACCCTAGAAAATGTCCTTTTGGCCATCCCTAGCCAAATCCAAAAGGCCGTAACAAAAAATGGCACGAAAAGCGAAACCCTTTCTATCTTATCCCTTGCAGCGAAAACTGCCTTAGAAAAGGCCATGATTATCGCCCAAGAAAACCAGCACAACTATGTTGGGACCGAACATCTTCTGACCGCTTTAATTCGACAAGGAGATGAATACATCAAGCAAGTCTTTTTGCAGGATGCAGTTAAAATGAACGAACTGGAAGAACAGTTACAAACTGTCTTAGGAAACGCCACTCAATTTCCACAAATAGCAGAGATGGCTGAGGCCGTGGAAAACCTCCAAGACACTCTCGGTGAAGCGATAGATAATCCCCCACTCAAAAAAACAGTTCGAAAAAAAGAAAATTTGTTAGATTTTTTTGCCACCAATTTAACTAATCCCGAAATCCAAAAAAATATTGATCCGGTAATTGGGCGGGATAAAGAAATAGAGCGATTAATCCAAATCCTCTCCCGTCGCACCAAGAACAATCCGATTTTGCTTGGCGATCCGGGCGTGGGTAAAACGGCGATCGTCGAAGGATTAGCTAAGAAGATCTTGGAAAACCAAGTTCCTTCGCTTCTACGCAGCAAAAAAATTTACGCTCTCGACATGAGTCTCATGATTGCCGGGACAATTTATCGTGGAGAATTTGAGGCCCGCTTAAGACAAGTCATGGATGAAATTAGTCGTGATCCAGATATTATTCTTTTCATTGACGAAATCCACAACATTGTAGGTGCTGGTTCGAACCAGGGCACAATGGACGCGGCAAATATTCTTAAACCCGTGTTAGCGCGTGGCCAAATTAGGTGCATTGGCGCAACCACCACTGAAGAATTTAAAAAACATATTGAAAATGATGCGGCACTGGAAAGACGTTTCCAACCGATCATAGTACGCGAATCTAGTCTAGACGATGCCGTTAAAATTATTCAGGGTATTAAGAATAATTACGAGGTTTACCATGGTGTCGAGATTACTGATGAATCCATTACCGCTGCAGTTCGTTTGGCTGACAAATATATTTCAAATAAACACTTACCGGATAAAGCAATAGATGTCATTGATGAAACAGCGGCCGCGAAACGTTTAACTGCCAAAGCATCAGCTTGGGAAGATAAACTCTGGCGCTTAAGACAAAAACTCGACAAGGTCGTTTTGGAAAAAGAAACGGCTGCCGGAAATGATGAATTCCAAAAAGCGGTGAAGCTTAAAAAAGAAGAAGATAGGTTGCGGTCGGAAATTAAAAAAACTGAGAAATTGGGGGAGAAGAAAAAAAAAAAATTAAATGGGGTTATAACCGCCGAGGATGTGGCGAAACAGTTGAGTAAAATTATTGGTGTAAAACCCAGCGAATTAATGATGACGGAAGCTGAGCGGTTGGCCAACCTTGCTCGCGACCTCAAGGAATACATAGTTGGGCAAGACCAAACAGTGGATGAGGTGGCAGATATTATTCGCCAAGCTGAACTTGGCCTAACTCACCCCGAGCGACCTTTAGCTTCATTCCTGTTTGTTGGACCAAGCGGAGTAGGAAAAACCGAATTAGCTAAATCTATCGCCAAAGTGGTTTACCCTGGAAATGAGGCACTTATTAAGTTAGACATGAGTGAATTTAATGAGGGATTTAGTGTTTCTAAGTTACTGGGTTCTCCGGCCGGATACATTGGTTACAAGGAAAGCAACCAGTTCACAGATAAATTAAAGATGAACCCCCATTCAGTCGTTTTATTTGACGAGATAGACAAAGCTCATAAGGATGTTGTTAAATTACTTTTACAAATTCTTGAAAACGGCGAGATCACCGATGCGACCGGAAAAAGAATCTCACTTCGCCATGCAATTATTATTCTTACTACAACACAAGGCGCAGAGGAGATAGACAAAAAGAGCTTGGGATTCGGCGAAAATACTGCTGAAAAGAGTAAGAATAACGAGAGGCTTAAGCAAAAATTAAAAGAATTTTTCTCACCGGAAATAATTAATCGTTTAGATGCCATTTGTTTATTTAATAGCTTAAATCCGGAAGATTTAATTGCCATTGCCGAAAAAGAAATCCGACGCTTAAATGATCGTTTACAAACCTATTCTACCAACATATCCCCTTCTCTGGAGAGTTTAAAATGGTTTGTGCATGAACAAGGAGATAAAAAAATTACTGCCCGCGATTTAAGACGAGATATTAATAACCAGGTTGAGAAATTGATTGCTGTTCTGATCCTGAAACAAAAAAATCTAAAGAAGGAGTATCGTTTAACTATTAAAGAGAATACTTTGGCTTTGGATTAAGCTAGAGAACACACAATATGGCTGAAAGGTCGTTGAAAAACGCTTTCGGTAAAATTCTCGCACATACTGGCAATAAAACTAATGCCTATTTTCGTATTACTGACTTGTTGGGAGACAAACCAAGTCGTGCTTTGGATTTGGTACTTTCTAAAACTGGTCAACAAGAAGATTTTGACCCTCGTGCCACGGCCAGAGCGAGAGTAGCTTACAGAAAATTTTCTAACCAACTAAAAAATTCCCTACGCTTAAAAACCAGAGGGTCATCTGATCAAACACAGAAACTACTGCTTGCTCAAGCGCTTAAACAATTTTTAGGTGCAGCTAAAGGACGAAAAATATCCAAAATATTCTTTGACCAGGTTCATAATGATTTTAAACAAATCGGTGAGTTATATAATGTTCCAGAAACTGAAACGGAAAGAAAAGAACGGCTAAAAAATGAGAAAAAGGAGGAAGAAAAAAAACTAACTGTAGTAAAAAAAGAAAAAACAAAAGACCAAGTCAGTACCAAGAAGGAGGAAGAAAAAAATAGTGAGCCGAGTTCGAATAAATCTACCAACGAAAAAACATCCGAAGAAATTGAAGCTGAACTTGAAGAAATTATTGAAGATATTGAAAAAGAACAAAAAGAACTGGCTGAAGAAGTCAAGGAACAAATCGAGGAAATTGAAATTAATCCCGAGGAGACTGTTAGTTTACAAGCAGAAGGCAAGGAAGACCGCGGAGCTTTTGCCAAACGAATTACCGAAGCTTTATTACAAGGGAAAATTAAGAATCTAGACGATCTTAAGGGGATACAAGACAAAAATCTTAACGGACTTCTCAGCATGATTGCCGTAGGAGTCAAAAAAGGTGGAAATGAAGAACTGGCAAACCAAGTAGCAAACCAGATTGACGATCCGGCTCGTCGCGAATTTACATTAAAATTAATCGTTAACGCCAAACCAAATAAAGAGCCGACGGAATCAGCTCCTCCTGCAGCACAACCAGAAACAAAAACGGAAATTACTTCCCCAGCCACGCCCGAACCACCACAAGTTCAGGCTCCGCCTCAATCATCGCCTGAAATTTCTGGGCAAATTAACTCCATTAAAAACCAGATTAAAAAACCAGATGGTGGAGAAATTGATGACCAGACTGCTGATCAGATTCGTAATAAAATAGATGGTTGGAATAGACAGGACGGACAGGATCATTTTCAAAATCCAGAAAAAATTAAACAGGCTGCTCAACAGGTAGAAATTGAAAATGGACAAAATAAACAAGTCCAAGATTCCTTACAGAAAAGAGGTATTTCTATCCCGCCCGGGATGGCTGATGAGATTAGAAAAAAAATTGATGAATGGAATAGAGTCGACGGCAAAGATCACTTCCAAGATGAAAACCAAATTAATGAAGCATACAACCAGGTTGCACCAAACTACAAGCCGGAAGCTGCGCCGATCCAAACACCTCCTATACCCCCCAAAACTAGTTCCCCCACACCAGAGGTTAGTACACCTCCTGAAACCGCTACTCCGCCGTCAAAGCCAGAACCACAACCAGAGCCTGCCAAGCTCCCGAACACTCCACCTCCCTTACCAAAAGAGGCTTTATCACCTAATAAAAACCTTCCACCTGAAACACCAGAATCAGCCAGGCAACCAGTTCCTCAAACTGTAGAGAACGGTGAAAAACAAACGAGCAACCCCGAAGAAGCCTTTGGTGATTTACCATTTGAAGATGAAACAGAATCGGCAACCGATAAAGGTGATACTGGTGGAGAACCCGCTCTTCAACTACCTACCGAAAAAGTTGGTACAACGTCGGCTGAATCAACTACTCCACCACTAATACCTCCAGAAAAACAAAGTTCCGACTTATTGGCTTCTTCAATCCCAACAAACTCAGATAGTCAGGAATATGAAGGTAACAAAGCCCCAGCAACGATTAGCCCAGAAGAACAACCGGAAATTGGCTCTGATTTAGACGCAAGCAAAGGCGTAGACGGGAAGAAAAAAGAAGAAGGTAGCAACGAGGACGAAACAACTGCTTCGCCTCCAGATGAAACCGGTTCAGATCAAGAAAATAACGAAGAAGAGGGTGACCCGGAATTAAACGGTGCCAAAAGGGGTATTAACAAAGTTGCCCGACCGTTTAAAGCCTTTATGAACTTTGGGAAGTTACAACAGTTAAATCGGCAAATCAAGGAAATCGACCAGCAAATCGCGAAAAAAAAGAAAAGTCTCAAGAGAGAAAAAAGGATAATTTTAATTACTAGACTGCGCGGCGCCTTTGGTCAGTGTTGTTGTGTTTGGTGGACTTTGGTTGGCCCGCTAGTTATTGCAGTTCTATTTTTAATTAGTTTACTGGTAAAGTGGAGTAATTCCGATACAGAAAAAATAACCAAGGAAATTAAAGCTTTAGAAGAGAAAAAAGACGTCATATTTAAACAAAGAGAAAACCTTTTAAGCGTATTCAAAGCTTACAACCTACAGGAACAAGCAGAAGCACAGCAGGCAGGACAAGACTCTCAAGGATAACCCCTTAAAAAGATTGGCACAAACAACAAAATGAGCTATAATTATAGTAGTCTATGCTACAAACAAAAAAGATTTTGTTAATTGTCGGTTTACTTGGTATTGCCATTTTGATTGGCTATGGCTTTTATCGTCTTTTCCAATCAACGAACCCTCTACAAAAATCTCCTGGTGGAGATATCGGTGTCTCAACTGGTACCTTACCTATTTCTGGTAATCGAACAATAACTACCTCTACTGGAGGCGGCACTGGTTTACCGACAGCTAACTTCATACCAAACGTAGGCGGCGAAAATTACTACCAAGCTAAACCAGTCAATCGAGTTACTAATGACTATGTTATTGCCCCTTCTTTAAATAATAACGGATCAATGCGCTATCATAATGCCGCGGATGGAAAATTCTACCGCATTCAAAGCGATGGCTCGATTAAAGCCTTATCTGACCAGACTTTTTACAATGTTAAAAAAGTTACGTGGGGCAAAACAAAGGATATTGCGGTTCTAGAGTACCCCGACGACTCAAAAATAGTATATAATTTTGAAACACAGAAACAAGTTACTCTGCCGAAACACTGGGAAGAATTTTCTTTTTCCAACGACAGCGAAGAAATCGCTGCTAAAAGCATTGGACTTTCCCCAGAAAATCGTTGGTTAGTGACTGTAAAAAATGATGGCACAGGCACAAAAACAGTCGAACCAATGGGCAATAATTCCGATAAAGTTACGATTGACTGGTCCCCTAGCCGCCAGGTTGTTGCTTTTTCGCAAACCGGACAACCGCTGGGATCAGAACGACGTGAAGTTTTAATGGTTGGTTTGAATGGAGAAAACTTTAAGTCCACGATTGTAGAAGGTGTCGGATTTGAACCACAATGGTCACCGACTGGTAAAAAATTATTGTATAGCGTCTACAGCTCTCGTAGTGATTACAAACCAGAACTGTGGGTAGTTAATTCATATGGAGACGAGATAGGTTCCAATAGACAAACTCTGAAGCTTAATACCTGGGCCCACAAATGCTCCTTTTCCGATGACAATTATCTCTACTGCGCCGTGCCAAAGAATTTACCAAGTGGAGCCGGCATGGCCCCAACTCTCGCCAATGGTGTCTATGACGACCTCTTCCGAATTGATCTTAACACTGGCAGTAAGATTCCTTTGAGCTTGGGTGGCGATTACCAAATTGAAAATATCTCTTTTGACCAGGGCAACAAGAAAATATTCTTTACAGATAAATTCCAGTCGGGTATTTTTGAAGTTAAACTCTAAAGTATGGCCTCACATAAAGGTCTTAACTTAATCCTAATTGTTATACTGGCCATAACAGCCATCATTTTTGGATTTCAGGCCAAAAAAACCATGGGCATAACGACACGTCCAAAGACGGTCCCGCTTGTTAGTGAAGAAATATATTTTCTTTCCCTAACTCCGGATGATCCAGTTTATGGCAATCCGGGTGCTACCAATATGGTAGTGGAATACATGGATTTCAATTGCAGAGAATGTTTAGAACTACATAAGAAAATCTCAGCTATTGTTGATTTACATCCAGACAAAATACAGCTTGTCTGGAAAGATCTGCCAAAAACCAGCTTGTTCTCGAGCCGTAACATTGAAGAGCACAAAGCAGCGTTTTGTGCTAAGGCACAAAAAAAGTTCTGGCCCTATACTAATGAACTCGTAGAGGCGCGGCTGAGAAATGAAAAAATTAATACCACCGACTTAGCGGCCAGACTTAAATTAAATCTCCCCGCTTTCTCATCCTGCTTGGGATCACCGGGTGCTACTGAACATTTGCAAAACAGCGTTACTTTAGCCCAAGCAGAAAAAATATTTGATACCCCGGCAGTGTTTGTAAACTACAAACGAATTAACTTGCTCGAAGAAATTAAACTTGATGAATTATTACGCGAAATAACGAAAGAGTAGTATGACCAGAACGGCAGGAATTTTTTTCACTGTAATTTCAGGACTATTCCTGCCTTTTTTATTTCCCCTTTCAGTCTTCTCTCAGACTTCCAGCGGTGACTGCCTGGTAGTTAATGACATGGTCATGCGCTGCACTGTTAACGGACAAGCAATGGATTATACCAAAACAGATAAGGACTGTAAGATTGGTTTTACTGATGACTGCAAAGGCTACGGCGGCGACGGAAAATGCATCCAAGGATGTCCAGATTGTGAAGAAGGTGAAGGATTGTGCTTTCTGGACAGTAAAGCTTTCCAAATATATAACGAACAAAAAACTTTGCCGGTTGTAGGGGTTGCCTCAGACCTGGAATTGTTTAAACCAAAGATAAACATAAACGTACCGAGCCTTAATTTAAGCGATGTACAACAAAATGTTGACGAAGAAGGTTACCTCCATCTGCCCTGGGTCGGCGAATATCTGGCCGGAATTTATAATTTCGGCTTGGCTGTAGCAAGCATCGTCGGAGTCGTTATGATTATTGTCCAGGGTGCCAAAGTCGTAGTTTCAGCTGGCGGCTCGGGTAAAAGTGAGGCGTATAAAAAGGTAACAAAGATTGCGATTGGTCTTTCCATTCTTTGGATATCCTACGCTCTACTCTATACAATCAATCCGGATTTAGTAAAATTCAAGGCTTTAAAAATCCAATACATTGACCCGATTGAAGTTGACGAAATAGAAATAAATGAGGACAACACTTGGGATGACACAACGGTTTTCAGTGGCAATATAGTTCCGGTTACATTTTCAGATAATTTCACTCATGCTGCAAACACTGGACCAGACGGAACACTAACTGACGCCCAAATTGCCGGATTAGCCGATGCTGCTACTCTGCCTGACGGGTCCAAGCTAGATCGCTGCTTCCTCTGGGCAGGCGTACGTAAAGAATCTCGATCGGTACAACGCGTCGGCATAGATGAAAACGTCGCCAAAACAACAGATAGAAAAGGCCGTCCAGCGAAAATCGCTGCCCGCCGTCAATTCATAATGTCTGGTGTAAAATATTCAGGCAAAACATTTGATACCAAAGATTTATGGGGACCGGATACGTCTGACTGTTCAAGCAAACTTAACCCCTACCCCAAAGACAAATTAGTTAAACTTCCGGATCCAAACGTTAACTACACCCACTGTCATAACGATGCGCGCACTCCAGATGGCTACAAAATTATGAATGACGCTCCCGGCACTGGTGACTTTACAAAGAATCCGAAGAAAAACGAACCGCCAGATTACGGTTATGACTGGCGTTTTTCGAAGGGTTTGGGACTTCGACAAATTACAATTAATCCAGCCAAAAGGCCTATTAAAGTCAAAGGACCGAATGGCGATGAGTGGGCTATACAATTTGGTGAACATTTTTATACCGTTACTGATTTACTCAACATTGAGGGTTCTACTCGTGCTTTGATGGATTGGCATTTACAAAAATTCAAAAGGAAAGACTGTCAAACAGCTCATGCTAATCGCGATCTAAAAGCGATGTGGTTCTGTATGGGCCTTGGTGAGGCGTCAGTTGATCGGGCGATTGAAATGTATAACAAGTGCCCATTCCCGAAGTTTTATCACTAGTATGAATCTATTTAAAAATAAAATCGCAGCATCAAGTTTAGGGGTATTATTTTCAATACTCTTTCTCTTACCGGCCCAGGTCTTGGCAGTTGGAAGCACGGGTGATCAGTGTCAAGACACTTCAGATTGTCTACCGGCTCTTATATGTTCAGCAATTGCCGGGCACACTTGCCAACCACCAGGCGGTGAAGGTGCAGTCTGCCAGTACACCTCAGATTGCCGTAGTGGATTAACGTGTTTATTACAAAGTGGCACTACAAAAATCTGCAAGGCACCAACCGCACATACCTGCGGTCAGGTTATCTGTGCAGTTGGTGAGCTGTGTAACAATGCTCCAAACACCGGCGGCTTGTGTTTAAAAAAATCTACCAAAGAATGCAAAAATGATGCTGAACAAGATGATGATACCTTATGTCGTGTTTTAGGTACTGACCCAAATAATAAATGTATGGGTGGAAGTTGTTATCTAACTGAGCAGTCATTTGCATTTTACCAACAAAGTCAGGCGAACCAGCTCCCAGTAATTAAATCTGACATTGAACTATTCCAGCCTAAAACTAATATTAAGCTCCCCACTTTATCGGGTGGTTTTAGCGACGTAAGTAAAAATGTTGTAGAAGAACCAGAAGGTACTTTTATCCTAATACCCTGGATTGGTGAATATATGGGAGCAATATTTAATTTTGCCTTGGGTATAGTTAGTATTGTAGCTGTGGTAATGATAATAATCCAAGGAGCTAAGGTAGTTGTTTCTGCTGGTGGATCAGCCAAAAGCGAAGCCTACAAAGGAATTACAAAGGCGGTGATCGGCTTGATAGTCATGTGGGGATCATACGTTATTTTATATACAATCAACCCTGAGCTTGTCAGATTTAAAAGCTTAAAAATCCTATACATAGAGCAAGAGGACCTCCCCGCTTTTGAGGAAATGCAAACAACTGAATTTGATACTACAAATATTTCTGATTCAGGTTCGTTCGCCAGTACGGGAAGTGTGGCAACCCCTGCCTACACTGGAAGTTATTCTTCAGCATATCCCGATTGTCCATTACCACTAACGTCACCGTTTAATCCTTCAGGCCATCCAGAGTCTGAACCTCGAAATAAAGAATTCTTTAATAGCGTTAGCAAGATTGTAACCGGCGGGTCAGTGGCAGAAAGAGTTAAACAAGTCGCCGATGCAGCTCTAAAATGCAACGTGCATTTTGGTTCATGTGGAAGAACTGCTGGAACTATTTACCGTCTTGCCCGTGCTAATACTGGCGCCTACGACCCATCATGTTTATTTATTAAAGGTGGCTGCAGTATTTTACAATCAGCTAGAGGGATGAAGTCCCTTCCAAAAGAAATAGTACTTTCAACCGGCGAAAAGTATAACTGCCCTACGTGCAGCAAGACTCAAGAAGAGGCAATGAAAAAGGCCGCGGCCGGTATCAGGGCGGCAGGAATTCCTGGTTGGCCTGACGAGTGGGCAAACGAGTTGCAACCAGGGGATTCTTACTGGATATATAACGCAAACTCTCTGGGGGTAACTTCAATTAAAAAAATTAAGGATAAAAAGGGACAAGTGATTGGTGAAAAAACAGTTTATTCGTCTGGTTTGCATACCGGTATGTTTCTAGGCTGGAAAAATGGTGATGCAAGTAGTGGATGGGCCATCACACTGAATGGTAGTGCTGGAAAACCAGCACGCCTCAGTGAGACTTGCCTAAAGACTGCTTGCGGAGATAAAATGAAACCATTGATTAAAACATTCCGACCAAACTAATATGCCTAAAAATGCTGATAAACTATTTACCTGTACCAACTGTGGAGCCCAATTCCATAAATGGATGGGCAAGTGTCTAGAATGCGGAAAATGGGGTACAGTTGTTGAAGAACAACCTGAAGAAAAGATCCGTTTTTCTTCAACTTCTGACGGAAAGAGTCACGCCGCTTTAAAAATCTCTGCTCTAAAAGAGATTAAGGCTGCAAACTTTAAAAGATTTTCAACCAGCAACAGTGAACTTGATCGGGTATTGGGAGGCGGGATTGTTCCTGGCTCTCTAATCTTACTTGGTGGCGAGCCGGGTATTGGAAAATCTACTTTAGCCTTACAAATAGCCATCTCTTCACCTAACTGTGTATATTTTTCTGGTGAAGAATCTGCTGAACAGGTTAAACTGCGTTCGGAAAGATTAAAATTAACCTATACTAATTTACGACTGGCCAGTGCCACAAATATTGACAGTATTATTGCCACGATTAATGATTTGATAAAAAATAATGACCGTCCGAACTTAGTGATCGTAGATTCTATCCAAACTGTGTATACTGACGAAGTTGAAGGCACTCCAGGAAATGTGAACCAGGTTCGCGCCTGCACTACTAAATTGATGGATCTAGCTAAAACTAGTAGTGTTACTGTGGTCATTATCGGTCAAGTTACAAAAGAAGGTTTGGTGGCTGGCCCGAAAACACTTGAGCATTTAGTTGATACTGTTCTCTATCTTGAAGGAGATCGATTCCATGAACACCGAATTTTAAGGGCCGCTAAAAATCGTTTCGGCTCGATAGACGAAGTGGGAGTGTTTTCGATGGAAGAAAACGGCCTCAAAGAAGTTAAAAGCCCTTCTGCTGTGTTTCTAGCTGAACGCGGTGATAATGTTCCGGGTAGTGTTATTACTTGTTTATTAGAAGGAACACGGCCTATTCTGGTTGAAGTACAGGCCTTGGTAACCAAAACGAACTTTGGGTATCCGCAGCGACGCGCATCAGGCTTTGATTTAAACCGCCTTCAGGTATTAATTGGCGTACTCTCCCGTCGAGCCGGCCTACCCTTAGACTCCTACGATGTATTTCTAAATGTAGTTGGCGGCCTGCAAGCGGATGAGCCAGCAGCCGATCTGGCAGTTGTTCTCGCTATTGCTTCAGGTATAAAAAATAAGACTTTACCAAAAAACCTCGCTGCCTTTGGCGAGGTGGGTTTAGGTGGCGAGGTAAGGAGTGTGAACCAGACCGATAAAAGATTAAACGAAATAAAGAATATGGGTTTTGAATTTGCTGTATTCCCAACTGGATCAAAATACGGAAAAGCAGTTGGTCTCAAACTTGCCCCTATAAAAAATGTTCAAGAAGTCGTGGAGAAAGTAGTTAACCAGTAAAGATTGCCTATCCAATTTTTAAACTCATCAAATCTTCTAGCTCTTGTTGTTTATCCTTATAGTGCACTAAATGCACTAGTTCTCCATAGATTTGTGGCGGGAATAGTAAATCTGCCAAAGAATGAGCGTAAGGACTTTTTAAAATGCGATCGAAGAAAAAGAATTCATCATCGCGTTTTTTTAATTCTTTCCAATAAAAGGCACTTTTGCCGTCGCTAGTTGGGAAATATATTTGGACTTCCTCGTAGCGTTTATTACCTTTTTCGTCCGTATGCTCAATCGTAAACTTACTGAAACGAATTCTTCCTGATCCAAATGGACTTTCATAACCTGCACCTTCAGCCGCACAAGGACGATAATCGATGACTCTTACCTGCTGCCCAGGGTGCTGATTTCCTTCGATTAAAATCGCTTCCGCAATGTTTAAGGCATCTTCGTAGTCTGGTTCGTCCGCCGAGACAGTTTTCTGTAATTTTGATCTTGGTTCAACCATGGTAAATTTACCGTCGGCAATATATTTACCCATTCTTTCAGAAATTACGACCCGTTTTAAGCTACTGTTTTCAAGAGTAAGCGCGCGACGGTATATGTCTTGCACTTTTGTAGAGGGGTCGTCATCAAATCGGAATTGTAGTATTTTGCGATAAAATGATGGCAAAGTTTTGACATGGGAATCCACCTCCATTTTTAAGCCCGGGGATAATTCAGCCAAAACACCTCTGGCCTGACGCAGAACAACTGGGCTGCTATTTTCCTCCCTTTGTTTATCGCTACTTAAAATCTCAACATTTTCAATATATCCACCTTTTTTACCTTGCGCAATTTTTATTCTTTTTCTTCGTTGTTCTGCACCACTGGTTAAACTGGTAAAAATACGCTCAACTGGTGCGCGACCATTAAGAATTGTACGATTATAAAAATCAAAGCTACGATTTAAGGAGTACATAAGAGCGATTAGACGTCTAGCCTCAAAAACTTTTCGTCGTAAATTATTTTTTGCGTCTTCCTCTTCTCCTACCTTTTCTCGCACTTTCCAATCTCGCCGCACACCCTTGCTGGAATCGGGCAAAGCAACATTTATCACATCAACTAACGCACCGTCTTTAATATCGTTTAAAGGATCGGGGTCGACCGCGACAGCTTTACCTTTATGTAGCCTCTGATAACGCTCAATAATCTTATTCGCCATTATTACTAGGAAATTATTAACTGAGTTTCTAAATTCAACCAGCTGTCTCTCGGGTAAATCCAAATCGCGAGCAAACATCTGTTCAACTTTTTCGCATTTTCGAGGCTCGCCCGCCACATCCTCCAATAGATCTTTGACGTAGCCCATTTTCTCAGCCAGACCTAGTCTTTTCGGCTTAGTTAATCCGTATTTTTTAATTACATCGTCAATAAACCTCATAATAGATTCAACAAATTTTTTCATTTCTGGGCGACTGCTCGTAAAATATTCGCCCGAAAAATTATGAGATTCAAGGAGAGTGTACACTGATCTAATTACAATTTCCGCCGGCGACTCCGCTGCTTCAACATCAAAATTTAAATTTTGTTTGTCCAACTCTTCGTAAAATTTTTTGCGTATCACGCTCTTAGAATATCTTTTTTCAAGGTATCTAATCATCCCAGGCCAAAGATCGCCAACAACGATGCCCGGGGTTAATACTTCTTCATCATTATTATTTAATAACTGTGCAAACTTTTGGTATTCTAACTCCTCAGATTCTGGTGGGTAATTTCTTAAAAAAGCCCTTAAAATAGCAAGCTTTGTATCTGCCTCGATCTTTTGCATCTCGACCATTAAGTTCATCTGTAAGGTGCGTACTGACTCGTCATACTCTATTTCAGCCTTCTTTTTCTCTTCAGTGGTCAAGGTCTTGTCCTCACCCGGGTTTACAAAAACTGCTTGGGCCACTTTATTTTTTGTCGGCAATAAATTTGGTCGACTAGGTAAGGATGGACTTTGTAGACTGTCTAATAATCTGGGATCACGGACCCACCCTTTGAATTCATCTTCTGTCCTCTGGTCTACTCGTACCCCTCCCATCAACGTGGCATGGCCGAGTGCATCTAACCGTAAAAAATTGCGAATCTTGTCTTCATCTTCATACAACTGACGCGCTTCGTCGTGAGGGCTTATTCGACCCAAATAATAATGACTCTTAATTTTTAACCTCCCTTTTGTAGGATGGTCAATGACATATTTAACGTCTCCCAATTCCTTGAGGCTGCTTTCCTCCACATTTAACCTGGCTTCTTCTCGACTTTCGCGGCTGGCGGTTGCTCTTAGTGATTCTGCGGGTTCACCGTTTTTCCTCAGTTTTCTGTTACCACCGACTGGCATCACCTGCCCCTCATTAACGCTACCCTCCCCTTTTTCCAGCCATAAACCAGTTGTTAAAAATACTTGGGATAAACCACCTAGATCTTCGATATAATCGGGCGTTAACTCTCTTGAGGTTCTGGTTGTAACTAAAAAAACCCGAGCGACATCATTAACCCTTTCTTGCTCTTTTGCTTCTATCTTTAGCCCCTCCGGTTTAGGGCCAAATTCAATCATAATATATTATTTAAAATTTTTTATTCCAAATGTACTTTATCCTCCCATTCTTTGAGTTCCTTATGTATGGCTGGATACTTTTCCCAGCCTTCCACAACAATCTTAGCCGCGTCCCGAGCGGACTTTATTATATCCCGATCAGTCAATTTCGCCAAGCGAAAATTCATTAAACCGCTCTGAACAGTGCCGTAAACTTCACCAGGTCCGCGATTCTCCAGGTCTTTTTCAGCCAATTTAAATCCATCGCTAGTTGCTTCAAAAAACTTTAACCTTTCCAAGACTTTTTTAGTACTATTACTCGTAAAGACGAAACAATATGACTGGTAAACAGAGCGACCAACTCGTCCCCGGAATTGGTGCAGCTGTGCCAGACCAAATTTTTCGGCATCTTCGATCATCATAACTGAAGAATTGGGCACATCAACGCCGACTTCAACCACTGAGGTAGAAACAAGGATATCAAAAACCTGATTCTTAAAATCCTGCATTATTTTCTCCTTCTCCTCCCCTCTCATCTTTCCATGCAGATAGTTAACTTTTAAATCCGGAAAAACTTTTTTAGACAGTTTTTCATATTCACTCATGACTGTTTTCTTTTCATTGGCAAGTGCAAAGGGAGACAAAAAATTTTCAGTCCCGTTTTCCTCCCCATTCTTGTTTTGGATTAGAGGGCAGATTACAAATACTTGTCGGCCCGCTTTAACCTGTGCTCGAATAAATTCATAGGCCTTGTTTCGATTATGTGGTTCCACTAGTCGAGTTAAAATTTTCTTCCTCCCCACCGGCATTTCGTTTAAAACCGAGACATCGAGATCACCATACAACATTAAAGCCAGAGAGCGCGGAATAGGTGTAGCGGTCATACTCAAAAAGTGCACCCCTTCCCCTTTTTCTTTAATTATTCGTCTCTGGTTAACACCAAAACGATGCTGCTCGTCAACGACCACTAATCCCAAATTTTGGTAAGCAATATTTTCACTTAAAAGAGCGTGAGTGCCAATAACTGTCTCGACTTCGCCACTTCTTATTTTAGCCAACAACTCCTCTTTCTGGCCTTTTTTAGTTTGAGACGCAAAAGTTGCACCATGCAAACATATCTGACTCCTGGTCAATAACGCGATCGTTATTTTATCTCCTAAAAGCTTAGTGAAAGAATCAAAATGTTGTTTCGCTAATATTTCTGTTGGCGCCATGAGCGTGGCCTGAAAACCATTTAGGACCGCGTTCAAAACAGAGACTGCCGCGATAACTGTTTTACCTGACCCAACGTCACCAGATAACAAACGATTCATTGGACGAGCTTGACCAGTATCCTTGAGAATTTCCCAGGTGGCTATTTTTTGAGCATTAGTTAAAGTAAAAGGTAAATTCTGTACAAATTCCTTAATTTCTTTTTCTTTGAATTTTATCGCCGGAGCGGTAATAGTGTTTTTCTCGCGCCGTGCTAATTCAGCCTGCAACTGAAGTATAAATATCTCATCAAATTTTAACCGCCGAGTGGCGAGATCCAAATGTCTCTGGTCATCAGGGAAATGAATGCCTTTTATAGCGTCAGGGAGTTTAACCAAGTTAAATTCTTGTCTAATTATATCCGGAATCCACTCGGTTAAACGTTCGACGAGATCAATGACCTGAGTAACTAGGAAACGAAGCTGTTTTTGTGTAATACCATCTGTTAACGGATAAATAGGCACTAACCTGGCAGTATTGGCGGTTTCCTTAATTGTTACTTTCTCATAGGTTGGGCTAACTAATTCCGGACCAATCATGTCAGTTTGCACCTTACCGGACAAGTAAACCAAATCACCCGGTTTAAGATTTTTTATTAAAAAGGGTTGGTTAAACCACACAACTCGTAAACTACCGGTATCATCGGAAACTAGTGCTTCAGTAATAATTTTTTTCCAACGCGGGGTACGTTTATTAGAAATCAATTCTATTTTGACTTTTACAGTAACTATCTCCCCTTCATGAACTTCTTTGATTTTTAATAATCGACTATAGTCCTCGTACCGAAAAGGAAAGTAAAATAAAAGATCACGGGCATTTTTTACACCCAAGCGAGCCAAATACTTTTGGGTCGCAACTCCTACTCTAGTTAAAGCGCCAACCGGCGTATTTAGCTGCATAATTAGCGATAAATATACTTAAATTTTAACAAAAAAACAGCCTTTGGTAAAGCTGTTTTAAAGTTTAATTTTACTCGGTCGTTTTACCGTCAAATTCTGCTTCGTTGGTCATCGCTTCTTCACGGGTTGCCCGCACAATTCCATCTTTATGGTGTGCTGGAGAGTAGATGGTATACAACTTAAGACTTTCAGTTTCGGAAATATTAGTGACATTGTGCTTAGCACCGGCCGGCACAACTACGGCATCACCATCTCCGACAGTGTATTCAGCATCATCAATTACGACTTTACCGTTTCCGGCTTCAAAACGAAAAAATTGGTCGTTCTCCGTGTGAACTTCCAAACCTATTTCTTCGCCTGGACGAAGACTCATTAGTACTAACTGACTGTATGGACCGCTATATAATACTTTACGAAAATTATCATTTTCTAAAGTAAGTTTTTCAATGTTGTCTTTGTAACCATGCATATATTTCCTTGTAATTAGGTCTAATGCCTTTAATATATATTAAAATTACAAAACGGTCAATAAAACAAAACCTTGTTTCTTTAAGAAACAAGGTTTGCGTAAAAATTAAACTTTAGAGACCCCTCATCATGCCCATTCCCCCATGACGGCCACCACCCATTTTCTTCCCATTCATTTTCTCTTGCTGTGCCTGCATGAATTTTAATCGAGCATCAGCCTGAGCTTGAGTTAATTTACCCTGGCTAACCAAACTCTGTAATTGTTCTTTCATCTCTTTTTCACGCGCGGCTTTCATTTTTGTGTGCAAATCTGTTTCCGATATTCCTTTTTCAGCAGCAATTTCTCTTAAAGTCTTCCCTTCTGCCCACTTAGATCTCATCTCATCTTGAGATATGCCTAGTAAGCCGGCCTGCTCTTTGATCATATTCTCCCAATGAGTAGCGGCAGCAGCGGGGTCAGACTTCCACATTCCGCCAAAACCCCCGTGGGCAAAGGCAGTCGTAGCACCAAAAAGCGTAAACAAAGCAATGGCAGGAACGATAATTAAAGCTTTTTTCTTCATAGACAAATATATGTTAAGTTAATTAAATGGCTAGCCAGTATCCACTAATCCTCTCAAATATGTGGTTACCTACTATTAATACACACAAAGAAAATAATTTATTTCAAATTTCAAGAGAAATTAATACGAGCCGTTTAAGCGGCTCGTATTATATAAGGTGATAATTTAATTCACCAGCTCGCCAATTTTTAATTTGGCCATATTAGCCTCTGGTCCGTCTTGCCCACCATGTTTATTAATGAATTTTTCTGTTCCGTCTTTACCACACAAACCAATGACGGCAAGCGGACCGCCCGGGTGGGAGGAGATGGCAGTAGTTAGATTATACACCGATCCATTGACAACTGTGTAACAATCTTCTTTGACATTGTGCTTCGCCACGTCATCCATGGTAAAAGTAGTTGGTGCTGCTGTTTGTCCACTGTTATTAGTGACAACCGCATTGCTATTGATATCAGCATTCGAAGTAACTGGCTCTGTGAGCGAAGTTGCCCCGCAACCAGATAACAATGTTGCAAAAACCAACATTCCTCCTAACAAACCCAATTTTTGCATAACCAAAAAATTTATTAATACATTTACTGAACAATTATTTTTGTCTTAAAGTTGTTTTCCGGACTCCCGCAAGGTAAAAGTGGGCGGCGGTTATTATTTGGGCCAAATTCTCGTCTAATGCCACGTTTGATCATTGGGAGATCCTCTTCGGCCAGTATACGCATGTCATAAGCAACAAATTCAGGGCCATCATGTCCACCCACGGCCACCACAAACATTCCTGGTTTAAGATCTGTTTCTAGCGGTCGAACTAGACGGTTTAAGTATACTTTCTTTTGACAAGCCGGCGTTTGAATCTGTATATACCCATCCCCCACCTCAATAATCTTACCGGCGGTTCCTTTTTGTCGCTGCTTTATTCCATGACCAATGAAAGGCCGGAAAAATATTGCTGCATCACCGTTGCTAAAAGTTTCATTTTCAATCTTTTCAGATAAACCGGTAAAAGCCAGAGCTGTTCCGACAAAAAATATTAGACACAGAAGGCCAATGATTGAATAAGTGAACGGTTTTTGGTAAAAAACTCCGCTCTTTTTTAAAATCCAACCAGATAAAAGTATAACTAGAACTAGACATACTACTAAAAAGTACGGAAATGATTCCAAAAAAGCATAGATACCTCGAGACCCAAAACTTAAGTACCACAAATTGTCAGTGGCCTGAAGATAAAAAAGGGCCAGCGAAAAAAGCAACACAGCGAGTAATACCGTAAATACTAACACGCTTCCGATACCAAGCTTTTCGGCGAGAAAAATATAACGTGATCGTAACTTAACCTGTCCGCATTTAATTTTTCCCATCACCTGATCTTCCAGGTTAGGATTTTGTTTTGACTCCATACATTTCTTGTAACAAAAATTCTTTTAACATTTTTTTTCCGCGCATAATTAGGGTGCCGACGGTATTACGAGGCAAACGCAGGATGTCGGAAATTTCTTCATAAGTTTTTTGTTCAAAATAATACAATATAATTGGTTCGCGGTATTTTTCTTTAATTCTCAGCAAAGCGACCTCCATTTTCTCTTTTAACAAAGTAGCATCAACTTCTTTTTTCAAATCAATATCTTCATCAATAATTTCCCACTCCGATTCGTCCAAGGAAACTGATTCCCGACGATTTTTTTTAATATGATTTAAGGCTTCATTGTGCGCAATGCGGTAGATCCAGGGGGAGAAACGTTTTTTTATGTCAAAGCCATACAAATTCCTATAAGCTTTAATGAACACCTCTTGTAAAACATCTGCCAACTGGTCGCTATCACGAAAAAACTTGCGCAAATAATGGGCTAGCTTAGTCTCATAGCGCCGAATAATTTCACTGTATAATTCTTTGTCTTTAGCGCGTATTTCTTCAATTAGCTCTTCGTCCGTTAGGTTGGTCTCCATATTAGTTTAATACAACCAAAGGTTCCAGTTTATTCCAAAATGATTTTAGCTTATTAAATCTTAAAGATCAAACAGATAATAAAAATAACGCCTTACAGCGTCATTTTTAGTGCACCCGTTAGGAATCGAACCTAAATTTCCGGCTTCGCAGGCCAGTGTCCTATCCGTTGAACGACGGGTGCGTACTATGTAATTAGTGTAATTTTAAAATTCTACCCAACTTGTCACTTACTGGTTCATCTTCTTGTTCAAGATCTTCCTCTAAATACTGTTTTAGGAAGTCCCGAATCGGCCGGGGATCATAATCCAAAAGCGGTACCTGTAAACGATGCTTTACCACACTATTTAAAGAGAAGTAAAGATTCTTTACCGTTGGTGGATTATATATCAACCAAAAATTCTTTATTTCGCTAAAGCGGTAAAACCTGGAACTCACAATTATACCACTTTGAGTAAGGGCGAAATATACTTCTTTGGGCTTTTGTATATCCTGTAAGAACAGGATGATGCCGAAAAGTACCACGACAAGAGCAAACAAATAATTTTGAGCGATTAACGCATAGACGACTAGGGCGACTGCAATTACTCCCATGAGGTAGTACCAGCGCCTTTCTCGCTCTTGTTCCTCGTATTCCTTCACGGTCCATTCAAAAACAACCTTGCCTGGATTAACGTCTTCTTTATGGATATCTTTTGGCATAGATTAGTTTTAGCTGTGAAAGGTGCGTTTGGAGGTTTTCAATGGTCAGTGGTCGCACCTGGATTCGAACCAGGGACCTTCGCAATGTGAATGCGACGCTCTAACCAACTGAGCCATGCGACCCCTTTTCGCGAAACCTAGGGGGAGTATACCACAAGAATTTGAGAAAATCAAGGGGAAAATTTGGCTTATCCCCGGCTTGTCTAAAACCCTCCGGTCTGATATAATTCTTTTACCTGTTTGATCTTCTCCCTTTACTCCCTATTCCCCGGGTGTGATATTATATCTGAAACGGTTATTTTTACTCGTGAATGGCTATGTACCGTACACAAATTAACTTTCTAAAACCTGATGAACTAAACGGTGGTGGGTTGGAGGAACCACCAAAAAAAAAGAAGCCCTTCTTTTCTTTTTTTGTTGTTATTTTGCTTATTATTGCCTTAGTTTACACTTTTAAGGCTTTTTCCTCTGCCAGGCAAGCAAACGATGGAAGTGCTTACGACCCAATTACCCTACAACCAAAAAAAGTAGGGCTTTTACAAACTGTTAAAAACTTTATTTTCAATTCAGATAATATTTTGGAAGGGCAAAAGGAAGATCGCATTAACATATTATTACTTGGTATGGGTGGCCCGGGACATGACGGACCATACCTAACGGATACCAATATTATCTTAAGCATTAAGCCGAGAGAAAAAACCGTAGCCATGGTTTCCGTACCCCGTGATTTGGGGGTGAAAATTAACCAATATGGCTGGAGAAAAATTAATCACGCCAATTCTTTTGGTGAAATAGAAAAATCCGGTCAGGGAGGAGATTACGCCAGAAAAATCTTTGCCGAAACTTTTGATCTAGACATTCCGTATTATATCCGAGTTGACTTTGCTGCATTTACTGAACTAATTGACGAGGTGGGTGGCGTAGAAGTGAATGTCGAACGAGCTTTTACCGATACACAGTTTCCTGGACCTAACCATTCTTACCAAACTGTTAGTTTCCAAGCCGGTGTTCAAGCCATGAATGGCACACAGGCTCTGCAATACGCGCGCTCCCGCCATGGTAACAATGGTGAAGGTTCTGACTTTGCGCGGGCCAAACGACAACAGCAAATAATCGTCGCTTTAAAAGAACGCCTGCTATCCTTTGGGACATATACCAACCCAGTGAAAGTGCAAAAAATGCTAGAATCATTGTCTAACCACGTCAGCACCAATTTAAACTTTGGACAAATTATGTATCTCGCCAGCCTGGCTCGAGAAACGAGCGGGGTGAGCAAAACCTTAGTTTTAGACAATGGCGGCACTGGATTATTAACCAACAGCATCTCGCCGTCCGGTGCATACATTCTTTCTCCCCGTACTGGTAACTTTAACGAAATTAATGATGCCATTGAAAATATCTTCAATGAGAACTACACTATAGCTACCACAACCACAGCTGTACCCGAAGCTAATAAAAGTGTATTCCCAAGTGCCAAGCTTGAAATACAAAACGGCACATGGAAAGTGGGCTTGGCTAGTAAATTTCAAAAAAAATTAGAAGACAAAGGCTTTACAGTTGTGACGATTGGCAACAGTGTTTACCGGCCAGTTGACGCAAGTAAAATCTATTTATTAAGAAGTAATATTTCAGGAGACGTAATTAAATCTTTAGAAAAAGAAACTGGCCTCAAAGCTGCCACTTCTCTACCCGAATGGTTGGGAGAGGAATACGATAATCCCGACACACCAGAAAGTGAATTTGGTTTAAAACACAGTTTGGATACGGATATCTTAATTATTGTTGGGAACGATTTAAATATTTAATCTTTTTTTATGCCAACACCTGCCAAGATAGTTGATCAAAATTTGCCAAATGTTGTTCTAGTTGGCCGTGTTAATGTTGGTAAATCCACCCTATTTAACCGTATTACTGAAACCAGTCAGGCAATTGTTTCGGATATTCCTGGTACGACTCGCACGCGCAACATTAAAGAAGCTATGTGGCGAGGTAAGAATTTTGTTTTGGTAGATACTGGTGGGTTAACTTTTGATGAAGACGTACCCCTAGAAAAGGACATTGTTGAACAGACAGAAAAAGCACTTGATACGGCAGATGTCATTGTGTTTGTAACTGATTTACAATCCGGTGTGTTGGCCCAAGAAAGAGAACTGGCTAAACTGATTCGACGTAAATACAAAAACAAGCCAGTGGTTTTAGTTTCCAACAAAGCTGATCATGCCAATATCCGTTTAAGAATTTATGACCCAGAATGGAAGTCGCTTGGTTTTGGCGAACCATTACCAGTTTCGGCTGCTAACGGTGGCAATGTAGGCGACATGTTGGATTTGATTTACAAACACTTTGGGAAAAAAGGAATTAAAAAGGCCAAAGAATCTTTGGATTTTAAACCGGTTAGCATCGCCTTGGTAGGGAAACCAAACGTTGGCAAATCTACTTTGTTCAACAAGCTGATTGGCGAGGAAAGAGTGATCGTCTCTGACATGCCACATACTACTCGCGAACCTCACGATACTTTGGTAGAGACCGACGGGCAACACTACCTTTTTGTTGATACTGCTGGCATCCGCCGAAAGACCAAAGTCAAAGGTGAATTAGAGAGATACGGCATTGGGAAAAGTATTGAGGCAATTAAACGTGCCGACATTGTACTATTACTTTTAGATACTTCTGAACCCATCACCGATCAAGACCAACAGTTAGCCGGATTGTTGCGTGAGCACACCAAAAGTGTAATTATTATCATTAACAAGTGGGACTTAGCGGAAGATAATGACGATGCTTTCCGCCGCGAAGTCGAGGAAAGAATTTATCACTCCTTCCCCCACCTACGCTATGCACCAATAGTATTCATTAGTGCGAAGAGCGGCTACCGTGTTCACCAAATATTCCCACTCATTGCCCGTGCTTGGAAAGAGCGAAACATTGAAATACCCGATGACGAATTAAAGGCGTTTTTAAAAAATGTTAAGAGCAAAAGATTACCAACACGCGGCAAAGGTGTTCGCCAACCAGATATTTTGGCTATGCGACAAATTGCAAGCGGCCCACCAATGTTTGACATCGTTATTAAACAAAAGACCTCCCTGCATTCTTCCTACGTAAACTATTTAACCAACCGGCTACGGGAGAAATATAGTTTTTTTGCCAATCCGATTATAATTAAGATGACTAAGTTACGACGTCCATTATGAAACTAGTTGTTGGTTTAGGTAACCCCGGTAAAAAGTACGAACAGACCAGACATAATATTGGGTGGATATTTTTGGATTCTATTTTCCCTAAAGCTAAGTGGCATAAAAGCGACAAACTTAAAAGTGAATACACTGCTGTAGAATTTGAAGGAAAAGAGATAGAAGTTTTGAAACCGATGACCTATATGAACAACTCCGGAGTTGCGGTTGCCCAGGCTTTAAAAAAATATAACCTGAAGCCAAGTGATCTGATCATAATCCAGGACGATAAAGACATTGCCTTTGGTGAATTCAAAATTCAAACTGATCGCGGGCCAGCCGGGCACAATGGAATTCGTTCATTGATCGAGCACCTTGGAACACAAAATTTTACCCGCATTAGAATTGGCGTGCTGCCAAAGGATGGCATTAATGGTGATACAGCGGACTTTGTGGTAGCAAACTTTAACAGTGAAGAAAAAAAGCGACTTAAAAAAATATTTTCGGAAATTACTGTGAGACTTTCCGAAATGGTCTAGTCTGTGAACTACCACGCGGCACTTGCCCACTTCCCTAAAATTACTTACCGACGTTACCGCCTTTTGGCGGCTTATTTTAATCATTTAAGCGAACTCTGGCAGGCCAAGTTTTCTGACTTAATCCACGCTGGACTGGAAGAAAAGGTTGCTCACGATTTTCTATCCTGGCGTCACAATACTTCGCTACAACAAATTGCGCACAATCTATTACAGCATAATATTAAAACTGTTTCCTTAAGTGAACCAGACTATCCCCGGCTCTTGAAAGAAATTACTGACCCGCCACATACCTTATTTTACCGTGGCACTTTACCGACATCACCCCGTATTCTATTATCCATAGTTGGCACCAGAAAATATACAGCCTATGGCAAAGAGACTTGCGAGAATATTGTTAGTGAATTGGTAAAAGCCGGTCTACAAATTGTCAGCGGCTTGGCCCTTGGTATTGACGGCATTGCCCACCAGACAACGTTGGACAACCAAGGGATTACTTATGCTGTCCTCGGCGGTGGAATAGGCGACGAAACAATTTATCCTCGGGAACATCTAAAAATGGCAAGGGAAATAATTGATTCTGGTGGAGCACTCATATCTGAATACCCACCCGGCTTTCTGCCAACCAAATACACCTTTCCAGAGAGAAACCGCATTGTGGCCGGTCTGTCTCAAGGACTATTATTAATTGAGGCACCAGAACGATCTGGTGCGCTAATTACTGCCAGATTAGCTTTAGATTACAATCGCGAGGTTATGGCCATCCCCCACTCTTTAACTTCAGAGACTGGACAAGGAAACAATAATCTGCTTAAACTAGGAGCCAGAGTCATTACTACTAGCCTGGACGTAATACAGGCTTTACAATAATTTTTTAAAGTATATATGAAAAAAATGACCTTTGAAGAGGCTTACAATTACGTACTGTCTTTTGGTAACTTGCCTCGCCTGGAATACATGCGTGACCCAAGACATACCGGAATTTATTTAAAGCGCGTCCAGTTCTTTTTGAACATGATTGGCAACCCCGAGAAAAAGATCCCCCATTACATCCACGTTACTGGTACAAGCGGCAAAGGCTCAGTCACTGCTTACTTACACAGCATTCTCAATGCCAGTGGACAAAAAGTTGGTGCCACTTTTTCACCTCACCCAACCTACATCAACGAGCGGTGGAAAATTGGTAATCGGTATATGACACGTAGTGAATTTATTGAGCTAGTTACATATCTCAAACCAAAATTAGACGAATATATTAGGACAACTCCTTACGACATGCTATCTTTCTTTGAATTGACCGAGGTCTTGGGTATGCTCTGGTTTGCAAAAAACAAAGTAAAGTGGGCGGTAATGGAAGTTGCCTGTGGTGGTAGGTATGATGCAACAAATATTATTCCGCATAAAGATGTGGCTGTTATTACTAACGTTGGGGTTGATCATATTGGTATTATTGGCAATAACAAACGTGAAATTGCTTATGAAAAAGCGGGTATAATTAAACCAAACTGTAGCGTATTTACAAGCGAACGAGACAAAAACATTCGAGCCATTTTTGAAAGGGAATGTAAGAAACAACGAGTGAAGTTAAACGTTTTTAACATTCCGAAGTTTAAAGTCATTGAATCCAGCTTTGCGAACACAAGGTTTGTATATAACAACGAGGAATACTCTTTACCAATGTTCGGGGTGCACCAGATAAAAAATGCTGTTCTTTGTATTGAGATAACCAAACATCTTAAGATAAAGTACCAGCATATTTACGAAGGACTTAAAAAGGTTGACCAACCATTGCGGTTAGAAATAGTTAAACACAATCCCCTGATTATCCTTGACGCAGCTCACAATCCAGACAAAATCAAAACAACCGTTGATGCCGTTAAACAATTGAAAAACATTAAAGACATCTATCTCATAATTGGCAGTTCGGAAAACAAAAACACCCGCCTGATGATGAAATATTTAAGTACCTTAAAACCAAAAGTTGTCTACTGCTCTCGGAACACCATGAATCCATTCCGTAAAGTGTTAAGTCCGCAAACCATGGCGCAAGATTTTAAGAAGCTCTTACCACAAACTCCTACCCCCATATTTCTCGACCCCCAAGAGGCTTTTGAAGCAGCCAAAGGAAAGGCCAAAAAGGACGACTTAATACTCGTAACTGGCTCTATTTTCATCAGCGGGGAACTCCGGGGTAATTTAGTTAAAAACACCTTCTAGTTTGACAGGGGTAGATAAATCCGGTAAAATAGCGAGAATTGCTCTAAAATATGGCTAAATTAATCATTGTTGAGTCCCCAACAAAGGCAAAAACAATTACAAAATTCCTAGGAAAAGGCTTCAAAGTCGAGTCTTCTTTTGGCCATATCCGCGATCTACCAAAAAGCAAAATGGGAGTAGACATTGAAGGGCAAACTTTTGAACCAAGCTATGTTATTCCCCGAGATAAAAGCGCTCAAGTAAAAAAGCTGAAAGAACTTGCTCAAAAAAGTGACGGTGTCATATTCGCAACTGATGAGGACCGTGAGGGTGAGGCTATTTCCTGGCACCTCGCCCATGTTTTAGGTATTAATCCAGACAAAGCCGAGCGCATGGTTTTTCATGAAATTACTGAACATGCTATTAAAGATGCTTTAGAGCACCCAAGGGCCTTAAACCTACGCTTGGTGGACGCCCAACAAGCTCGTCGCGTCCTAGACCGTTTAGTTGGTTACGAGCTCTCCCCTTTTCTCTGGCGCAAGGTCGCAAAGGGTTTGTCGGCTGGGCGTGTACAATCCGTATCTGTCCGTCTGGTTGTAGAACGGGAAAGAGAAATCCAAAACTTCAAACCGGTCGAATACTGGTCGCTTGAGGCCACTTTTGAAAAATTAGATTCTAAGGAACAGATCATCGCAAGGTTACAAGCGATCAAAGACAAAAAACTAGATAAATTAGATCTTAAAAACAAAGACGGAGTAGATGAGATTATTAAATCCTTAACTGGGGCTAATTACGAAGTTAGCAATCTTGAGGAAAAAACTGTTAAACGCAATCCTTCTCCCCCTTTTACTACTTCTTCTTTACAACAAGAGGCGAACAACCACTTGGGTTTTTCAGCTAAACAAACCATGCGTTTAGCCCAACAACTTTACGAAGGTGTGGAATTAGGCAGTGAAGGATCAGTGGGTTTAATCACTTATATGCGTACAGATTCGGTAAACTTGTCAGATAAATTCCTCCAAGAAGCCAAGACAGAGATTACAAAAAGTTTCGGAAACAAGTATGCCTTAGAATCAGTTCGCTCTTATAAAAAGAAAAGTAAAAATGCTCAAGAAGCCCATGAGGCAATCCGCCCTACTAGCGCTTCCCGCTCCCCAGAATTAATCAAGCCATTTGTCGAGCCAAAGCTGTTTAAGCTATATGACTTAATCTGGCGACGAGCCCTTGCGACCCAGATGGCTGCTGCAGAATTGTCGGCTAAAAATATTGACATCAAAAGTGGCGACTATACATTCCGCGCCACTGGTCAAACAATTGTTTTTGATGGTTTCCTAAAACTATACCCCGATAAAGCCAAGGAGAATATTTTACCAGTTGTTTCGATTGGCGAAAAAATTAACTGCTTAGAATTGAAACCAGAGCAGCATTTTACTGAGCCACCAGCCCGCTATTCTGATGCCACACTAGTTAAAACACTTGAAGAGTACGGCATTGGCCGCCCGTCCACCTATGCGCCAACTATCGCGACCATTGAAGATCGTGGATATATCGAGCGTGATGAAAAAAAGCGCTTAAAACCAACGGAAATAGCTTATGTGGTTAACGACCTTTTAGTTGAACATTTTCCGCATATTGTGGATTTTAACTTCACTGCTGAGATGGAGAATAACTTGGACGAAATCGCTGAGGGGAAAAAGGAATGGCAACCGATCATTAAAAGTTTTTATACGCCGTTTAAAGAAAATCTTTTAGCTAAAGATCAAGAGTTAAACAAAAAAGAATTAACCGAAACTGCGACAGAAGAGACTTGCGATAAATGTGGTAAACCCATGGTCATTAAAATGGGTCGCTTTGGAAAATTCTTGGCCTGCACTGGCTACCCAGATTGCAAAAGCACCAAGCAATTAGCTGGTGAGGGAAGCGCTGCGGCTCCCATCGCTGTACCAACTGACGAAAAATGTGAAAAATGTGGCAGTCCAATGGTGCAAAAAGTTGGCCGCTTTGGACCTTTCTTAAGTTGTTCTAATTATCCAGAATGTAAGACAATTAAAAGTATTGAGAAAAAAACCAATGTTAAATGTCCAAAGTGTGAAAAAGGAGATATTATTGAGAAACGAAGTAAACGCGGGAAAATTTTCTATGCCTGTAACCAATATCCAAACTGCGATTTTGCTCTCTGGGAAAAACCAAACGGAGAAAAGTGCCCAAAATGTTCTTCTCTCTTAATCTTTGCTGCTAAAGGGCAAATAAAGTGCAGCAGTAAAGAATGCGACTTTACAAAAATGGCCGAATAAACACACCAAAAAACGCTGCTTTAATTGTAAAGTAGCGTTTTTTTGTACTTGCCAAAAGGTGAATTTTGCGGTTTAATAACAATGTATGGACCTAGAAACATTACTCTCGACAACTAAGCCAGTGACTATCGACGATCTCATCGCTAGTCTCAAAAAATACAACACGGCTAAAGAAATAGAATTAGTTCGTTTGGCTTATGATTACGCCGAAAAGGCTCATGCTGGACAAGCCCGTAAATCTGGCGAACCATATATCCAACACCCTTTAATGACGGCATATATTTTAGCGGGTATGCGTTTTGATCTTAATCTAGTCACCGCTGGTATACTACACGATGTCCCGGAAGATACGCCGGTCACGATCGAGGACGTTGAAAAAAACTTTGGCGAAGACATTGCCTCTTTGATCAAAGGCATCACCAAATTAGGTAAACTAAAATACCGTGGCGTTGAAAGATATATCGAGAACCTTCGCAAAATGTTCGTCGCCATGGCTGAAGACGTTCGGGTCATGATTATTAAATTTGCCGATCGTATCCATAATCTAAGCACCCTTGAGGCGCTACCGGAAAAAAAACGTTACCGCATTGCCCTTGAGAGTTTAGAAATCTATGCGCCAATTGCTAACCGTCTCGGCATGAATGAAATAAAGGGGATGCTCGAGGATTTATCCTTTAAGCATGTTTATCCGAAAGAATTTGAGAAAGTAAAATCTCTTCGCGAAAGAATTGTTACTGGGCAAGAAGCATATATTAGTAAAATAATGAAAACAGTTAAAGGTGAGCTGTATAAAGCGGGATTTAAGACCGCCGAGGTGCAGGGCAGACAAAAGCAGCTTTACAGCTTATACCAAAAGTTGATGAAAAAAGGCTGGGATACGGAAAATATTTACGATATATTTGCTCTACGTGTGTTAGTCCAAGATGTCGGTGACTGTTATGCGGCACTAGGTATAATCCATAAGTTGTGGCGGCCTATTAAAGGGCGTATCAAGGACTACATAGCGCAACCGAAACCCAATGGCTACCAATCTTTACACACAACGGTTTTCTGTGATGATGGTAAAATGGTGGAATTCCAAATTCGGACCGTAGACATGCACAACGAAGCCGAGTATGGTATCGCGGCCCATTGGCATTATGATGAAAAAGGAGTCCGCATGGCACCGAGAGATATTGAATGGGCTAAAGAACTAGCGCGTTTACAAAAAGAGGTGCTAAACAATCTCTCGGATTTAGAAGAAATTAAAGTCGACTTTTTCCAGAATCGTATCTTTGTCTTTACTCCCAGGGGAGATGTTATTGACCTACCCGAGAATGCAACTCCAATTGATTTTGCCTACCACATTCATACCGACATTGGTAATAAATGCGGTGGAGCAAAAGTTAATGACCAAATCGTTAGTTTGGACACGGCTTTGAAAAGTGGCGATGTGATTGAAATCATGGTCGACAAAAACCGAAAAGGACCAAGTCCAAATTGGTTAAAGTTTGTGAAGACCCATGTGGCTAGAAACCACATCAAAAACAATTTGAATTCTGCGGTTAAGAACTGGCTAAAGATTATCTTACCAAATCGAGAGCATTAATGGTCGCCGCCGATTCTGGAGACAAGATTTTTCAGTTCGTCTTTTGAGTAATAACTAACAGTAATTTGCCCCTTTCCACTCTTTTCAGTGATGGACACTTTCGTCCCGAGAGCTAATCGTAACTTTTCTTCCAGATACATTATATTCGGATCCCGCCTAGCATGGGCGGGATTTTGTTTTACTGCTTCTCGCTCCAGTTCACGTACGCTAATCTTTTGACCTAGCATAGACTGGAGCATCTCTAACTGCTTTTCGCGATTCTCTAATGTGAGAAGTGCACGTGCCTGGCCTGTATTTATCTTGCCCTCACTTAAGGCATTCTGAACCTCAATTGGCAAATCTAGTAAACGCATGATGTTAGCTACGGCCGGACGACTACGCCCCATTTTATCGGCAATTTCCTGTTGGGTCAAACCAAACACGTCAGCTAGTTCGCGGTAAGCCTTGGCTTCTTCAATAGGATTTAGATCGGCGCGTTGAATATTTTCAATTAGCGCAATTTCAAGCTTAGCCTGATCCTCTAAGTGATTTTTCACAATTACCGGTACTTCTTTCAAACCGGCTAATTTTGAAGCACGCAGGCGTCGTTCGCCGGCGATTAACTCATAACCCCCGCTAGCGTCTTCCACAACAACTAACGGTTGAATAACGCCGTGAACACGTATTGAATCAGACAGCTCTTTTAAAGCTTCTGGATCAAATTCCGTACGGGGCTGTTGGCGGTTAGGAGTAATTTTGTCTATTGCAACATGCCATACTTTTTGTAGATCGCTTGAAGATTCTTTAGATTTTTGGGGGCCAGTTGAGGAGATCAAGGCGCCCAATCCTCTCCCTAGTGCCATATATTTTTATTTACTACTAAATTATTCTTTGATTTCAAAAATATCCATAATTTCCCGACCTAAACGCTCGTAGGCTTTGGCAGCTTTACCGCGTGGTTCATAATGGAAAATACTTTGCCCAAAGCTCGGAGCTTCAGCCAAGCGAACCGTACGCGGGATAACGGTTCGGAAAATATTGTTTGGAAAATATTTGTAAAGTTCTTGTAAAACCTCTTCGCTTAAACGGTTACGACCGTCAAACATTGTTAAAACCGCACCGAGTACTTGGAGATTGGGCTTAATATTATCTCTAACCAGTTCTATTGTTTTTAATAGTTGTCCAAGGCCTTCAAGGGCATAGTACTCAGCTTGGACCGGGATAAGGATATGATCAGCCGCCACTAAGCCGTTTAGTGTCAATAGACCAAGCGATGGGGGTGAATCAATAATAATGTAATCATAGGCATGACGGGCCTCACTAAGTATGTCGGACAGCTTAGACTCGCGACCTTCAACACTAACTAGTTCCACATTTGCCCCGGCCAAATCGGTCGTGGACGGTACTACACGCAAACCAGCATGAGCACTATTATGCACAACGTCATGCAGTCGATGAATGCCCATGAGCGAATGGTATAAACCCTTATCTAATTCCTTGTGTTTAATGCCTAATCCAGAAGTTGCATTAGCTTGAGGGTCTAAATCTACTAAAAGCACAAATTTACCCGCCTCAGAAAGGGCAGCAGCCAAGTTAACGGCCGTTGTAGTTTTGCCCACCCCACCCTTTTGGTTAACGATAGAAATAATAACGGACATAACTATTCTTTAAGTGCAGTAATTATACCATACAATTGACAACCAAGCAAAATTCGGGTATAATGCCAGTCACAAAATGCCGATGTGATGAAATTGGTAAACATGCACGACTCAAAATCGTGTGCCGTAAGGCCTGTGGGTTCGATTCCCACCATCGGCACGACTTATGCTTAAAAAGGAGGAAAAGCTTCTGGCGTATATTACCGGCCTTGCACTTGGGGACGGCAATCTTTCTAACCCTAATCGTAGGGCGGTCCGTCTTAGAATTTCCTGTGATCTTAAGTACCCGAATTTAATCCGAACAATAGCCGATTCCTTAAGATCATTTATGCCAAGGAATAAAGTTAACATAATTAACATTAAAAGAAATTGCAAAGATATAAGCTGCTATTCTAACAAATGGGAAAGTTTATTAGGCTGGAAAACCCTAGGTGGATCAAAAGAAAAACAAGGAGTGTCGGTTCCAACCTGGATTATGAAAAAGGAACAAACAGTAATTGAATGTTTACGTGGTTTATTCCAAACAGACGGGTCAATATATATCGACAGAGGATACAAAATGGTAAATTTTGTGTCTATGATACCTAACTTAGCTCGAGATGTAATGAAAATGTTAGAATCTCTTTCTATACCAGCACATCTTTACAAAATCAAAACAAAAGGTAAAATTAGATATAATATTCGTATTTCAAAAAATACTGACATTTTTATTAAATTGATTAAACTAGTCAAAGATTAACATGAATCTGTACTCTATTTTATCTGTCGGTCTAATGGTAGTATCCTTGGTTCTCATCGCTATTTTTTTTCGCGACCAGAAAAGACCCGACTATTTCTTAGGCAAACACCGCTGGTTCGGATGGACCTTAATTTCAATTACTTTTTTAGTATTGCTAGCCCTAATTTATGCTCGTTTCATCGAACCCTGGCGCCTAGTAACAACAAGAGTGGATATAAACATAAGAGAAATATCAGACTTAAAAGTGATTCTAATAACTGATCCACAAGTCGGTAACCATAAAAAAGCTGACTGGATGGAGAAAGTTGCAAAAAGAGTTGATGAACTTAAGCCTGATTTAATACTCTTTGGCGGTGATATGATTGACAACGAAGGCACCCCTCCTGGTGAAGAAAAATACTTAGCACCGTTAGAAAATTTGGTTGGTAAATATCCGACATATTATGTCTTGGGTAATCACGAATATGGAGTTAGTCGCCGAGTGATTAAATTTCCGGAAAGACAAACCGGCAACCGTGCACCTGAGGTGGTAAAAGAAATGGAACAAATTGGTATCCCCCTTCTAAAGAACAACTTGATTTGCCCGGAAATTAAGTCCCAAAAAATTTGCATCTTTGGTCTAGACGATATCTGGGGTGGTAATCCTAATTTTGAGGAACTTAAAGACTGGGATCAAAATATTCCCTTAATTTTCTTAGTGCATAACCCTGACGGCATTCTCACCTGGCCAGAAAACACGAAGCATCCAGATCTTGTTTTATCCGGACATACCCACGGTGGGCAGGTCTGGTTGCCACTAATTGGACCTTTGGGCGATGCGGAGATTGACCTTTGGAAGAACTATTATCGTGGATTAAATTACTACAAAGGCATTCCAATTTATACCTCAGTTGGAGCGGGCGAATCTGGTGGACCTTTACGCTTTATGGCCGCACCTGAAGTGGTACAGTTAAATTTAAAATAATAGCGAAAAAGGATAAAAAACAAGCCTCGAAACCAGGCTTGTTTTGTTATTTTTTGGGTAATATTAAAGACAATTCTGTTAGACCATCTTGACAACTCTCTCTCTCTTTGCTATAATCACTTGTTCCTCGACAACAGAGCGCCTGGATGGCGCATGGAGTTAAGTGATGAAAAGGCTTACCTCGGCGGCGATGAAGACGGCGACGACGATCGCGGTGATCTGGTTCTTGTTCGGGTGGTTTTGTCCACGGCTGTACCGCGAGAGCAACCAAGTTCTGCGCTCGCAAACTGAAGGGCGTCTGCTCGTCGTCAAGTCTTACTGTGACAAGGGTGTCTTCTACGCGCTGGAGAACAGCTTCGATCGCATCCCAGAGATGTACAAGATCGATCCCTGGTGTGCACCAAGCTGTTCCAACGACGCGGTAGAAGTCTACCTACAGCACGGCGAGCGGTGCATGTGGCTCGAGCTCAGCACCGGGTCAGAGTACTTCCCCTACCGAAACCAGGTCCTCAAGGACTTACGGGACAAGCTGGCATCGACCCCCCTCCGATTCTGATCCCCAACATGCGCGTGTGCGCGTCCGATGCTTCGCAGTGTCGGTCTGAGATAATAACAATTGTTATTTCAGATCAACTGCGAAGCGTAAGATCAAGGAACACAATAAAACCCAGTGCAATTAGCGCTGGGTTTTTGTTTCTTGAACTTTAATGCTCCTTTTCTCGTTACGGTTTCAATCTTCCAATCGTCCTCGGGAATGGGATACACTCACGAATGTGTTCGGTACCAGAGATCCAGCGCACAGTGCGTTCTAGACCAATACCAAATCCTGAATGTGGCACTGCGCCGTAGCGACGTAAATCTAAATACCACTCATAATCTTCCACTGGGAGGCCTTCATGTTTAATACGTTCAAGCAAAAGATCAAAATTATCTTCGCGCTGGCTACCACCAATTAATTCTCCCCCACCATCGGTGGCAATTAGGTCGTCATTTAAAACCAGCTCAGCATTATTTGGGTCACGCTTCATGTAAAACGGCTTAATACTTTTCGGCCATTTTTCAATAAACACTGGCACAACACTATCTTTGGTCAAAAGACCTTCATCGTCATTACCCAGATCTTCACCGTACTTAATATCTGATCCTAATTCATGAAGTTTTTCAATCGCTTGGTCATATGTCAATCGTGTAAATGGAGCATCAGCTTGACGCAATCTTTCTTTATCTCTTTCCATTACAGTTAATTCTTCATCACAATGTTCTAAAACGTAACGTACGACATAACGTACTAAACCCTCTTGGTTTTTTAAATTATCCTCATGCTCCATAAAGGCACCTTCGGCATCCATCATCCAAAATTCGGTTAAATGGCGCTTGGTCTTACTCTTCTCGGCGCGAAACACTGGACCAAAGTCATAACAACGGCCAACGGAAGCAATAGCAGCCTCAATATACAACTGACCGGATTGAGACAAATAAGCTGTACCAAGATCAAAATATGGCACCGGGAATAATGTGGTTGTGCCTTCACAAGCATTTGGTGTAAAAATCGGTGAATCAACTTTAATAAAATTCTCTTGATGCAGATATTCATTAACAGCAGTAATAATTGCATCCCTGAGACGTAAGAGCGCCCATTGTTTTTTACTTCTTAGCCACAAATGACGGTTATCCATTAAAAAGTCCGGGCCATGTTCTTTTAAAGCAATTGGATATTCTCCTGATATTTGAATTACTTTAATGTCTTTAACTTGGAGTTCAAAAATATTTTCCTTTTTAGGATGTTTAGTCACAACACCGACTAATTCAAGAGAAGACTCTTGTGTTAATTTCTCAGCGTCTTGCCACACTTTCTCAGAGACGTCGTTTTTAACAACCACGCCCTGTACCCAACCATAACCATCTCGAAGTTCAAGAAAAGCAATCGGGCCAGAAGAACGCTTGTTATACAACCACCCTTTTATTACTACTTCTTCACCAACATGTTTAGATAAATCTTTTATTAGGGAATACATATGTTTTCAAAGCTTAAAGCCTTTTTAGCTTACCATTTTTCGCTAATTTTAGCAAGTTTTGCTGAAGAGGATAGAATGATATAAAATTCAATAAGGCGACTAGGAGGGACAAATGCTAAGTTGGTTTTTGGCCGGGTTTGCGCTCGGCCTGATCTGCCTCATCTTCGGCGGGATATTTAGGGCGATTGGCGCCCTGATCATCGTCGGATTTATTGTCCTGGCCCTGCGAGCAGCTTGTGGTGGTTAAACCCGTCCAAGCGCAAGGCCCACAGCCCCCACGACCACGGTCGTGGGGTTCTCTAATTAAACTCCTTTAAATCTTATAATCTTTTTCTCTGTGTGGTAACGCAAAAACAAGTATACTGAAATTTCTAAGTGCTTCATCTCTTTTTCGCTCAAAGTTAATTCACTAATTTTCTTCCAATCACCATATAACAAAACTTTCAAACCATCTTGAAGACCTCGATTAAAAACAACCAATTCCTCGTTGCTTTGTCTTTTAAATTTGGCGCAACTTTCACAAAGCAACATCCCACCAGCTGGGTAAAAAAAGAAATTAGTTTCTCCAAGGCGCTCATGGTCCAAGCCACAGTCGTCGAGAATTGGTGTAAAACCTAAGCGTTGCAGTAACTTAATCTCTAAGCCTAAAACTAGGATATTATTTGGAGTATGACAAACATCCAGAAACTCCAACCAACTTTGCAGCAGATAAAAAAGCTGTTCATCTCTTTCCCCCACTTCTAAAAGCTGGTCAAAAAGATGAACAATAAATGCCGCCATGGACATTTTCTTAAGATTGTTTCTTAAGCCTAAGAAGATATTCAAACCGCGGGCCTTAATAATATGTTGGACTTCCTGGCCCTTAATAATCTCCGCTTCGACTAAAGAAAAAGGCTCAAGATGAGCCGAATTTTTACTGGTAATTTTTTTTACGCTTCTCGCCAGGGCGTTTACTTTGCCTCCTTCTAGGGTGTATAACGTAATAATCTCATCATATTCCCGGAAATCTTGGCGACGCAAGATAATGGCTTGCATATTATTTTATTTTCTCCAAATAGGCATTCAAGATTACGACCGCTGACATTTCATCGCGAGACACTCCTGTGTCTCCAGCCCGATCAGCTTCATATGAACTTAAGCGCTCATCAAAGAAATCTATGGGGACAGGTACAAACTCTTCCAGTTCCTCGGCAAATTTTCTAACACGGGCGGTGTTGTCATTCTCTTTTCCATCCATGCCGAGCGGTAAACCAATCACAATTTTGTCGATACTTTCTCTTTCTACCAGTTTCTCTAATTCACGATTCCTTTTTCCCTTATCTCGGCTATCTACTAAACCAAATGGTAGAGCCGTGCCAATACCAGTGTCCGCCCAAGCTAAACCAATATTTTTTGTCCCGAAATCAATAGCTAAAATGTTCATACTAATTCTTCTGGTCGACGAGTAATTACTTTGCAACCCTTGTTAGTAACAACAACAGTGTGCTCGTAATGGGCACAAAGCGAACGATCGAGAGTCTCAATGGTCCAACCGTCGGCACCAGAAGCAATTCGATGATCACCGAGTGCAATCATGGGCTCAAGTGCTAAAACCATACCAGGTTGGATTAGCCAGCTTTCTAAACGCTGATCATAATAATTCGGAATACGGGGTTCCTCATGCACGGCATAACCAACACCGTGTCCCACTAAATCCCGAATAATCCCATATTTACCTTGGCTTTTCACGTATTCTTCAACGGCTTTACCAATGCTCGCGATAGTATGGCCAGGTACAACAGCTTGAATAGCCATCTCTAAAGCTTCTTGGGTCACGCGCATCAATTTCTGCACTTTTTCATTTATGTCACCAATGGCGACTGTAATCGCGGTGTCGGTATACACCCCTCTTTTTTGTTTTTGTTTACCACGTGACTTTTTAGCATACGGCCATTCCATACCAATGTCAATCGTAAAAATGTCTCCATTTTTTAAAACAATTTCCGGTCGAGGAATACCATGAACAATTTCATGATTTAAAGAAGCGCAAATCGTACCTGGAAAAGGAGTGTCGGTAGAAGAGGCACAATAACCTTTAAAAGCAGGACGGCCACCAGCTTCAAGAATCATTTTTTCGGCAGCAACATCAATGTCGTAGGTGGAAACACCAGCCTTACACATTTTACCGAGTTCTTCAAGAATTTCGCCAATGATTTTGCCGCTTTTTTCCAGGGATTTAATATCTTCTTTGGCCTTTATTAGCATGGGATAAAGATTAGTTTTACCACTTTACTGTAACACTTGTTCGATTTGTTTGTCCACCTCAGGGATGCTAACTGCTCCATCAACACGTTGTAACAGGCCTAGATTGCTATAAAAATCGACAATTGGGGCCATAGCAGCATTCCCTTGGCTCGCTATTCTCTTCTTCACTGTTTCCGGATTATCATCCATGCGAATGACTAAGTTGCCACCACACTTAATACACTTTTCAACCTGACCGGTAAATTTTGTCCAGGTAACAATATCCCCACAACCGTTGCAGACCTTGCGTCGAGTTAGACGCTTGTAAGATTCTTCGTCGGACAAAGCAATCTCGATTGCCACCACTTCGGTTTCCAAATTTTTATTTTTAAAATATTCTTCGTACTTTTCTGCTTGGAGTGTATTACGAATTGCACCGTCTAGGACAACTCCTTTATCTTCGTCTAGATATTTATCCATTTCTTCAAAGGCAAGTTTGTAAATAAGCCAATCAGGAGCAAGTTTACCGGAGCGCACCTCTTCTAAGATTACTTCAATTTCTGGTTCGTTATTTCCTTTCGTCATTAAACGACGCAGTAAATCTCCAGTGGATATATGTCCATACCTAAACTTAGCCGCCAATCTCTTAGCTTGCGTACCTTTACCTGATCCAGGAGGACCGATAAGAATTATTACTTTTTTCATGATAATAATTAATGTTCTGAAAGAAAAACGCCCCAAAAGGGGCATGGGCTATATTTAGCCTAATTTCCAACAAAAAGGATTATACCATAGGTTTTTAGACTTGACAATGGGCGGAGTTTGTGATAAAGTTGGCTGTTTCGCAACGGAAACAAGAGGAGGAAAGAATATGATCTGGACCGTACTAGGAGCACTGACGCTTGCTGTCGCAACTGCGGCAGCGATTAACGACGGACTCAAGAACCCTCCGCACCCTCCCCTTACCGGGGTAGCGCTCGGTGCGGTTGCGGCGATTTTCTTCCTAGCCGGGATGACGGGCTCGGCAATGCCGACCCTGCAGAACCAGCTCGGACGAACGATCGTCAGAGCCCTGCTCGAGGCATTCTTGACCTAAGGGGCGGAGGACAGACGCGTCGCGCCTTCACCCCGCGCTTCTCGACTGGACTCCAGAGAAGTTTAAGATAGACTTTTCTGGAGAGTCGAGAAGTATAAACCGAAACAATAAAACCCAGCACTATATAGTACTGGGTTTTTGATTTCTAGTTTTAGTTCTGTCTTGTCATTATATCCTATCGTACTCATGCATTGTTACCTGGGCTTCGATCTGCTTAGCTGTTTCAATCGCAACAGCCACCACGATCAGCAAACTGGTACCACCAATGGCTAGACTTTGTGTACCAAGAGCACCTTGTAAGATAAGAGGGAGGATGGCGATTACACCCAGAAACAATGCTCCGATTAGGTTAATGCGATTCATGGTGCGATGTAAGTAGTTCTCAGTCTCTTTGCCCGGTCGAATACCAGGAATAAAACCACCTTGCTTTTGCAAATTCTCAGCAATCTTCTGAGGATGAAATACGACGGCAGTGTAGAAATAGGTAAAACCAAAAACTAGTAAGAAGTAAGCAATAGCGTAGAAAACTTGATTCTGGAAAGTAGTAATAACCCATTCAGCCAGGTTAGCAACCCACGCCGTTCTCGCGTTTACAAAGAATTGTGCGATCATCGGCGGGAACAAAACTAAAGAGATAGCAAAGATGATTGGGATAACACCAGCCATGTTAACGCGCATTGGCAAGTGAGTGTTAGAACCACCATATATCTTGTTACCACGGACCTGTTTAGCGTAGCTAACCGGAATATTTCTTTGACCTTCGTTAATGAATACAACACCAACAACAGTTAGAACCGCAATAGCCGCAAAGAGAATGACGGTGTAAAGGTCAGCTGAGGTGTAGTTCAAAAAAACATTACGTACAGCGCCAGGTAAACCAGACACAATACCAGCAAAGATTAAAAGAGAGATGCCATTACCAACCTTTTGTTCAGTAATGATTTCACCGATCCACATAAGAAACATGGTACCAGCGGTAATGGTTAACATGACAGTAATAAACTGGAAAGTATCGAGATTTCCAATGATTGGTTGAGAAGACTGGCCTAACAACTTGATCATGCTATAAGCCTGTAGAAAAGCTAAGGGAACAGTAAGCCAGCGAGTGTACATGTTAATTTTCTGTTGTCCAGATTCGCCTTCTTTGGTCATTTCTTCAAGTTTCGGCACGATCATCGCTAAAAGCTGGAAGATGATCGAAGCAGTAATGTAAGGGCCAACACCAAGCATGACTACAGAAAAGTTTTCCATCGTACCACCGGTAAACGCATTCAATAATCCAAGCAACTGATTGCTTTGGAAAAAGTTACGTAGATTCTCTACATTTACACCAGGAATCGGAATATGAGCAACCAGACGGAAGACAACTAAAAGAGCAAGAACAAATAAGATTTTGTTTCGTAATTCCTTAATCTGCCAAATTTGTTTAAATTTTTCCCACATAGTAATTAGATAAGGAAAAAGGGGAAATGTTTATCCCCTATTTAACTTCACCGCCTAAACTCGTGATTTTTTCCATTACGGTTTTAGTAGTCTTAATACCTTCAAGAACTAACTTCTTTTTCAATTCACCGGTATTAACTACTTTTACAGCACTAACGGTTTTACCAACAACCTTCTTTTCACGAAGAGTTGCGATTGTTACTACCTCACCTTCATTAAAATTCTTTTCTAAGTCCGTTAAGGTCAAGGTGCGTGGTTTGTTAGATAAACTCTTGAAGCCACGTAGCTTTGGAGTTGATTGTAACAACATTTTAAAACCTTTGAGTTTCAAACCAGCGTTACCACCAGAGCGAGCGGTTTGACCCTTGCCACCATGGCCAGAGTAGTTACCGTGTCCTGAGGCATTGCCACGACCAACTCGCTTTAAAGAGTGGCGGGCGCCCGGAGCCGGTTTCAAGGTATGGGCTCGTAAAGTCATAATAATTATTTTTTAAACAACTGCAAAGCTTGGAAAGTGGCTTTAGCAATTGAGATTTTATTTTTTGTCTTACCTAAAATTTTGGAAGAAACATTAGGTACACCGGCTAGTTCAAGAACAACACGTACAGCACCACCAGCAATAATACCAGAACCAGGAGGTGCTGGCTTTAACATAATTTTGGCTGCCTTAAACTTCTTTACAACAGCGTGGGGAATCGTTTCTTTTAATACTGGCACGCGGATCATACTTTTCTTGGCCTTGTTCACAGCTTTCTCAACGCCAAGCTGCACATCCTTACCTTTGGCCAAGCCAATACCTACACGTCCCTTGCGATCACCTAGGACCACACAAGCGCGAAAACTTAAATGTTTGCCGCCTTCGGTAACACGAGTAACACGAGCAAGATCTAAAATATTTTGATCAAACTCGGGTTTCTCGACTGGTCGGCCATCACGGCGTCCTCTACTTAAAGGTTTACTCATAGTTCAAAGAATTATTAGAATTTTAAGCCGCCTTCGCGAGCACCGTCAGCTAAAGCTGCCACACGGCCGTGATAGCTGTAACCACCACGATCAAAGACAACGACGGAAACACCTTTAGCTTTGGCTTTTTCAGCTAGTAATTGACCAAGTAAATAGCTTTCTGCGACCTTGCCAGTTCGGCCTTCAGCTTTCTTGCCCTGCACTTCCTTGGAAGTAGCTTGGCACAAAGTTTGACCTTTAGTGTCATCAATTAACTGTGCGACCATTGAGCGCAAACCACGAAAGACCGATAAACGCGGGATTGTTGCTGAGCCTACCACACGAGCACGAACGCGACTGTGACGGACTTGGCGTAAACTGTTTTTAGATTTATTGAAAATTCTTCGCATATGTATCCTTATTAGTTCCTAATTATTTAGCACCCTTAGCGGCAGTCTTACCGGCCTTGCGACGAACCACTTCATCCATATATTTAATACCTTTACCTTTATATGGCTCTGGTTTCTTAAGTCCCCGAATGATAGCGGCCATTTCACCGACTACTTGTTTATCTGTTCCTTCAACAGTAATAACGTTCTTTTCTACTTTCAAACTAGTTCCGGGCATTGGTTTAACTTCAACCGGATGAGAAAAACCAATTTCTAAACTAAGATTTTGGCCTTTCATACTAGCACGGAAACCAACACCATTAATTTCTAATTCTTTTTTAAAACCGTTGGTTACACCGTCTATCATGTTATTTACTAGACTGGAGAAAGTACCCCAAAGTGCCCGTTCGTTCTTATCATTTTCATTCCGAACAGAAAATTCTAAATTATTGTCCTTTTGGGTTACGATTACACGAGGGTGTAATTTCAAAGTTAATTCGCCTTTTGGCCCTTTAACTTTCAAATTTACTTTATTGATTTCGACTGTAACTCCAGTTGGAATCGGTCGAATTTTTTTTCCAATACGTGACATATTATTATTCTTTAATATACTTCACAAAGCAATTCGCCGCCAACATTTTCTTTAATGGCCTCTTTGTTAGTCTTGATTCCGGCAGGAGTAGATAAAATCGACAAACCATAGCCGTTCAAAACCGACTTAATTTCCGTCTTCTTTACATATTGACGGTGGCCAGGAGTACTTTTGCGAACCAAAGATTGGATAGCTGGGGTACCATGATTATATTTCAAAGTAACCGCTAAGGTCTTTGGATTTTCTTCGCTTACTTCGGCCTTTAAAAGATAGCCTTCGCGAACCAAAATTTCCGCAATCGCCAATTTCAATTTGGAAAATGGCATCACTACCTCTTTCTTATGAGCCATAGAGGCATTGCGGATTCTGGTTAACATGTCAGCGATAGGATCAGTCAACATAACATTAAGTGATTATATATTATTGCTTTTAGAAATAAATTACCAGCTAGATTTATGAACACCCGGAATCTTTCCATCATTCGCTAATTCGCGAAAACAAATACGACAGAGCTCGAATTTACCAATCACACTACGGCCTCGACCACATTTCCAACAACGACGAACAACTCGAGTGGAAAATTTTGGTTTGCGATTGGATTTTGCTTTTTGTGCTTGTGTCGCCATATCTTATTTGATAAAAGGGAATCCCATGTGAGTTAATAATGCCTTTCCAGCAGTACGATCTTTGGCATTGGTATTGATTACAATTTCTAAACCATGGACCTTATCCAATTCATCGTTCTTAACTTCTGGGAAAGCAACATTTTCCTTAAAACCAATGGTCAAATTTCCTTGGCGGTCAAAACCTTTGTCAGAAATACCATGAAAGTCACGAACACGTGGAAAAGTAACCACTAACAATTTTTGTAAAAAGTCATACATGCGTGGACCACGAAGTGTGACCATCACCCCAATCTCCTGGTTTTCACGGATCTTGAAGTTGGAGATGGCTTTCTTCGCTTTGGTTCGCACTGGTTTCTGACCAGTAATTTTCAAAAGGGTCTTTTCAACGTTATCGATATAACCAGTATCTTTTACAAATTTACCAACACCAACATTGATAACCACTTTTTTGATTTTTGGCACTTGCATGCGATTTTTTAAATTCAACTCCGTCATTACAGCTGGGACAACCTTCTCTTTATATTGTTGATATAAGGCGTTATTCATATAGGATTAGTCAATTACCTCTTTACACTTGCGGCAAACACGCATCTTTTTGTCGCCTTCAAGTTTATAACCAACGCGAGCTCCGGCTTGGCATTTTCCGCAAACTAGCATCACATTGCTCACGGACATGGGGGCAGACAATTCAATAGTCTGACCTTTTTCGCCTTGCTTTCGAGCGCGGAGGTGTTTTTTAATTTTGTTCATTCCTTCTACGACCACTTTGTTTTCAGCCTTAAAAACCTGGATCACCTTGCCGGTTTTCCCGCGGTCTTTGCCTTGAATAATTTTTACTTGGTCGTTAGTTTTAATTTTCATATTGGTAATTGGTTATAAAACTTCCGGAGCTAAAGAAATGATCTTTTGGAATCCCTTAGCACGTAGTTCACGGCAAACGCCGCCGAAAATACGTGTACCTTTTGGTTCCTTTGATTTCTTATCGACGATTACCGCGGCATTTTCGTCAAAACGAATATAAGTACCATCGGGTCGACGAATCTCCTTGTGTTGGCGAACAACGACCGCATGTACCACTTCACTCTTTTTAACCATGCCACGAGGAGCAGCGACCTTAACAACAGCGGTAAAAATGTCTCCGACTTGGGCATAACGCTTTTTGTAGCCACCTAAAACGCGGATGCACTGTAACTTTTTAGCACCAGTGTTATCGGCGACATTCAACATGGTTCGGTGTTGGATCATACTTTTAACTCTAGAAACTTTTGAATAATAATTATTTCTTTACCACTTCGAAAATTCTCCAGCGTTTGGTCTTAGATAATGGTCGGCATTCGATAAAGCGAACAACATCACCAACTTTAGCCAAACCCTTTTCATCGTGAACTGGGAATTTCTTCGTTGTTTTATATTTTCTCTTATACTTGAGGTTGGTTTTTACGCTCTCAACCAAAACGGTGATGGTCTTTGTCATGCTCGCAGAAACCACTTTACCTTCAATTACACGGGTCATTTTTTTTGTCTCGGTTTTTTCCATAGTATACAAATTATTTTGTGCTCTTGATTAAGGAATTAATCCGAGCAATCGTTTTGCGTAACTCTTTAATTTTATGATTTTGTCGATAAGAACCCAGGCGAGCCCCCGCTTTAGCAACACGAACCTCTTCGCGCAAAGATCCTAACATTTCATTCAGTTCGGCGACACCTTTATTTTTTAATTCAGCGTAATCCATAAGTTTAGATTATTGTCTTTCTACGAATTTGGTCTTAACACCAAATTTATAACCAGCCAGATTCATTGCTTCCTTAGCTGACTCTTTGGTAATACCACCCATTTCGAATAAAACGGTACCTGGTTTTACCACGGCAACATAATGATCCGGAGCGCCTTTACCACCACCCATCGGGGTCTCATTACCTTTTTTAGTAATTGGACGATCAGGAAAAATGCGAATCCAGATTTTTCCACCACGGCGAACATATCTTGTCAAAACACGACGAGCAGATTCAATCTGACGACTAGTGATACGACCATGGTCTTCGCTCTTTAAACCGAATTCACCGAAATCAACGCCATTGGCGCGTTGGGCTAGACCAAGTCCACGGCGGCGGCCTTTATGCCATTTACGGTGCTGTACTTTCTTTGGTATTAACATACAGGTTGAAAATTATCTCTGTTTACGCGGTTTTTCTTTAGTAGCCTCTTCGGTGTTTTTAACACCAAATTTGTCGCGGCGACCAAATGATTCACCTTTATAAATCCAGACTTTGATACCAATCTTTCCGTAGATCGTATTAGCTTCGACAAAAGCATAATCAACATCACTGCGAAGGGTAATCAAAGACATTTTACCAGCGCCTAAAACTTCACGGCGAGCAATTTCTACACCATTCAAACGACCAGCCATTTTGATCTTTACACCCAAAGCACCAGCTGACATAACTCGTTCGATAGCTTGCTTCATGACTCGGCGGAAAGGAATACGTTTTTCGATTTCAGTCGCAGCGTTCTGAGCAACAACGGAAGCAGACAAAGCTGGCTGTTGTAAAGGCAAAACGTTAATCTTTACCTTGCTCTTAAACTGGAAAATCTTTTTCTCTAAATGTTTTCTAATCTCATCCAATTCCTGGCCAGAACGACCAATGATCACACCGGGTTTAGCCGCTAAAATATTAACCACAGCCTCCTTCGGTGTACGTTCGATTGAAATAGCATCAATACCGGCCTCCCTTAATTTTTTACCCAAATATTCACGGGTTAAGATTTCCTGTTTCAAAACAGTTGGTAGAACTGCATCTTTGGCGTACCATTTGGAATCCCAAGCGTAGATAAGTGGGGTGCGATGAATTTTCGGATGGACTTTGTGACCCATAGAATTATTAGAAAGAAATTTTAGAAAGTTTACTTCTGCTTATCTTTTTTAACAATTTCAGATAAAACTAGATTAATGTGGGAAGTACGCTCGCGAACTGGGGTGGCTCGACCATGGGCCCGTGGCATCCAGCGTTTTAAAACTGGTCCACCATCGACCATAACGCTTTTCACACGCAAGGTTTCCACTTCTAAATTATGATTGTGCTTAGCGTTAGCAATAGCGCTCTTCAGCAATTTGATCATCGGCTTGGCAGCACGTTTGTTCATCATCTCCAAAACATCGATCGCAAAGGTTGCTTTTCGACCACGAATCGCATCAGCCACGAGTCTAACCTTGCGTGGGCCAATACGTAGAAATCTTAGATTAGCGGTTACTTCCTGTGACATATATTAAATATTACTTTTTAGCAGCCGGGGCAGCTGGAGCAGCTGGTTTTGCAGCTGCCGCAGTGGCTTGTTCTTTTGCCATCTTACCACCATGGGCAATGAACTTGCGAGTTAAAGCAAATTCACCCAACTTGTGGCCGACCATGTTTTCTTCAACAAAAACATTAATAAAATTCTTGCCGTTATGAACCATAAAAGTCATACCAACCATTTCCGGAGTTATAACGGAAGCGCGTGCCCAGGTTTTGATACTCTCGCGTTTTCCGCTGGCTTTTAAAGCCGCTACTTTAGCTTGTAACTTTGGATCAATAAATGGTCCTTTTTTTAAACTTCTGGACATAGAGATTACTTTCTACGAGATTTAATGATAAATTTATCGCTCCATTTATCTGGTTTTCGAGTTCGGACACCCATAGCAGTCTTACCATATACAGTCTGTGGACCACGTTTCTGACCAATTGGAGAGTGACCCTCACCACCACCATGTGGGTGGTCAACTGGGTTCATGTTTTTACCTTTAACGCGTGGCTTAACACCAAGATGTCTCATACGACCAGCCTTACCAAGGCGAACCAAGCGATGATCTGGATTTCCCATCATACCGACAGAAGCGGCACACTCATTGGAGATCATACGAATTTCACCAGATGGCAACTTGATCTGAGCATAGTCCCCCTCATGACCAACTAACTGAGCGGCTAAACCAGCGCCACGGACTAACTGCCCACCTTTACCAGCGGTTAGTTCAATATTATACACAAATAAACCGATTGGAATATGTTTTAGCGGCATGCGGTTTCCTACTTTTGCCTCAATGGCTTTCTGAGAAGACATAACTTTGTCGCCAACCTTCAAATCTTGTGGGCAAAGAATGTAGGATTTAGTTCCATCGGTATATTGGATTAAAGCAATACGAGGTCCACGGATTGGATCGTATTCGATTGCAGTAACAGTGGCTTCGACATCAAACTTCTGGCCCTTGAAATCCACCAGACGGTAATACTTCTTGGCTCCACCAGCTTGATGGCGAACAGTAATGTGACCTTGGTTGTTACGACCAGACTTTGGTTTTAAAATTTTCACCAAAGACTTCTCTGGCTCAAATTTTGTAACATCCTTAAAAGCGTCGACGCTGGCACCACGACGTCCACTGGTTGTTGGTTTGTAAACTTTAATTGGCATAATCCTTTGAAGAAAAGTTTTTAATTTCTTACACTCCTTCGTGTAAATTCAAGGTCTTGCCCTTTGGTAAAGCGACCACGGCTTTTTTGAAATCACCACGACGACCATAGGAACGACCGAAGCGAACGATTTTGCCTTGAACATTAATAATGCGGACATTAACTGGTCTGACACCGTAAACTTTTTCTATCGCTTCTTTAATCTTGGTTTTAGTGGTGTCGTTAGCGACTAAAAAGCTGTACTGATTGTGACTTTCTGCGATAGTCGATTTTTCAGTCACAAGTGGACGGACGAGTACTTTGTAAGCTTGGCTCTCTGGCGCCACCGGAGCTTTGACTGTAGTCTTAGCCTCTTCTGCTTTATCGTCTTTTTCAACAACTTTTTTGACAACTGGAGCAGCGGCCTTCTGATCTGAGTCAACAACTTCCTTTAGTTGTTCGTCTTTTTTCTTTTTTGTCCATTTATCTAGTAAACCCATATTGTTCAAATTAGTCTAGATTATTTTTTAGCAAAAACTTTTTCTAAGGTTTTCAAACCATCCATACTTACAACGACCGCTTCGTTCTCGACTAACTCCATGACATTAACATCAGCTGCCGGCATTGTAACCACCTTAGCTAAGTTACGGGTTTGCTTATATAATTCTTTCTCGTTCTCACCTGTCAAAACCAAATAACGCTTAAACTGAGCTGGCAACTTCTTTAAGAAGCCAGCAAATAATTTGGTCTTCTTTTCAGAAAATTCAAAACTCTCGGAAACAACTAAGGAATTATTCAAAGCTTTGTCACTTAAACACATCTTGGTAGCTAAGCGACGAGTAGCCTTGTTAACTTTTCGGCTATAATTTTCAATGCTCAAAGGACCGAAAGTTACGCCACCGCCCTTCCAGATCGGAGAACGGATAGAACCATGACGAGCGCGACCTGTTCCTTTCTGTCTCCAGGGTTTGCGTCCACCACCGCTTACTTCACCGCGATTCTTGGTGTCAGCCCATGGTTCGCGTTGGTTACCACTTTGGATGACAAAAACTTCATGAACGACGGCTGGTTTAATTTTGACGTTAAAAATAGCTTCGTTTAATTCTAGTTCCTTACTCTCTTTACCGTCTAAATTGTATACTTTAACTTTCATAGTGGTAAAAATTATTCATTTTTAGCTTCTGGAGCAGTAGTTTCTTCCGGAGTAACTGGAGCAGATGAAGTGACCTCTTCAACTGGTGTTTCAATCGCTACCGGTTGTTCAACAACTGGAGCAACTTCTTGTTTAACTTTTAATTCGCCGGTACCAATAAGCAATAACAAACCATTGCGAGCACCTGGAACAGCACCTTTTACTAAAATCTCATTAGTTTCTGGATGGACCTCAATAATTTCTAAATTTTTAACTGTGACGCGATCACTACCCATGTGACCAGCCATGCGCATACCTTTAAAAACACGTTGTACACCACCAGCACCAATAGAACCAGGAGCGCGTAAGTTATCTTTGTGACCATGGCTAGCTGGACCACCAGAAAAGTGATGGCGTTTTACAACGCCAGCAAAACCTTTACCTTTTGATTCACCGACGACATCAATTCGATCACCAGTTACAAAGGTATTTAAATCTATTTGATCGCCACGCTTTAAGTTATCTAAAGTTTCAACAGCTAATTCGCGCAAATGGCGGACTGGCGTCAAATCCTTTAAATGACCCGCTTCAGGCTTACTTAAACGAAATTCTTTAATTTCTCCAAAACCAATCTGCACCATTTTTTGCGCCTTCTCCTTTTCCTCCTTCAATGCTGTGATAAAGCATGGTCCAGCTTGGACGCGTGTGACTGGTACTACCTCGCCATTCGGAAGGAAGACCTGTGTCATGCCTAATTTCTTACCTAAAATGAATTTCATATATATAATGTGTTAGCGGACCCCCGACCTAGAGGGTCTTAACAAAAAACTAGAAGCCCTGACTAAAAATATTACTTTCTAATCCGGGCTTCTAGCCTTTCTTTTCCGGCATATACCGAAGTGCCATAAAATATGGCTTTTCTAAGATTGGCTTTAATTGTCGTTTAACTATTGTCAAAACCCTTTCTTATCTTTTGCTCGTCTAAATGTTTTTTTCCTCTCTGAATTACCCAGAGAGAAGAAAATCTTATTTACCGCGAGATAAAGATAAATTGGTGTGCCAAAATAATAACACAAACCCGACTATTTGTCAAGAACAAAGGAAAGACTATCCGGTTGTCAAAAAACCCCTAATTTTTACATCTTGATTTCGACATCAACACCAGCTGGCAAAGATAAGCTCATTAAAGCATCAATGCATTTTGGGCTAGCGTTCATAATGTCGACCAAGCGCTTGTGCACGCTCATTTCATATTGTTCACGAGCATCTTTGTGCACAAAAGTGGAGCGGAGGATGGTAAATTTGGTCTTTTCCGTTGGCAATGGTACTGGACCAACTACTTTCGCGTCATTGCGTTCAGCAGTTTCAATAATGGTCTTTACTGCCTGGTCAAGAATGTGATTATCATAAGCACGAATCTTGATACGGATTCTACTCCCTTGCTCCTCTTTTTTCTGGGTGGTCGGGTTCATGGCTGTCGTCATGTTAAAAAGAATAAAGAACTAAATTAAGGGGGCCGTTTAAATACGGCCCCCTCATTAAATTTACTTAATAATCTTGGTTACAACACCAGCACCAACGGTGCGGCCACCTTCGCGGATAGCGAAGTTCATCTTTTCTTCCATAGCAACTGGTACGATCAATTTTACGGTGATGTTAACAGTGTCACCTGGCATAACCATTTCAACGCCTTCAGCTAACTCTACCTCACCAGTTACGTCAGTAGTACGGATGTAGAACTGTGGCTTATAGCCCTTGAAGAATGGTTTGTGGCGGCCACCTTCTTCTTTGGTCAAAACGTAAACGTTGGCCTCGAATTCGGTGTGTGGGGTAATGGAACCTGGTTTAGCAAGAACCATACCACGCTCAACATCTTCTTTCTTAGTACCGCGAAGTAACAAACCAGCATTGTCACCAGCTTGGCCTTCTTTTAAGCTCTTGTTAAACATTTCGATACCAGTCACAACGGTCTTTTGAGTATCGCGTAAACCAACGATTTCTACTTCATCGTTTAAGCTGATCATGCCGCGCTCAATACGACCAGTTACTACGGTACCACGACCTTCGATAGAGAAAACGTCTTCTACTGGCATCAACATTGGCTTGTCAGTAGCACGAGTTGGCTCTGGAATATATTCATCAACTTTAGCCATAAGATCCATAACAGGTTGAGAAGCAGCAGGATCTGATGGATTTTCTAAAGCTTTCAAAGCGGAACCACGGATGATCGGAGTGGTATCGCCTGGGAATTTGTATTTATTTAATAAGTCGCGAACTTCGGCTTCAACTAAGTCAACAAGTTCTGGATCAGATACTTGGTCAACTTTGTTTAAGAAAACAACGATATAAGGTACACCTACCTGGCGAGCAAGCAAGATGTGTTCACGAGTCTGAGGCATTGGACCATCAGCAGCGGAAACAACCAAGATTGCACCATCCATCTGAGCAGCACCAGTAATCATGTTCTTTACGTAGTCAGCGTGACCTGGACAGTCAACGTGAGCGTAGTGGCGTTTTTCGGTTTCATACTCAACATGAGCAGTTGAGATGGTGATACCGCGGGCTTTTGATTCTGGAGCTTTATCCAAATCATCAACACCCTTCTTTTGAGCGGTCATGCCATGAGCCGTCAAAACCTGCAAGATAGCTGCAGTTAACGTTGTTTTACCATGGTCAACGTGACCAATAGTACCGATATTAACGTGTGGCTTGTTTCTTTGAAAATCAGCCATACATTTAATACTTACACGGCACTGCTACCGAGTGGTCGGTGCAGATTTGTTATCCAGCCGCGACAATTGTATATAAATAATAAATTAAGACAAAATAATAGCGTAATTGGTTCACCAATTACAGCGTGTGCATTATAGCAGATATTTAAATTTTGGCAAGGGGAAAAACTGTGGACAAATGGCCAAAATTTGAGAAAAAACTGACCTACCCTGAATACAAATAGTGTTCAATCCGACCAGTAAACGGACTAAACCGGCTCTAAATAGAAGCGCTCTTCTTCGCCGTCGTCAGGCAAATCATCTATTTTTTCCTCTTTGTCTAGCGAAATATTTCTATCTTGAGTTGGCAATGCTTCAACTATAGGCTCAGCCACCAGATCTTCTCCTACTCCGTCACCGTGTTCAGCAACTTCCTTTTCGAAGGATTCTAAAGGTAACTCTTCTTCAAGAGTATCGAGTGGGGCTAGAGGTTCATCTGTGTCTTCATGAGCTATTTCTTCAGTCTCTTGATCTTCATTGTGTGCATCGTCTATTTCCCAGTCAGCGAAAGAATCGTTGTCTAAATTCGTAGGACCAACGCCATCGTTCGTAAAACTTTCCTCTAGTAATAATTCATAATCATCTAGATCCATGAGTACTACTGCCGCATCGCTCGCACGATCTAAAACAACCACCTTGTCTCCTGTTCGCTTAACTAAGCGTAAAACCCTATCCAATTGATTATTATTCATAAATTCAATAATTACCTCATCATTATAACAAAATATATCGTCTCGTCAACGAAAATTGTGTGTATTAACTGTGTATGAATACGGTTTCACCAGAGCCAAAACATTTGACGCTCGTGACACAGCCCTCGACCCGATACCTCAGATCGAGGGGCGAAGGACAGCTGCCCCTTCAAGGACGCGCTGCCCCGAGTTGGCGAGTCTGGAAACGCAAAGCGTCACGCTTGCGCCGCCAGTCATCGCGAATGGCGCGGGAACGTTCCCGCATCTCCCGCCGCTTCTCCCTGAGAGACTCACGCGAGCGGCGAAATTCGTCGATCATACCCCCAATCTCCACCTGGAACGCACGAAGTTCGGGGGAAGCAGCCGGCAGCGGGGACTCCGGCACTGAGGGAGCCTGCTCGAGTATCGCAATTGGCTGAGGATTCGCCTCGGCCACGACCGAGTCAGCGATAGGCTCCGGCTCATACACCGGCTGAGCCAGCTTCGCGTTCCGACGAGGAAAGCGCATCTCAGTCTCGGACGACCCGGACTGTCTCTCGAGGAGAACCGCCAGCCCAGTCATGTCGCCGGCGAGCCGAGCTGGATCCTCCGAAGACGGAGGGTCTGGAGGAACAAGCTCCTCCTCGTCTGGGTGGACCGCTTCTTCCGAAGCAGCCTCCAGAGATGCGTAGTCGTCTTCCTCAGGAAGCTGCTCCTCAGGTTCCGATTTCCTGAGGAGAGCGAGGAGCGTGACTTCGTCGATGCCGGTCTCCATCTCCGGCGCCAGGTCAACATCCTCGGCGTAACACTTGAGGCGCACACAGATGACACTGCACCCGGCGGGTCCAGCAGCATAGCTCCTATGGAGCACTCTGGCTCCACGACAACCGTCTCTTTCGGCTGAGCGGGCCAGCTTCTCCTCAGTGTACTCCCAGGATCCCCACATTCCGTCGACCACCTCACGGCAGCCGACACGGGTGTCGTCTGGCTGCGTGCCGGTCCAGACAGCGCCGACTGATTCCAGCGCGGCTCGGGCCGGTTGCCAACACTCGTCAGGAGGCTGACCGACAGCAGCCGAAACGGCAGCCACGAAAACCCACCACATGTTGTACTCCTCCCCCAGCTTGCGCTGGGACTACGAAGTCATACCATTTTAGTACAGTAACCCAGGTGTACAATAAGTCAACGCTAGTGGACCATAAATTTGACTTTTTAATGAAAAAATTGTTGATTTTTTTCTGTCTTTACAGTAATATGATTAACTGGTTATTTAATAAACTATATGCCTGAATTGCCAGAAGTCGAAACAATTCGTCGAGACTTAGAAGCACATATATTGAATAAAAAAATTACTTCTCTTGAAGTACTGTCTCCACAAACTATCCGTGGTAAAATTAGTGATTTTAAAAAACCTGTTTTTAATAACTGCTTCAAAAGAATCGACCGTGTTGGTAAGCTCTTAATTTTTGTTTTACAAGAGGACCAGTATTTGCTCACTCATTTAAAGATGACTGGTCAGTTTATTTTGGAAGAAAAAAAGAAACGTCTTTCTGGTGGGCATCCTTTTACAAATATTGAAGCCAGTTTACCAAATAAGTTTACCCGGGTAGTTTTCAGTTTTTCCAGCGGGGCAAAACTGTATTTTAATGACTTGCGGCGATTCGGATTCATGCAAGTTGTCGATGACGTTGGTCTACAAAAAGCGCGCGCTAGATTTGGTATTGAACCAATAGATCACAAATTTACTCTGGCTTACTTTAAAAACTTATTAAAAAAAAGAAAAACAAAACTAAAGGCTTTACTTTTAGACCAAACACTGATTGCTGGCCTCGGTAATATTTATGCCGATGAAGCATGCTTCTTCGCTGGAGTTTTACCAGACCGTACAGCTAGATCTTTAAATGACTATGAGGTTAGAAAACTGCATGCGGCTTGTAGGAGGGTACTGGAACTAGGAATTAAAAACCGAGGAACAAGTTTTAGCAATTACATTGATCTAAAGGGACAAAAAGGTAAACATTATGATTTTCTCAATGTCTATGGACGAGGCAATAAAAAATGTAAAAAATGTAAAAAACATATCATTAAAAAAGTACGCCTGGTTGGTCGTGGGACACATTTTTGCCCTCACTGTCAGGTTTAAAATCTAATATATTTATGAGTCATAAAAAACTGGGGGACAAGAAAGTAATCTTATTAATTTTAGACGGTTGGGGAACCGGTGAAAACAATGAACACAATGCTATTTTTCAAACTCAACCAAAATTCTGGAATGAGCTACTCAAAAATTACCCCAACACGGTCTTACATGCCAAAGAGGAATCAGTGGGCTTACCGAAAGGATGCTTGTCTGGTTCGGAAGTAGGGCATATGACCATGGGTGCAGGCAGAATTATCTACCAGAATGCGGCGAAAATCGACAACGCAATTGAAACTAATACTTTTAAAACGAATCCAAAATTAGAAGAGGTTAAAAAACATTTAACTCTAAACAAGGGAATACTGCATCTAGCAGGATTATTTAGCGACGGTGGCATCCACTCACACATTAATCATATTATTGCCCTAGTCGAGTGGGCAAAGGATAACAACCTGAAAACCGCGATTCACTTATTCTTAGATGGCCGCGACATGGCGCCGAAAAGCGCTAGAAAATTGTTGGAAACGTTAAAGCCCCACCTGTCTGAAGGGATTAGAATTGCGACAATGACTGGCCGAGCGATTGCGATGGATCGTAGTGAAAACTGGGATCGAACCACGACTGTTTATAAGGCGATGACCGAACAAGATGAGTTGGTTTTAGTTAAGCCAGAGGTATTCTTAGACAGCCAATACTCTGAGGAAATCACTGACGAGTTTATCCAGCCAACACGCTTTAGTGATGACGTGGTTAAAGAAAACGACGCCGTTATTTTCTTCAATTTCCGTGCTGACCGCATGAGACAATTAGTGCGCCTACTTACAAAACGTGCACCACATACTGTGCAAAACACTCTACAGATACCAAGTAATCTGTATTTAGCGAGTCTAATTGAATACGATAAAGATTTCACTAACGTAGCTGTGTTATTCCCCAATGAGCTTCCCCTTAACACCATCGGCGAGTGGGTAAGCAAAAAAGGATTAAAACAATTCCGAGTAGCCGAGACAGAGAAATATGCTCACATCACCTACTTCTTTAATGGCGGACGCGAAGACGTTTTCCCAGGCGAAGAAAGATTAGTGGTTCCGTCACTTGGTCTCATGAATTATGCTTCTAATCCAGAAATGAGTTTACCGGAAGTAACGAACAGCTTACTGCGCGTAATTGAACGCAATGAGTTTTCTCTAATTGTCTGTAATATCGCAAATGGAGACATGGTTGGCCACAGTGGAGATATGACAGCGGCGGCCACAGCTGTACAATTAGTTGATAAAGCTTTGTCTTCCATAGTTCCCAAGGCAGAGGAATTGGGATATACTATGGTTATTACCGCTGACCACGGCAACATCGAAAGTATGTGGAGCGGAGAGGAACCTCATACGGCTCACACCTTCAACCACGTACCGTTGGTCATTACCAAACCTGGCCTTAATCTTCCTCAAACTGGTTATTTAAACCAGATTGCTCCAACTATTCTCGCTCTACTTGGTTTAGATCAACCCCAGGAAATGACAAGCCAATCGCTAATTTAAGTTATGAACAAATACTGGCTAGTTTTTAAGAATCGGATTGGATCGATTTTCGCCTACCGACTTAATTTTCTTATTGGCCGATTGCAAGGTTTAGTTACTATTCTTCTTTTGTACTTCCTCTGGGTCACCCTCGCTCGCCAAACCGGCCGATTTGCTGGGTTTACACCGGAAGAAATCGCTACTTACGTTCTTCTAGTAAACATCCTTCGGGCTTTTGTTTTTGGCAGCCAAACTAGGCGCATGGCGAGTGATATCAACAAAGGTACGTACTCTGTCAATTTGGTTAAACCATTTAATTCTGTAGCCTTCTATTATTTTGAAGAATTAGCAGAACGCCTGGTAGGAACTTTAGCGGCCATAGTTGAAACACTAATCTTAACCTATCTTCTTAAGGTTGACTGGTTTATACCAACCAGTTACACAACCTGGTTTTATTTTATCCTGGCGATCATTCTTGCTCAGTTACTTTACTTCTTTTTTAGCACTCTACTTAATTATCTAGCCTTTTGGTCACGCGAAGCAATGGGGCCGCGATTTTTATTTGAATGGATCCTGGAATTTGCTTCTGGAGCATATTTCCCAATCTCAATTTTAACTGGTGGGATTTTCTTTTCCATTCTACATAAACTACCTTTCATCTACATGATCTACCACCCACTCATGATCTTCCTCAAAAAAGGAATACTTACTGACATGCCTTTTTACATTTTTGGCGGTGTGATGTGGCTAATAATTTTAGTAGGCCTAAATAGACTGATGTTTAATTCGGGAATTAAAAAATATTCCAGTGAAGGCATATGATTAAACACGTTCGAGTCTGGGTACAACTTACCAACTGTGCTTTCATGAGCTATGCGACAAATCGTATTGATACGGTAAGCTATTTTATTGGCAAAATTATACGTTTTGGTTTCTTCGCCCTCATGATCTTTTCCATCTTTCGTTTTACCGACAATATCTCTGGCTACGGTAAATACGAAGCCTTGCTTTTCTTTTTAACATTTAACCTCATCGATTCATTAGCCCAAGCTTTGTTCCGTGGTGTATATGTATTTAAAAACGATATCCAGCGAGGACAATTGGATTATCTTTTACCAAAACCCGTAAACACTCTTTTCTACATCCTCTCCCGTTTAACCGACCTACTAGATATTATTTTCAGCTCTATTTTAATTGTACTCACAATACTAGTAATCCAGAGGTTACCTCTTACTTGGGGATGGGCGGAAATGGCATGGTACATATTACTCATTATATTAGGAATGATAATTGTAATGGGCATGCATGTTTTAACAGCCGCTATTACAATTAGGACCGAAGAAAGTGATAGTGTCATATGGCTGTATCGTCGTGGGTTGTATCTTGGCAGCTTTCCACCGGAAATATTTAACTCAGCGTTTCAATTCTTTTTTACTTTCATCCTGCCTATTTTCGTAATTGTGGCTTTCCCCGTGAAAGGGCTATTAGGATTATTAAGCTGGCAAAATATATTACTGGCTTTTTTAATTACCGGTCTTTGGATTTACGGATCAATTCTGTTTTGGAATAATAGCTTAAAAAAATATTCAAGCGCGTCGAGTTAGTATGAGCAAAAATGCAACGATCATCAAAATGGCATTCCAGCGTTCGTTAACTTACCGCTTTGACATAGTGGCTTATCGTTTCGGTGATATCGCTGAGATGCTCATTGTTATATTAATGTGGTCAGCAATATATCAGGGAAATAATATTATTGGTGGGTACACTCTACCAGAGATGCTAACCTATTTATTGATTGGCAATCTTATTTCAGTCGCAATTCGTAACTTCCTTTATGAAGTTGTCGCCAGAGATATCAAAGAAGGTCTTTTAACTACTCATATATTAAAACCGATTAGCTATTTTAGATATATTTTAGTTCGAGAAATCGGTCGGATTGGTCTAGTAACTATTCTTGCCTTTACAACACAATTAGTCATTACTTTATTTTTTCTCGATCGACTGAAATTAAATAGTGATCCAATTGTAATTATAACAATACTAATAATGGTAGCGTTATCATTTATAATTGAAATGTTCATTTCATATCTTACGGGTCTTATTACTTTTGGCAGGATGAAGTACATGGGTTGAATACTATTATCTTACGCCTGCGCCGTTTCTTTGCTGGTGGATATTTTCCTCTCAATCTTTTACCGACTTGGTTTGTTACTATGAGTTTTTTCTTACCTTTTGCCTACAGTTTCTTTGTACCTGCCCAAATCTTTTTAGGGAGGATGCCTCTAGTAACTGCTTGGAAAGGGATCGGTATCGAAGTAATGTGGATCGGCATTTTATTTATTGCAATCAAAATCACATGGCATTTTGGTATTAAGAAATATGAGGGAGTGGGCATTTAGTAAAAGTAATCTAACCAAACCATATGGCGATTATTGAAGTTAAAGGTTTATCTAAAACCTACGAATATTACAAAAAACAAGCTGGGCTGTGGAACTCAGTCAAAAGTTTATTCCATCGACAAAAACTTTATACTGAAGCAGTAAAACAAATAGACTTTACTATTCAAGAAGGAGAGATGGTGGGTTTCTTAGGACCAAATGGTGCCGGTAAAACGACGACACTGAAAATGCTTTCCGGTATTCTTTACCCCACCTCGGGAGAGGCGAAAGTGTTAGGCTTTACTCCTTGGAAACGACAGGCAGAATTCCAGAAACAATTTGCTCTAGTCATGGGTCAGAAAAACCAGCTATGGTGGGATTTACCAGCCATGGAAAGTTTTATTTTAAACAAAGAAATTTACGAAATACCAAAAAAACAGTTTGAACAAACCTTAGAGGAATTAACGACTTTGCTAGATATTAAAGACATCTTAGATATTCCAGTTCGTAAATTATCTTTAGGCCAAAGAATGAAATGTGAGTTAGTTGCGGCCTTAATTCATTCCCCCAAGGTATTATTCTTGGACGAGCCGACGATTGGTTTGGATGTGATATCTCAAAACAACATTAGAGAATTCTTAAAAAAGTACAACAGAGAAAAAAAGATTACGATCGTACTCACTTCGCATTATATGGAAGATGTTGAAGCTTTGTGTGAAAGGGTAATCATTGTTAATCACGGTAATATTATTTACGATGGTGGACTAAGAAAATTAATCGACCAATACGTACATCACAAAGTTTTGGAAGTGACCTTTACTGAACCTATTCAAAATAGTTCTTTAGAGAAATTAGGGAATATTAAAGAAAAAACACCGCAGCGAACGGTTTTAGAAGTGCCAAAGACAGAAGCGAAACAAGTTGCCATAAAACTCTTGAATGATTTTCCGGTTGATGATATTCTTATTAACGAAGTCGAAATCGACCAAGTTATTCGTAATGTATTTTTAAAATAATTTATATGCTAAGAAAAAATGGTGAGCCTAAACTAGGAAAATCTATAGACGAGATTTTTGATACCTCTGAATTACCACCAGAAATACCCGGTGCCAAAAGAAAAGAAACACCTTTACAAAAAGCAGTTCACGAGTTGAAAAGTACGGAAGTGCCAGGGAAAAGTCTAGACGAGATGTTTGATGATGAAGATACAGAGGAAAGTTTGAGGCGCGATGCTTTCGGTGGACCAGGAAACGATGAAAATGAAGAACTGGAATTAGATCCAGATGTCTCAAGTCCAGATGATGAAGAGAACAAGGAAGCGGCCTAACAAAAGCCCCGCACAATGCGGGGCTTTGATTTATTTACTAGCTAATTTCGGGCACAAGGCTATCATTTCCTGCCAAACTTTTCCTCTCTCTTCTTCAGAAGTTTCTGCTTCAACAGTTTCTTTAATAAATTCAGCCAAATCTGATTCGCTAAATATCATGAGCATCGCCATCGATTGTTTACTTAGTAATTTGCGTAGTGACTTAGTCATCTCATCTTTTAATTCAGGAGAGTATTCTAAACCATACCTTTTACAAACCTTAACTCCACGGACAACGTTAACAATACTTAATTTTCTCCCGGGCAACAACTCTAATCTTATGGGCCGCTCCGGGAAACCGCTTGGTTTTATAACCTGCCCAGCAGGATCAAGCAGATAGCGGTCAGTATTATACGTGCCAAGCACAGGCGGAAAATATGATTTATCCCCGACCTCAGTCAGGTGGACAGGCAGATCATCAATAGTTTCTAATTGAGGCGGGCTGCCTCCTTGTGGGGCAAAAATGTCTACATCTCTCGCTAAACGTACACCAAATATTTTGTCCAAGACATAAGAGCCCTGTATATACCAGACGGGCGGGGTCTTAATTTCGTATTGAATTTCTTTCTGATCCAGTGCGTTGTGGATTCTGTCTCCAAAAAATGCTGGCTTATCTCCCATAATATCCTAAATTAGTTACGGTCATAGTATAAAATATTTTTCTTAAGTCAACAAGAGAGTTGCAAAAGAAAAGCCCCGCTCAATGCGAGGCTTTCATCGTTTAAGAGGCTATTTCTTCTTTCCCTCAATAATCTGTTGAGCAACATTGTTTGGTACGTCAGCGTAATGATCGAATTCCATTGCGTAACTAGCGCGACCCTGAGACATACTGCGTAAAGAGGTGGCATAACCAAACATGCTTGCCAAGGGTACCATGGCCCGAACAACTTTCATCTGGCCACGATCAGTCATTTCTTGAATCTGACCTCGCTTGGAGTTAAGGTCACCAATTACTTCACCCATATATTGTTCTGGTGTGACTACTTCCACCTTCATGATTGGTTCCAATATTACCGGATTACCTTTATGGCAGGCATCCTGGAAAGCCATGGAGCCGGCCATTTTAAAGGCCATTTCTGAAGAGTCAACTTCGTGGTAAGAACCATCAAAACAAGTAACTTTAACATCTACAACCGGGTACCCAGCTTGGATACCACGTGAAATGGATTCTTTGACACCTTTTTCAATCGCTGGTAAGTATTCACGAGGAACTACACCACCTTTAACTTCATCAATAAATTCAAAACCTTTACCGCGCTCCTGTGGCTCAACACGTAACCAACAATGACCGTACTGACCACGACCACCAGACTGTTTAATGTATTTACCTTCACCTTCAGCGCTCATCTTAATTGCTTCTTTGTAAGCAACCTGTGGGGCACCGACGTTGGCTTCTACTTTAAACTCGCGTTTCATGCGGTCAACGATAATATCCAAGTGCAACTCACCCATACCAGAAATAATAGTCTGGAGAGTTTCTTCGTCAGTATGGACTTTGAAGGTTGGATCTTCTTCAGCCAATTTCTGTAAAGCCAAGCCAATCTTTTCTTGGTCAGCCTTGGTTTTTGGTTCGATCGCAACTGAGATAACCGGTTCTGGGAAAGTAATCTTTTCCAAAACAATTGGTTTATTCTCATCACACAAAGTGTCACCAGTAGTAACTTCTTTCAAACCAATGGCGGCAGCGATTTCACCAGCGTAAACATCAGTTACGTCTTCCCGATGATTAGCATGCATGCGGACGATACGACCTAAGCGCTCCTTGTTACCAGTCGTGGCATTGTATAAATAACTACCAGCAGAAATCTTACCAGAATAAACACGGAAGAAAGCGAGTTTACCAACGAAGGGGTCAGTGGCAATCTTGAAAGCTAGAGCAGAGAACGATTCGTCGTCGCTGGTTTTTCTTTCTTCTTCTTGTTCATTATTTGGATTAATACCTTTTACTGGAGGTACGTCCAATGGTGATGGTAAGTACCAAACAACCGAATCTAACATTAATTGAACACCAATGTTGGCTAAAGCAGAGCCACAGATAACTGGTTGCATGGCATTTTTAACTACCAAAGCACGGATCCCAGCTTTAATTTCCTCAATGCTTAAGGCTTCACCGTTCAAATACTTGGTCATGAGATCGTCAGAGGCTTCAGCCACTTTTTCTACCATTTTATGGCGATGATCTTTCACTTTTTCCTTCATGTCCTCAGGAATGTCAATTTCTATCATTTTTTCACCATTCATACCCTCAAATTTGTAAGCTTTTTCTTCAATAAGATCAATGATACCACTAAAGGAACTTTCTTGACCGATTGGTAACTGAATAGCAAAAGCATTTGGAGACAAACGTTCCCGGATAGAATCCAAGCTCATGTAAAAGTCCGCGCCCATCTTGTCCATTTTGTTAATAAAACAAACACGAGGTACGTGATATTTATCTGCTTGATGCCAGACAGTTTCAGACTGCGGTTCAACACCTTGTGAACCATCGAAAACAGCCACTGCACCATCCAATACACGCAAAGAACGTTCTACTTCTACAGTAAAGTCCACGTGACCTGGTGTATCGATGATGTTAATGCGGTGATCTTTCCAAAAACAAGTAGTCGCAGCGGAAGTAATGGTAATGCCGCGTTCTTTTTCCTGTTCCATCCAGTCCATTTCGGCCGCACCTTCGTGCACCTCACCAATTTTGTGTTTACGACCTGTGTAAAAAAGCACACGTTCGGTCGTAGTGGTTTTACCGGCATCAATGTGCGCGGCAATACCGATATTACGAGTTTTATCTAAACTAAATTCTCGAGGCATAATTAATTTAAATGAATTGAATAATTATTCTAGCGAGAGAAATTGGCGAAGTGGGCAAAAGCCTTGTTAGCTTCAGCCATTCTATGTACATCATCACGCTTTTTAACAGCGTCACCAACACCCTGGAAGCTTTCAACTAAAACAGTTGCTAGCTTATCTGCCATTGGTTTGCCTTTCTTGTTGCGAGCAGCGCCAATAATCCAACGGAAAGCTAGAGCCACCTGACGGTCACCACGTACCGGCATTGGAACTTGGTAGTTAGCACCACCAACACGACGAGTACGAATTTCTAATTGAGGAGAAATTGTGCGAACCACTTCATCAAAGATTGCAATAGCATCCTTCTTTAATTCTTGAGAAGCTTTTTCGAGTGCGGAATACACGATCTGTTGAGCAACAGATTTTTTCCCGTTTTGCATTACGAAGTTGATAAACCGTGCTAAGTTCACATTACCATATTTCAAGTCTGGTTGAACAGCACGCTTTTTAGTATTATTTCCACGCATAATATTCTAGATTACTAATACAGATTACTTTTTCGCTTCTTTCGGTCTCTTGGCACCATAACGACTGCGACCACGTCGTCTCTTTTCTACACCTTGAGTATCATAAACACCGCGTACAATGTGGTAGCGGACACCTGGTAAGTCTTTTACACGACCACCGCGGATAAGGACGATAGAGTGTTCCTGAAGATTGTGTCCTTCGCCTGGAATGTAAGCGATAACTTCCATACCATTGGACAAACGAACTTTGGCAACTTTACGCAAAGCAGAGTTTGGTTTTTTAGGAGTAGTGGTGTACACCTTGGTACAAACACCACGCTTAAAACTGGTTCCCTTTGCAAAAACTGTTTTCTTACGGTGTAAGTTGTCGACCGTAAATTGCAAGGCCGGAGACTTGGTTTTTTGAACCTTTGGGGTTCGGCCTTTGCGCATTATTTGGTTTAATGTAGGCATAAATAAATTAACTTGGATACAAAAAAGCTGAACGAAATTGCTCAGCCACGAGATTTTTGTTCAACGTTCTGCGGAAATTCTACTATATCCCCTGTCTTTTGTCAATACCTAGTTAGCCCAGCAAACAAACAATTGACAACAAGATAAAATAGTGGTTGTATATTGTCCACCGAGGCACCCCGGTTTACTGGGTGCATGGAGAAGCCATGGGAGCGAAACAGCGGCGGGCTCGCGAGAGAGTCCGGGAAGCCACGAGGAAGGCCGGCCAAGAGAGGAAGAGGGCCGGCGGACTGAAGAACAGCCCGTGCCACGACTTCGTCGAGCGCGTCACCCGCGCCATGGGTGGGCAGGTCCAGTCGACCTGCTTCGACTGCAACCTCCTCCCGCGGTGCGAAAAGCTCGCACCGGCGGAGCGCGAGCGTCGCGCGGAAGCTGAACGGCGTCGGCAGCTAGGTTACACCTACTGACCGATCGCCAACGGGTGGCATTCTCCACCTCGAAGTTCCTCGTTCGCGCCGCCCGTTATTTTCCTAAAGTTTTGGGGGAATAACAAGGAGATACGCGTGAACAGGAATTTAGTATATAACACACCACCAGTTTAGCTGGTGGTGTGTTTATTTTACGATAAATTATATACACTCAAATTCTTTGACTCCACACTTCTGGGTATTCAGACAATGCCATCTTTCACCGGAAGAATTCTGACAAGTATGACCACTTGAGCCTGGCCAAACACAGGTCCCGTTACTACAAACATAATCATCGCTTAAACATTCCGTATGGTACTTACAGGTTGCTGGCACAGTAGTACATCGTCCCTGGAAACAAGCTTCGCCGGTTTTACACTGGCTATCTGATGAGCAATTAGTAACTGATGGCAAGCTTTTTGAAGTTGTAGAAGAAGCCACACAATTCCCATTAACACAAACCTTACCGTGGACACATTGGGCATCATTACTACAAAGCAATTGTCCGGTGGTGGTATTGGTGGGGAGCGCGGTCTCAGCTGGTACACAGTGTTGGTTCACACAAAGCTTCCCAGGAATACACTGGGCATTGTTGTTGCAGAGCAATTCACCAGTTACTGGATCTTTTGGTAGAACCGTTTCCGCTGGAACGCACTCGCTATTAACACACAACTTACCAGACACACACTGAGCATTTGAATTGCAGGGCAAGGGATTAGTGGAAGTTGTAACGGGTTTAACTACTGGTCTAGTTGTAGTCGCTTTGGGTAAACCCGTAACAGTTGGAGCAGAGTTACGCACTTCAGAATTGACAGAATTTGAGTCTGTTGTGCTTGCTACATTATTGTTTACAGGAGTATTCGTTCTTGGTACTTGATTCCCTTGTGGAACACAAGAAGCACCGAGCAATAACACTACACCTATTATTAACCCCAATCTTGCAATGTATTTCATATATAAATGATAATTTAACATTGGATATATTTTAACACATCGCTTCTTTCTGCGAAAGTTGACAAATTGTATATTGTGTTTTCCACTAAAAAGCAGTAATATACCGAGTGGACAATAATTGACTTTATGGAGAAATCCTACGAAAAGGAGGAGCTTTTGGTTTGCAACCGTAATGTTGGTCTTGTACTAACATATTGTCGCAAAAAAGGATTATCTGAAAATGACATTTTAGATAATTTAGGCTACCCTGCCGACTATTTAAAAAACCCTGATCATTGGATTTCGCTTCCTACTTTCTTAAAACTTTGCAGTCGGGTTCAGCATTTAATCGACAACGACCCAAACATCTTTTACCAGATTGGGCTTTTGGCCACTGAGGAAGGGGGGCTTGGCATTGTCGAGATTTTGAAGAGGCTAATCGGTTCGACTTTCGCCGATCCCAGTTTTGTTATTAAAAAAATTCCTGAATACAACCAGTTTTTCAACCGAACCAAGTACATGGAGGTAATTTCTTGCGGCCAGAACATGGCTTACCTGCGCGTACGCTTCCGAGGCGGTATAGACATTGAAGAAGACTTTATCTCTGGCCCACTTGTGAAAGGTGTTTTTTCCAGCTTACCAAAGATCTGGAATTTACCTCCGGCTAGAGTTGAGGAGGTAATCTTGCAATATGATGTGGTAAAACTCCTTCGTAACCAATTCCAAATCTTTGCTGAACTTAGAAACGATAAACTGTACATTGAAGATACGGTCTACGGTGAGGTCGTCGAATTGGTAAACGAAGAAACTTCTCTCGGCTCACTATGCCTTGGCAAAACCAAACCGGTCGAAAGTCCATTTGCCACTAAAGGTGTGCTTATTACCAAAGAACTCTGGTATAAAACCTATCCTCTACTTATTCCCGGGCAAATATATAACGTGCCGTATTTTATTATTAAAATTAGTTGGGAGCATTTACCTTTTACACAGCGTCTAAAAAATTTGGCCCATCCTTTTGCAAAAACTAATGTTTCTTTTAAAGACCTGGAAGAGCGCATTAGTTACTTTCAAAGTTACGCGCAGGAATTAGAAGAAACCATTAAAGAGCGAAACAAGATTATCACTGACGAAAAACGACAGGTTGAAAAATTAAAAAACCAACTAAGCCAAATTCTTGCTTCACACTTGCCAGAAGATCTGGTTAATCTCATGACGACAAAAAAATTGCCACCGAGTCGTAATCGTGGTGTAGTTTTGTTTGCTGACCTAGTCAATTTTTCGGGTCGTGTACATGAGGCCGCCAACATTACTGAAATGTTAAATGACTTAAATCGTTTCTTTGATCTGTCTAACAGTGTGGTTAAGTCACGCGGTGGCTGGGTTTACAAATATCTAGGCGATGGAATTATGGTTGTCTTTGGTGGGTACAAAGATGACGAGGATTACCCGGCTCTGTGTGTAAATGCGCTCGAGGCGGCGCAGAAATTAGTATCTCTAGTTAACCAGATGGGCTGGCAACTGCGAGTAGGTTTAGAATACGGTGAATTTATTTCCGGGGAAGTGGGACCCGAGCATGAACGGATCTGGGATTTCTTAGGCGAAACTGTAAACTACGCCGCCCGGTTGTGTCAGAATGCCGAAAAAAACGAAATACTCTTGGGTCGGGAGTTAAAAAACTTCTTAATGGAGAAATTCCAGTATGAAGAAAGGACTTTGCATCTTAAAGGTATGGGGGAACAGAAAGTATATTCGTTATTAAATACTGTTAACGAGAATTATGAAAATTAAAAATCTTCTTTTTACATTGTATTTCTATTCTGTCTTTGCTGGTCTACTTATTCTTTACTATGTATACGGCATTTTAACAAACAAACAAGGTCCGTTAGAATGGCGTGTCCTATCCCTTAAAGTAATAGATAACTTGTTTAAAGCCTGTCGAATCAAAATTAAAGTACATGGACTTGAAAATATTCCAGACGGGGCAGCCGTATTCTGCGCCAATCACCAAAGCTATCTAGATGGTCTTATTATTTCTCATCTGGTACGCCGGCCGTTTATTGCCGTTACGGCACCGTTTGGTGTTTTCCCCTTCCCCATTGCTCCCTGGTTTAGAAAAATGCAATACTTTGAGGTGGCCAGAGACATTTTTGAAGAGCTTAAATACAAAAGCGCCCTACACCACGAGCAAGTGGTAAAAAACGGAGTAGAGATAATTCAAAATGGTCAATCATTATTAATCTTTCCCGAAGGTACACGTGAGTACAAACACAAACTTCTCCCCTTCCACGCTGGGGTGGCAAAAATAGCGCTACAAGCCAAGTGTCCAGTGGTGCCAGTGGTGTTAAAAGGGGCTGACCAACTTTTCCCACCTGGCAAATTTCTACTTAGTCCAACTGGATTAGAAATAACGATTGAAAAACCCATACTTTTACACGAAGTAGCACAAGACGAGATACGGGATATCCAGGTGATTGAAGAAATAATTATCCAACACTTACCAAAGAGATACGTTACGGAAAAAAGTATACCTCATTATCCAGAAGGGATCCGAGCCGCATTCTTTGACCTGGATGGGACTTTAACTAAAAAAAATATTTACCAAGAAATAGTTTTAAACTACGTCTGGCGAAAAAAATCGCCCCGCTTATTCTTACAGCTTCTCCATCTTGGTCTAATCCAACTATTCAAAAAACATGGGTGGTTTTATTTACAAGCAATTAAATCTTTGCGCGGGGTTTCGGCAGAAGAATTAATCGGAAACTTCTACGAGAACTTAGATAAAAAAAACACAAATATATTCTTCCCAAAAATGCTCGAGGCCTTAGACTTACACCGCAAGGAGAATAATTTATTGTTTATCGTGAGCGAAGAGCCAGAAGAAATTTTGAAGCCAATTGCTACCTGGCTTGGAATACCGAGCTACGGCACCCGGGCGGAAATAAAAGAAGGAAGATTCACCGGGCGGGTAGTTGGGCATATTATGAAAGACGATTTTAAGAAAGAAAAAATTGTTGATCTGGCCCATGAATACCAGATTGATCTCGGCAAAAGCTTTGCCTATGGCAATTCTTGGCATGACTTTGGCATGCTCCGCGTGGTCAAACACGCTACCCTGGTTAAGCCAACAAAAAAACTAGCCAAGCGTGGGAAAGAGCTTGGCTTCAGGGTGATGAGCAAGGCCTAGAGGTCGTCAACGTCACGTAAGAAACTGCCGGGTTTAATTCTTAAAGGGCGATCCTCTGGCTCGTAGGTAACGTCGTCGTCATTTAGCACGGTATAGTTACTTCCACCTAGCAAAGAGTGATCATCGATAAGATCTCGGTCAATTTCATCTAAGAATAGGCTCGGGCCACCCAGACCACCCCAGCCTTTTTGTTCCATGGGGTAAGTAAGGAACAAATGTTTTTTTGCACGTGTAACCGCAACGTAAAACAGACGACGCTCTTCTTCTAGACCACCGTCTTCTTTAAGAGCTCGTTCATTAGGGAAAGCACCGTTGGTTAGGTTAATGACAAATACCGCTTCCCACTCCAAACCTTTAGCCTGATGGATGGTGGAAAGAATTACTTTGTCCTTCGGGCTACTCGTACGATCCTTTTGCAAAATAAAACTTTCCTGCAAAGTTGCCTCAGCTAGAAAATCCTCGACCGTACCATATTGACTGGCAAAGCCAGCCATTTCTTCCAAATCCTCAATTCGTTCATCGGCGTCAATAAACTCGGTCTCTAGGTAATCGCGATAAGGCGAATCAATAAGAGCAGAAATTAATTCACTGGGTTTGGCGCCAGTATTAATAAGGGTGCGGAAAATATTTACAAAGTTATTCCAACCAACTTTCGCTTTTTCAGATACCCCAACCAAATCTAACCCCAGAATTTCTCGAGCATCAACCAATCTTTTTACTTCACTCGCAATCTTGGTTGCACCAGTTGGGCCAATTCCTTCTTCGTGTAAAAGCACTCGCATCCAAGCGGCTGTATCAGACAGATTGGTTAAAAGCCTTAAATACGACAAGACATCTTTAACATGAGCCCGCTCAAAAAATCTGAGGCCACCACGAAAATCATAAGGGATATTGGCTTTTACTAACTCCATTTCTAAACGCTGGGCATGACCAGCCGCCCGAAACAGCACGGCAATTTCTTCTGGCCTTACCCCCTTATCTTTTAGCTTTTTAATTTCTCTGACTACAAACTCGGCTTCGTCCGCTTCATCTATTTGGGGATGAAGAGCGGGTTTTTCTAAACTAGTCTTTTGTTCAAAGGCGGTACGAAGATTTTTCTTTAGCTGCTTAAAATTATTCGCGATAACGTCATTGGCTAAATTTAAAATTTCTTGATGAGAACGGTAATTGGTTTCCAGTTTAAACACCCTAGCGTCTGGGTAAACCTTACTAAAACCTAAAATATTTTGCACATCAGCCGCTCGAAAAGAATAGATGCTTTGAGCATCGTCTCCCACGACCAAAAGATTTTTATGTTTTATGGCTAATTTACTGATGATCGAAGCCTGCAATCGATTAGTGTCCTGGTATTCGTCGACTAAAACATATCTAAATTGATCAGCGAATTTGGCAATAACTTTTTCTTGGTTTAAAAGTAAGAGAAGATTAAAGAGGAGATCATCAAAATCCATGGCATTAGCCTCTTTTTTGCGTCGTTCATAGGCGCTCCAAATATCCTTGATCTTTTCGGCATAAATATACCAATCTGGATGGCGACGATCGATCACGTCATCAACAGTAGTTTCAGCATTCCTCGCATAACTGAAAATGTCTTTCAAAACTTTCGCTGACGGGAATCTTTTCCCCATCTTTTCATCCTTATATTCTTTAATACAAAGTTTAAGGAGTGCCTCGCTGTCATCAGTGTCTAAAATTGTAAAATTGTTTTTATAACCAACCAGAGGCGCATACTGACGCAAGATTTTATTTGCTACATGGTGGAAAGTACCGGCCCAAGGCAAGTGCTCAGTATGGCCGGTGATTTTCTGAACGCGAGAAAGCATCTCACCAGCGGCTTTATTGGTAAAAGTTACCAAAAGAATTTCTTCTGGTCTTGTACCATTGGCAAGCAAATACGCTACGCGGTAAGTAATAACCCGAGTTTTCCCACTACCGGCTCCAGCTAACACCAAACAAGGACCGTCGCCTTGTAAAACGACGGCTAGTTGTTCCTGGTTAAGTTCGTGTGTGAAATCTTGCATTTTTACTTCCGCTTGCGTTTAAAACTTTTCCGTTCTTGGGCACCCTCACCATCGGTACTTTCTGTCTGGCTTTGGATAAAGGCGATAGCCTTACTACAAACCTTATCAAAACTATTTCTATTAAAATCATACTCCTTCAGGAGGATTCCGCCGCCTTGTATTAATTGAAGAGTGTATTCTTCTGTCCCCTCATTTTTAACTATTACTTTCGCGGTTATCTCATATTTAGTCATAAGTTCAAGCGTCTCTGGCCCTAATAGCTGTTTAAATTCTTCTCTCCAGGCAAATCTCTTCTCTGTGTTAAGTCTGGCGACGGGAACATCTCTTTGGCGGCCTTTTCCCGGCACATCTAAGGTCTTTCTCAAAGCATTAGATCTCATATTATCCCTCATTTTACTATACTCAGCACTCAATAAAGCCGCACCGGCTTTCGTAAGAATGGCTTCTTCGCCTTCTAAAGTATAAAATTGCTTTGTTTCATTTTCTTGAACCGTCGGATTTTCTGGATCTGAGAGGTCACCAAATGGAGAATACTTTACCTTAAACCTGTCCCCAGGATTATACTTACTTCTTTTACCCTCTCTTCTCTCTTTTGTTTCTTCGCTCTCTCCTGGCAAACCATACGCTGCCATAAATTCTTCATAACCATTATATTCATTGGGCATAATATAAATTCTTTAATTAAACGTACTTCATCTTACCATACCTTGCCAAAATCATCAAAATGGTTTAAACTAGCGCAAAATATGACATTTTTCCAACTAATCCACAAGGATAAAAACACGCGTGCTAGAGCGGGTTTAATGCATACTGACCACGGAGATATTGAAACACCAGTCTTTATGCCAGTCGGCACCCAAGCAACCGTCAAAACACTAGATTCGAAAGATCTGGAAAATTTAGGTGCGCAAATTATCCTTGGCAACAATTACCACTTACATTTACGACCAGGTGAAGACTTAGTCAACGAATTTGGCGGTCTGCACAAATTTATGAATTGGTCGCACCCGATCCTCACTGATTCCGGTGGTTTTCAAGTTTTTAGTCTAGGTTTGCAAAAAGAAAAAACAGATAAAGGAAAAAAGAGCAGTAATGCTAAGTTAGTCGAGATCGATGAAGAAGGAGTGACTTTCCATTCACATATTGACGGCAGTATTCATCGCTTTACTCCCGAAAAAGCCATTGAAACCCAACACAAAATCGGGGCAGACATTATTATGGCTTTTGACGAATGTACACCTGACTCAATTCCTGAAGAATATACCCGGGCGGCAATGGAACGTACCCATCGCTGGGCGGAACGGTGTTTGACGGAGCATAAAAAATTAAAAGAAAATAAGGAGGGAATTATTAAATCTCCACACCAAAGATTTTTATTCGGCATTATCCAGGGTTCAAATATTAAATCCCTGAGGGAAGAATCTGCCCGATTTATTGCATCCAAAGATTTTGATGGCATTGCTTTAGGTGGTGAATCGGTTGGTTACAACATGGAAGCAACCAAAAATATTTTAGACTGGGTGTACCCGTACTTACCAGAAAACAAACCACATTATGCGATGGGGCTTGGTCTATCTCCTTTAGATTTCTTTGAAGTTGTGGAACGAGGGATTGATATGTTTGATTGCGTTGCTCCAACTCGCTTAGCCCGACACGGTGTTGCCTATGTTTCTAAGCCGCAAAAAAACAAAGAAGATAGTTACCGAATTAATTTGAATAATGCTGCTCATGAGAAAGACAGTCAGCCGATTGAAGAAAATTGCGGATGCCCAACTTGTAAGAGTTACTCGCGCGCTTATTTGCACCACTTGTTAGGGGCAAACGAAATAAGCGCACTCCGACACATCACGCTACACAATGTTTACTTCATGCTAAATCTGGTTCGACAGATGCGACAGAGTATTGTAGACGATCGATTCCCAGAATTTAAAAAAGAGTGGGGCAAGTAACCCACTCTTTTTTAACTAATTTAACTTCTTCCACTCCTCGAATTCTTTTCGTACTATTTTTTCAACTTCTTCCCAATTATTCGCGTAAGGCTTTGGCAAGTGTTGGTTAGTAGTATTCCTATAGACGATTGCTTTGTGTCCAAAACTGCGCAGGGTCTCAATATTTGCTGGTGAGTCGTCGATGTAAACATCAGCCCCAACTTGGTCTTTGTCTTTCATAAAACACAGGTCCCAATAAGGAAAACCATGGCTATCTAACCATTCGACGGTCTGACGGACCGCTTCTTGATGGAAATGTTTAATAAATAGTCGATGAGTAATAATACGAATACGAATTCCCTCAGAAGATAATTTACGGAGAGTGACGCTAGCTCCGGCAATTGGCTGCATACGACGAAACAAATCTCTCTGTGTGACTGCAAAGCGGTGTAATGGTTCGTAACCACCCAATTCATCGATGTGCCACTTTTTTAAACCAAAATCTACTTTTTTCGGTAAAGATTTGAGTGGTTTCCCAGTCCATTCAGCAGCAATCTCTCTCATCGTTCCATAAAAATCACCACAAACACCGTCCAAATCTACTCCGAAGATAAAATTTTTTTCTTTCATAATTAAATATTCTAATTAACGGATGCTCTCATAGACGTGCGTGGAATGAACTTTAGAAAAAACAATTTGCCACAATTGATTTTTCCGGGAACGAAAAGATCCAGCGCATGCTAAAAGATAATATTTCCACATCCGGTAAAAACGTTCACCATATTTGTCTTTTATTTCTTCCCAATGGCGATCAAAATTATTAAACCAGGCCATAAGCGTGTTATCATAATATGGCCCAAAATTGTGCCAATCTTCTAAACGGAAGATACCTTCTGCACTTTTAGTAATTTGGGCGGCGGAAGGCAGCATACTATTTGGAAATATATATTTAGCAATCCACGGATCAGTACCAGAAGTAGACTTATTTCCACCAATCGTATGGAGAAGAAATAGCCCATCGTCCTTTAGGCAACGGTCAACAACTTGCATGTATGCTCGGTAATTCTTTACACCAACATGTTCAAACATACCCAAAGATACAATACGATCAAACTTTTCGGTGACTTCACGGTAATCTTGAAACCTAAGTTCAACTGGTAAACCAGCTGCACGTTTCTTGCCCAGTTCAACCTGTTCTTTGGAAATAGTGATGCCCACCACTTCCACACCATATTTCTCGGCTGCAAAAATAGCAAAACTTCCCCAACCGCAACCAATATCTAACACTTTCATTCCTGGTCTTAGGCCTAATTTGCGACAGGCTAAATCTAACTTTGCCTCTTGTGCTTCATCCAGAGTTTTTGCCTCTTTCCAGTACCCGCAAGTGTAAGTCATTCTCTTGTCGAGCATTCTTTCGTACAAATCATTGCCAATGTCATAATGTTTTTCACCCACGACCTTAGACTTGCGCCTGGTTTGTTCGTTAAAAATTTTAGACTTTAGATAACCAGACACCAACGGTAGAGACGGGCGGACTTTTTTATCTAAATTGGCAGACAGTATATGATTAAAAAACTCATCTAGCTGTTCCACATCCCACCAAGAGTCCATATAGCTCTCACCCAAGGCAAGCGAGCCACCAGCTAAGACACGACTGTACAGTTTTTCATCATGCACCTGAATGTCCCAAGGACGGTCGCCGTTGATTTGCACATCCGCAAGGCTAAGAAGTTCTTGAATAGCATTTTTCATACTTTTACTTTTAAAAACTGACCAGATAAACATTAGTCTAATTTCCTTTATTAACTGCCTGATTATTTCGGATAATAATATTATTATACATCCTATCTCCACTACGGACCGGCCTGTCTGGTCTATAAATAAAGGCCCTGATGTCGACTTTGGAAATTGGCAAACCGACTGACTCCCCTGCTTCTCGCACTTTTAAATCAACCGCACTGCTGAATCTAGCGACTTTCTCTGGATCATCGAAACCACTGGGGCTATCCATCGCGCCGAGTATTATCAACCCCTTGTCCATCTGCTTAGACAGCGGCGCCGCCTTAAGTACTTCCTCATCGGCCGCGACAACACAACTAATACCTTGCTCTCTAGCCATCCTGGCTAGATTTGTTTCTAAAAAAGTCTTACCGACGTTGGTGTCGTCAGAAGTAGGTCCAGATATTGCCACAACGACATAATCTTTTTGAAGCAGCAGGGAATTAATTCTCGTCATTATTTCCCTCACTCCTTCTTCAAATCCATATTCCCTTGTCAACACAGCTTCACTTAGATTTACTCGCTCACTCATATTGATTAACTAAAATAAAATTTAAATTTCACCTAATAGGTAATGGTGTATCTGAAATAGTTGCTTTTTTGGCTAAAATAATATATAATATGGCTAGTAATTCTAGTCTACGCAGCGATTATGTACTGAAACAATTATATCCCCCTACTACTCTTGGGTCAAGCAAATATGAACCCCTCTCTAACAACAATTATTGCCAATGAAAAGCCCTACCGCCTTAAGCAGATATATGAAGCCTGGTTTAATCCTGGATTTGCTTCGTATTCAGACATCACTACCTTAAGTAAAGAGCTGCGAGAGAAACTAATTAATACCCCATGGTTAGTCGTCGACCCTTATGCTTTAGAAGAAAGCAAGGGTGATCATACCAAAAAAGCTCTTTTAAAGCTTCAGGACGGACAAATGATTGAAACCGTACTAATGCCACGCGACGACAAAAGTAAAAAAGATGCTGAGCACAGGTATACAGTGTGCTTGTCTACTCAAGTTGGCTGTCCAATGCGCTGCGCTTTTTGTACTACTGGTAAACTAGGCTTCAAACGAAATCTCCAGAGCGAAGAAATAATTGATCAATTCCGTTTCTGGCAAAAAGAACTATTAAAGAGCGATCTAAAAGGACAAATCAATAATATCGTACTCATGGGACAAGGTGAACCGCTTTTAAATTACGATAATGTTAAGACCGCTTTAAATTTATTTTTAAAATACACTGACATTGGACCAAGAAAGATTACTCTTTCAACTGTGGGCGTACCACAGATGATGGACCGGTTACTTCTTGATCCGGATTTCCCGGCCGTAAGGTTTGCTTTATCCTTGCATACGGCTTTAGAAGAAAGTCGGGAAAAAATAATCTTATCTCACCAAAAGGGATTTTTAGAGTGGTTAGTAGACTGGGCAAAAAGATACCACGCCCGCTTTCCTAGCCGCACCCACTTTATAGGATTGGAATATACCTTATTAGAGAATATTAACGACGATGAAAAACATCTGAAGGCATTGGTAAAGCTCGCCTCAAAGTTAGGACGAGTGAGGATAAACCTAATTCCTTACAACACTGACCCAAATAATCCTAGTTTATTTCAAGGTTCAAGACGAGAAGTAATTGAATGTTGGCAGACATCGCTTTTAGATAAAGGCTTTACTTCCACCGTCCGGCATTCACAGGGGCAAGATATCTCTGCAGCTTGCGGGCAATTACACAACCGTGTTAGGATATAATCTAAAAATCATGACAAACATTTAATTTATAAATATGACCGGAGATCGAGCACCAAAAAAAATTTCCATTGAACGACTTGGAGCAAAAGACCTAGTTACGTATGTCATAATAGGAGAAATAGAACTTGAGCATTATAATGCTCAAGAACTTATAACTCTACGCGATAAATTAGCGACAATAGATACGGCAAAATTAAACGAAGGGCAGGCCAAAATGTTAGAGGTCTTCCGATTGAGATTGAATGTACACCTAGACAAACTTTTAAATCCAAGAAAAAATCCTGAAATTGAACGACTCAAACTAGAAGCGTGGATAACGGCCGCACTCGGAGAATTGCGCAGCGAGATTTTTTCTGGACTTGGCAAAACTTATACCAGATACCAAGCAGCTGAATATTTGGACATGCTTGACTACGCCGGACAAGAAATTAAGGGGATTGCCCGAGAAGATGTAAGGTCGATAAAAAATCCAGAAGAATACAAAACAACTATGTTGCAAAATTTAAAAGATTTGTTTTCTCAAGTTACCAGTGAAAATAATCTACGCGGACGTTGCCTTGCTATAGCTAAAGAAACATTGGACAGGATCTTTGCTTAAAAATTACCATGCTCCATCTAAATATAATTTGCTTTGGTAAACTCAAAGAATCATACTGGCGAGAGGCCGAATCTGAATATTTAAAACGGCTTCATGCGTTTGCCAAGGTTGAAGTTATCGAGCTTAAAGAAGAAGCCTTTGGTGAGAAAGACCCTCTTGAAACAGTAATAAAAAAAGAAACGGAAAAGATCGAAGTGGCAATTGCGAAAAAGCCCAATGACTACTTAGTGGTTTTAGACGAAACCGGAAAATCATTTTCTTCGAGAAATTTTGCTGAAAAAATTTCTTCATTGCAAAACCAAGGTAAAAGCCATATAACATTTGTTATGGGTGGGCCGCTCGGCCTAACCGAAAGTATCCGCCAACGAGCCGATCTTGTTTTGTCTATGTCTTCTTTTACTTTTACCCATCAAATGGTTCGGATATTTATAGCAGAACAGCTTTACCGCGTCTTTATGATTCTTAATGGTAAGAGATATCATTATTAATAAAGAGTTAGCTTGCAGTACGGTTTCTATTCTGCTAAAATTAGGTTATCTTACTTTATTTTTAACCAGTGTATGAAACGAGTTTTCTCCGGGGTTCAGCCAACCAATAATCTTCATTTGGGCAACTACTTTGGCGCCATAAAAAACTGGGTGGAGCTACAAAAAGAGTACGAATGTATTTTTTGTGTCGTTGACCTTCACGCCCTAACTGTCTACCAAAAACCTGAGACTCTGCGAGAGAATATTTTAAATGTCGTTAAAACCTATTTGGCCCTAGGCATTGATCCAAGAAAATCTATTATTTTCCAACAGTCTGACATTAAGGAACACACTGAATTAGCTTGGATTTTGAATACCATTACCAAAACCGCAGAATTAGAACGAATGACTCAATTTAAAGATAAAGCAAAGGCGCACAAAGAAAACGTCAACATGGGTTTATTTGGCTACCCTGTTCTCATGGTCGCAGATATTGTTTTATATGATACAGACCTAGTACCGGTCGGCAAAGACCAAGAGCAGCACCTCGAGTTAACCCGCGTTGTCGCTCGCCGCTTTAATTCTCTTTACGGCGATACTTTTACCGTGCCAGAACCGTTAATTAAAAAAGAAGGTGCTCTAATTTTAGGTCTAGATGATCCAAATAAAAAAATGAGTAAAAGCGCTGGTTCAGCCAACAACTACATTTCTTTGCTAGATAACCCCGAAGCAGCGAAGAAAAAAATTATGCGAGCAGTTACGGATTCTGGCTCAGAAGTAAAATCTGGGACAGACAAGCCAGCTCTCACCAATCTACTTACCATCTACTCGCTGCTTACTGGAACGACCGTTAAAGAAATTGAGAAGAGATACACTGGCCTGGGTTATGGGGACTTTAAGAAAGGTTTGGCGGAGGCCGTTTCCAACTTCTTAAATGATTTTCAAGCTAAATTTAATGGAATTTCTGACCAAGAAGCCCAGGAGGTCCTAATACAAGGCGCTGCAAGAGTTCAGAAGCTTGCGGCAACAAAAATGGAAGGTGTTAAAAAGAAAATTGGTATTACAATTTAATTATTAACTACTATACGTATGGAAAATACAACCAGCAACAAAATCGCAGTCATAAAAAACATCTATTTTTATCTAGTATCTTTCGTAGCTTTGATGATGGTAGTTTTTTCAACGGCTAATTTAATTAATATTGTATTAAAAAGTTACGTATTTACCGAGGCAGATCGGTACCCTTATTATCCAGGCGCTGAATGTGACCCTTCCTACCAGCAACCAATGGAAAAACCTGGTACTGTTGCGGAACCGGCACAGGTAAAAAAATTAACTCCAACTGAATGCGCGGCGCAGGAAGAGAAATACCAACAAAGAGAGGCACAAAATCTTAAATCACAGAGGCAGCGCAATTTAGTTACTGACATTTCGTTCATTGTCGTGGGTGTCCCCTTGTTTATCTTCCATTGGTATTACGCTCGAAAAAAACTAGTTTAGATATTTGACAAATTCTGACTACTCCAGTATAGTACTTTTACTATGATAAAAGCCTTATTAAATAACAATAATAATAACCCACCGATACGCGGGTAGGCTTTTAATTATAACGATTAAACCCTTCCCGAAACGGAAGGGTTTTTAATTCCGGGATAGTTGAGTGGTACAACGCCACGCTGTTAACGTGGATATCCCTGGTTCGAATCCAGGTCCCGGAGCGAACTATAAAACTATTAGTCTATTTTCTTTACTTTAGGAAGAAATTCGATCCATGTATTTTCTTCCGTATTCGTCCTCGTAGGCTAATGCGTCACCAAAAAATTTTTTTGCCTGTCCCTCACTTATTAGGGCAACCAATTCGCTCATCTGTTTACTTGCAGTTGTACTGCCTCGGACAGAAGACAGAAGTACACCTAAGTCTCCTGATATTAGTGCGTTTTTTACTTGGAAGTCGCCAAGCGCAATTCTTGCCATTTCTTGAGCCAGTCTATTCAAATAATGCATAGGAAGACTTCCTTGTGCCTTTAATGTCTCTAATTGATCTGGGGTCAGGAAATCTCCTTTACTGTCCCATGAATATCTATCCTTATTTCGTTCCTGTGTGATCTTTTTTCTAGCTTCCAAAGCTTCTCTTTTTTCCGCCTCAGCTACAGCCAACATCTTTTTAATTTCTCCACTATGCATATCTCCCCCTGATATTTCATAAGCCATAAGATTTAAGTAAATAGTTAAAAGACTACGGTAATTTTACGATGAATTAAAAACAGTGTCAACAAGAGCAAAAAGGTGATCTTAACAACTTGACCAACTAATGTTAGAATTTACGGGGGGGGGGATAACTACTTAACTCTATGCACAACATCCCACTTGCCCTTACCTACGACGACGTCCTAATTGTCCCGAAAAGGTCTACTCTGACTTCCCGGAGTGAAGCTAATACCAAAACTAAACTCACTAAAAAAATTAATTTAAATATTCCCATTGTCAGCGCCAACATGGATTCGGTAACAGGCGCGGAAATGGCTATTACTATGGCACGTCTAGGCGGCGTTGGTATTGTGCACCGCTTCATGAGCATTGAAGAAAACGTTGAGGAAATTAAAAAGGTTAAGCGAGCCCAGAATTACATCATTACTGATCCCTATACGATTGAACCAACCAAAACTGTTGGTGAAGCCAAAGAATATATTGACTCAATTGGTGCAAGTGGACTAATTGTCGCTAACGGTGATCATCGTTTAAGAGGTATCTTATCCAGCCGCGATCTTTTATTAGCTTCTAGCGAATACCAGTTAGTAGCGGAGGTAATGACACCACGCGAAAAGTTGGTAGTTGGTAGCAAAGACACGACTTTTTTTGAAGCCAAGAAAAAAATGGCTGAGCACAAAGTCGAAAAGCTACCTTTAGTGGATGAGAATAATGTCGTGGTTGGACTAATCACCCTAACTGACATTAAACACCTTAATGATTACCCTAATGCAAATATTGACAGCGATGGGCAACTGATTGTTGGTGGATCAATTGGGGTAACTGGAGATTACTTAGAACGCGCGCAAGAATTAGTAGCAGCCGGTGTAGATACATTAGTTTTAGACATTGCCCATGGACATTCAGATCTCATGTTTAATGCTCTTAGCAAAGTGCGAGCGATCTGTGGAGATATACAACTCATTGCTGGTAATATTGCCACAGCCGAAGCAGCCAGAGAATTGTGTGAGGCTGGTGTTGACGGTATTAAGATCGGGGTAGGACCGGGGACTATTTGTATTACCCGGATGGTAACAGGTTGCGGCATGCCCCAACTTACTGCGATAATGGAGTGTGCCGAAGTTACCAAGCAATACGGCGTACCGCTAATTGCTGATGGCGGAATCCAACGCTCCGGCGACATTGTTAAAGCCTTGGGCGCTGGTGCGGATACCATCATGGCCGGCAGCCTCTTTACCGGAACCACCGAAAGCCCTGGCTCGATTATGACCCGCGGTGGTAAGAAGTATAAGATGTACTCCGGAAGTGCTTCGTATTTAGTCAGTCAGCATCGTAAAAGTGCCAAATTAGAAAAAAGAGACATGTCAGAAGTAGTACCTGAAGGGGTGGAATCGATTATCCCCTTTCGCGGCACAGTAGTAGACATCGTAAAACAATTAGTGGGCGGGATTAAGAGCGGCATGAGTTATACCAACTCAAGAACAATCGCTGAATTACAAACTAATACTGAATTCGTCCAAATTACTGCCGCCGGCTGGAAAGAAAGCGGGGCGCATGATGTTGGGGAAATTAAGTAAGTTATACACAGTTTCATCTAAGAACTATTGCCAAATTAACTGGTTTTTGTTTTAATATTCTAGTTTTTAGAAAAGTACAAGATGATTTACAAGAATTATGTCCGCAATATTACGGGCAACACAAGCAAAGTAAACGATTATTTGGAATTAAAAGACAACCGTTTATTTTATAAGGGGATTGACTTATTAGAATTGGTAAAAAATTATTCCGATCCCCTCGAGGTCGCGTACACAACTATTATTGAGGATCGAATTTTATTAATCAAAAAATTAGCAACTGAAGCAATTAGACACCACAAATATCCGGGCAGCTTTACCTATGCCTATGCTTCCAAGGCCAATTACTTCAGCGAAGTAGTTACTACCGCTTTGAATGCCGCCGATGCTCTAGAAATAACATCAAGTTACGATTTAGACATCGTAGAGTACCTTTTTAAAAAGAACATCATCACTAGGGATCGCTTAATTATTTGTAACGGATTTAAATTTGACCGCTATTTGACGCGGCTTTTTTATTTGAAAAAACAAGGTTTAAATCTTCGCCCGATTATTGAAAACGTGGATGAATTGAACGCCATTATCGACAGTGGTTTAGAGTTCGAAATTGGACTTCGTCTCAATGTGGACGAATATCCCATAAACCATTCCCATGCCCCCACCCGATTAAGTTCACGGGCGGATACCCGTTTTGGTCTGACTTTCAAAGAAATGGTTAGTGCAGCTAAACGATTAAAAAATTATCCGAAATTAAAATTTACCACTTTTCACATACACTTCGGTGGGATGATCGAAGACATCCCAGCATATATAAAAGCAGTCAAAAAAATATTCACGGAGAATTATGCTCCCATTAAAAAGATCTATCCGGAATTACATGTTCTAGACCTGGGTGGTGGTCTACCAGCACAGTATAACCTCCGTTTCAACTTCGATTATACCAAACTGATTAATGACCTTGTTAAAACTCTGGGTCAAGCTGCAAAACGTATTAATTGCGAAGCGCCAGATTTAATTGGTGAATACGGCCGCTATACCGTAAATGACCACAGTTTCTTTATTTTCAAAGTAATCTTAGAGAAATCCATTCCGAACCAAACCGCTAATTGGTACATAATTAACGGAAGCATAATGACTCACCTACCAGACTCCTGGGCTTTAGGCCAAGAATTCTTAATTCTACCTATTAATGGTTGGGAAAGAGAAGGAAAACAAGTGCGCTTGGGTGGCATAACTTGTGATCCAGATGATATTCTTCATGACAAACAGCGTATATTTCTCCCAGAATTTTCTCAAGAAAAGGAGTTATATATTGGCGTGTTTGGCGTTGGCGCTTACCAGGAAATGATCTCAGGCATTGGCGGTGTCCACCATTGCCTATTGCCTGAGGGTTGTGAAGTGATCATCTACAAAAAAGATGGCCGGCTGGTCTTTAACCAGATTACTCCTAAACAATCGGCTAAAGACGTATTGGTTGGCTTAGATTACCATAAAAAACATCCATTAGAGGATTACACCCACTCGTCTTCTGCGCCAACTCCGGTCTTGACAAAATAGCCAAAATACAGTATAATTACTCCACTTTATATATGTGGGATCCTGACCACTCAGGAGTTATTACCACGTAAAAATGCAATTATGTCTAAAAGAATGAAAGCTTTGCAGGAAAAAGTAGATAAAAACAAGATCTACACCCCTGAAGAAGCTATAAAGTTAGCCAAAGAAACCGCTAACACTAAATTCGATGCTTCCATCGAGCTACATGTACGTCTCGGTATTGATCCAAAAAAGGGTGAACAGCAAATCCGTGCGACAGTAGTTTTGCCTCACGGTAGTGGCAAAAGCAAAAAAGTAGCTGCTTTCGTTAGCCCAGAAAAGGCCGACGAGGCTAAAGAAGCTGGAGCTGACGTCATTTACGGGGAAGAAGAGATAAAAAAACTAAAGGATACTGGTAAGATTGACTTCGAAGTAGCAGTTACCACCCCAGATATGATGCCTAAGATGGCGGCAGTAGCTAAAGTGCTTGGTCCAAAGGGTTTAATGCCTAACCCAAAGACTGAAACAGTTGGTCCAAACTTAAAAAAGATGATCGAGGATTTGAAAAAAGGTAAAATTACCTTTAAAAATGACGATACCGCTAATGTTCATGTCTCAATTGGTAAAGCTAGTTTTACCGAGTCCCAACTTAAAGAAAACTTCGTTGCTTTCGTTGATGCCTTAAATAAAGCCAAACCCGGCACTTCCAAAGGCACTTACATCCAAAATCTCGTTATAACGAGCACGATGGGTCCGGCGATCCACGTATCGGAAAAATAACCTCCTAAACCTCCCTCAACTGGGAGGTTTTTTGTAGCCAAAAAGGGCTTGGCAGAGCAGCGATTCTCTGCTAAACTACAAACATATTTAAGTACTTTATGCCTACACAAACACCTATCGCAAAATATATTCGACCAAGTTGGGATGAGTATTTTATGGAGGTAGCGCGAGCAGTAGCAAAAAGAGCAACCTGTGACCGAGGACGAAGCGGCTGCGTTATCGCCAAAGAAAAACAAATCTTAGTCACTGGATACGTTGGCTCCCCCAAAGGCATGCCGCACTGTGACGAAGTAGGGCATCAAATGAAAACAACAATACATGAAGACGGACACCAAAGTCAACACTGTGTTCGAGGCGTCCACGCTGAACAAAATGCAATCGTACAAGCTGCAAAGATAGGTGTAGCAATAGATGGTGCTACACTGTACTGCAAAATGACCCCTTGCGCTGTTTGCGCTAAAATGATAATTAATGCCGGCATTAAACGAGTAGTCTGTGAAAAAAAATATCATGCGGGACAAGAATCAGAGGAAATGTTTCACATGGTGGGAATCGAATTAGAATTTTTTGACAGTGCTCTTGAACAGTATGCAAAACAGTAAAATAATTTTGGGCTTTGTTGGAGACTTGTCTTCGGGGAAAGGTACGGCAGCGAAGTATTTAAATGAAAAGTACGGTACTAATGCTTACCGATTTTCGACCATCCTCAGAGATATTATTAATCGCCTTTATCTCCCAGAAACTAGGGCTAACTTACAAAACATTTCGACATTACTACGAGAAAATTTTGGGCAAGATGTTTTAAGCAAAGTCATTGCCGAAGACGTAAAAAACGATTCTAATGAAATTGTTGTCGTCGAGGGAATTCGTCGCCCAACAGATATTACCTATTTACAAGAAATCCCGGGTTTTCATTTGGTCTACATCACCGCTGATTCAAAACTTCGCTGGGAGAGAATGGTTAGACGTGGAGAAAATGAAGATGACAGTCGTAAAACATATGAAGAATTCCTAAAAGACGAGCAGGCTGAAGCAGATATTTTAATTAAAGATCTCGGCAAAACTGCCGAATACATTATCAAGAATGATCTGGATTTTGATGAGTTTTATTTGGAGATAGAAAAAGTCTTAAAAACAATAAAATCAAAAGAGTAGTATGTCAAAAATGATTGCCATTGTTGGGATGTGTGGGGCTGGTAAAAGTTTGCTGGCCGATATGCTGGTGGAAAGAGGTTGGGGTTACGTGCGGTTTGGACAAATCAATCTCGATATTTTGAAAGAACGTGGCTGGGAGACCAATGAAAAAAATGAAAAAATTATTCGTGAAGAATTACGTGCCGAACACGGCATGGCGGCATTGGCTAAATTAAATATTCCTAAATTTGATAAAGTTCTTTCGGAAAAAAACCTGGTCGCCGACGGGCTATACAGCTGGTCAGAGTATAAAATTCTAAAGGATTATTATGGCGATCGACTTACGGTTGTTGCTGTCTATGCGCCACCAACCTTACGTTATGAACGAATATCTTCTCGAATTTCTGGTCCGGAAGATAAAGACTTGCGGAACCGATCCTTTACTAAGGAAGATGCAAAAAAACGTGATTATAATGAAATAGAAAATGTGGAAAAGGGCGGTCCAATCGCTATGGCTGATTATACTATTTTAAATACCGGTTCAATAGAATCATACAAAGCTGAGATAGAAAAATTTTTCTCATACTATGCAAATAAAGATTAAACGAATAGACACTTCCCTACCCTTACCAGAATACAAAACTTCTGGTGCCGCAGCTTTTGACATCTATTCACGTGAAAACTGCATTGTACCTGCTCACGGACAATACAAGGTTCCTTCTAATTTAATAATCGCCACCCCCCCAGGCTATGTTTTACTGATCTTCTCTCGTTCTAGTCTGGCCCCTAAAAAGGGGTTAATGCTCGCTAATGGCGTCGGGGTTATAGATAGCGACTTCTGCGGCCCAACCGACGAGATTCTAGTTTCGGTTTTTAATTTAACTAATGAGGAGGTAAAAGTAGAAAAAGGAGAAAGAATCGCTCAAGGTATGTTTGTAAAATTTGAACAAGGTAATTGGAGAGAAATTGAAAGAGTAGATAGTCCAGATCGTGGTTCGTTTGGTAGCACAGGCAACTTTTAATAAATTTAATTTTATATTTTCTCTATGGGTAACTTTACCGACAAAGCCAAAAAAGTAGTGGGGTTGCTTTTTGGTTTTTTAAAAAAGGAAAAGGAAATTGAAAATGAAGGAAAAAAGTTAGTTCAAGACGCCATCAAAGAGGCTGACCAAAAGAAAATCGATGATTTAAAAAATAAAATTAATAATCTTTAATTTTTATCATATGGCTCCAGGATTTAATGAGGATCTAAGTAGAGACCAAATTGCTCAAATGGAAGCCTCAATAAAATCGCAAAATGAGGCAATGGCGGCACAAGAGACTGCTAAAAAAGCTACTGCGGAAACTGGCAGCGAAAAAAGCAGTAAAGACACTAGCGGAGAAAAACCTGGCTTTTTAAGAAGGGTTCTTTTCCGTTTAAACATAGGTGCAGAAAAATATTTAAAGGACATGGAGGCTTATGTTGATAAACAATGGGAACAAAACAAAACTGAATTAGAAAAAGAAGTTGACGGTATTGTTAAAGATACAGAAAAACATACTGACGATACGATTGTTGACTTAGAATACAAAATACATAATCTAGTTAAGGCCGGCGAACTTGGTCCAAGTATTGGTGACAAGCTTACGGCGCAATTGGAGGGTTTACGAAAAAAAGCTAAGGAGACTGCAGTTGAGGCAGTTAATACAGCCGATGCTGTACTCGAGCCTGAGATTTCCGCCCAACAACCTACTCCTGAGGTAGAGAGGGCTACAAATATTCCAGAAAATATTGGCGCAAAACAGCAAACAACTGAAGCAACAACTATTAACAGCGAGACACCAACCACAAAAACTGAACAACCTGTCGCTGAAGATTCAAGTGCAACAGAAGCAAAAGTTGAAACTACCTCTGAAACACCGCCTACTAAGGTTGAAAAACCACTGGATCTGAAGGCTAGACAAACAAAGATTTTAGAAGGATATAAAGACAATCCTCATGGACGCACAGAAGAAGAACAGGACAAATACGCCTGGTATGAGCTTTATACCAGCAATGATTGTCCGATAGACGTTAAACAAAAAGTTGATGCTTTACGCAAAGATTGGGCAGTCAAAGACAAATCGGCTGGACACCCAGCTGAATTAAACCAAACTGGCAATGATTATGCTGAAGGAACCGACCAATGGAAATTGCAAACCGGAGAAGCATTGAGGCAAATTGCTGAAGCAACTCCTGAAACCGCTAAAATTGAAGAACAAAAGGATGTAGAAGCTGACGAATTTGACGATGAGTTAGGCCAGCAACTTAGAAACGACGAGGCTTCCGAAAGTGATAGAGAAGAAGACGAAAAAACAGCAGAACAACCGGAAGCGGTTGTAAATGAACAGACAGAAGAAGATACTGGTGAATTTGACGATGAATTGGGTAAAGAAATGGGGGGCGGAGATTATTTAGATGGAGATAGAGATGAAGAACCGACTGCTCATACCGCCAGCGAAGCAGAACCGGTGGCAGTCGCTGACCCCACAAAGGAAAGTGGGGCAGTCCAACCAGAAACCAAAGCTGAAAGTACAAAATTATCAGAGAGGCTAACAAAAAAAGAAGGAATGAGTGTTGAGCAATACACTCGGCAAATCGAGGGCGCAATTCAATCTGGTGAATTGACTAAAGCTAACATGGACGAACTTAGAATTCATATTACAAAATCCTTCGAAACTCCCCGCGAAGTTAAGCAGGCCTTACAAGGAGTCTGTGAGTCGCTGGTTAAAAACAAACAAACCGAGCTGGCCAAACAATTTGCTTATGCAGAAGTTAACCCAATCAAACGTGGCGATCAGTTTTATGCCATTGCTTCAGCCATGGTTGATTCTGGTGAAGCTTCAACGCCGGATGATTTAGGTGATGCACTTTTTCAAATTGCGATTCCTGAACAAAGAGGTCAGATACTAAGTAAGCTAGATTCCAAAAATTCAGCTACCGAAGCCTCTACCGGTGGAGCTGCAAATGATAATGACGGCCAATCACAAGCCGCTTAAGATCTATATAAATTAAACTATGCCCAACTTCACACCGGAGGAACAGGAGGTTTTGAAACAATACGTTACAAGTACAGACAGGGAGGTTTATGCAATTACTGGTATGAGTGGGATCGTCGGCGCAGCCTATGCCCGTTACTCTCGCTCTAAACTAGGATTTCGCGAAATGTTACTCCAGGAATTCATGAAGGATGGGGAAAAAATCGATTACAAACACGCTGACGAACTTATTGAGCGTGTTTTGATCGCCTATGGCGATGATTCTGTAGGTGAGCTTGAGGGTGCTCATGTTTCTTTTGAAAACATTTCCATCCTCGCGACAAAGGAAATCGAAGACCGTCGTATTGGCGGCTCGCCATTAGAAAAATCTACTCGGTACGTTTTCTTTGATGAAAAAGATGAGGAAGGAAAATACAAGTATGTTCGTGAGCCAAAAATAATGGCCTCACCGTTCGCGAAAGAATATGAAGAAATCATGGACTTCATCTTTGATAGCTATTCTTCGCTAATTGCTCCCATGCAAGAGTTCTACAAAAAACGTTCGCCTCTGGAGCAAGCATCTTATGACATATTAGGGACTGGACAAAAGCAAAAATACGGGGACTTAACCGAAGAAAAAGACCAAAAAGCTTTCCGCATTACATATAACATGGATATCCGTACTAAGGCCTGCGATTCTCTGCGCTGTCTTCTCCCTGTTAGCACTAAAACTAACATGGGCGTATTTGGTAATGGTCGCTTTTTTCAATACCTCATCTCACATCTTCTGACTTCAGATTTAGATGAAGTGAGACAAATTGGCGCACAGACCTTTGAGGCTTTGTCTGAGGTGATTAAGCAATATGTTCGCCGCGCTAAATTAAAAGAATACAGCCAAAAAATTGAAATTGAAATGAAGTCCCTCACTAAAAATATTTTCGGTTTTCTCCCCTTAGTGAGTTCGGAAAAAGTTACTTTAGTTCCGATGGAGCTGCGTAACACCGAGGACTACCTCATCACCCACATGCTTTATCCATTCACTCGGCATTCCTTTGCCCAGGTGCATGAGGTCGTAAAATATTTATCTCCTGAACAAAAAGAAAAAATAAAAGAAATTTACGTTGGTGAACGCCAAACTAGACGCGACCGACCGGGTCGAGCTTTCGAAGCAGGTTATACTTACACCTTCGATATGTTAACTGACTTCGGTAGTTACAAAGATATTATGCGTCATCGCATGAATACCCAGCTTCGGCAGCCATTTAGTCCAATTCATGGTATGGAGCTACCCAGCGATTTAGTCGAAGCCGGTTTTGCTGACTTGGCCATGAAGTGTCATGAAAAAGTTTTGAACTTTTATAACAAAGCCTACCCAGTTGTTGGCGATGCAGCCTCCTATGTTGCTCTTCACGGCTCTCGTGTTCGCTGGCTAATTGGTTTTAATGACCGCGAAGCTATGCATCTACTTGAGCTACGCACTGTACCACAAGGGCATCCACAATACCGTAGAATTGCCCAGCTAATGCATAATGAAATCGCTAAAGTTCGCCCATGGCGAGCGAATATCATGAAGTTTGTTGACCACAACGACTATTCTTCTGCTCGCGGAGATAGTGAGGCCAAGCAGCGTATTAAAGAAAAACAACTGGATGAAAAATACGGGCATACCCCAACCGAAAGCAACCAGTAAAATTGTTCTGGTTGCAGCTGTTGCTAAAAACAACGTCATTGGGAATAACAATGACTTGCCTTGGCATTATCCAGAAGAATTAAAGTGGTTTAAAGATATAACCTGGGGCCGAACGATTCTAATGGGCCGTAAGACTTTTGAGAGCATACTAAGGAAGCGCGGGAAACCTTTAGAAAACAGAAAACATATTGTGCTTTCCAAAAATACTTCTTACCAAGTACCAGGCGGAGTATTTTTATATCACGATCTTAACCGGGCACTGGCAGATTTTTCGGAGACCATATATATTATTGGAGGTGGTGAAATATATTTCGAGACCATAGATTTAGCAGATGAGATGTACATAACACATATAGACAAAAAATTCATTGGAGATGTTGTGTTTCCGGATATAAAAGAAGAGAACTGGCAAAAAGAAATAATTCACAGGGCCGGAGAATTAAATTTGACTAAATATTTAAAAATTAATAAATAGCCATATGTTTATCATGATCGAAGGAACAGATGGTTCAGGCAAAACCGTTCAAACTGAACTCCTCCGCGACCACTTCGTGAAAGAAGGACAATCGGTAGAAGTGGTCAGCTTTCCTCGTTATGGACAAAAAAGTGCGATCATGGTGGAAGAGTACTTAAATGGCGCTCTCGGCCAAGCCAACGAAGTTACCGCTAAACAGGCTTCAATACTGTATGCGGTTGATCGGTTTGCTGCAAAGAAACAAATACAAGACTGGATAAGTGAAGGAAAAATTGTCATTTCTAACCGCTATGTTGGTTCAAATATGGGCCATCAGGGTGGTAAAATGACCGACCGTGATGAGAGAAGAAAGTTTTTTGAGTGGAACTACGATTTAGAATTTAAGATTTTCCAAATCCCCCGCCCGGACATCAGCATTATCCTGCACGTCCGTCCGGAAACAACAGAAAAACTAATTAATCAAAGAGCAGAGGCTCAACACCGAACAAAAGACATACACGAAAAAGATTTAAATCATTTAAAAAATGCCGAGACTGCCTACTTACATATTGCCGAAATTTTCCCTGAATTTCAGTTAATCGAATGCGAGGAGGGTGAAAAGCTATTGTCCACTGAGGAAATTCATGCTAAAATTTGGGATATAATTCAAGGTAAGCTTAATTAATCGAGTATGTCAAAACGAAATCTCTATGTGCTTTTGTACATAGCCAGCATCCTGGTTTCCATTGGTGTAGGCTTAAGTACAAAGAGCATTGGCTTGGGCGTGTTGGCGCTTTTTATTTTGCGCTTTGCAGTTAATTTTTGGTATGCCAATCTGAACCAAGTTAGCATGGTGCCAAAAGTTTTAGCTAGCATATTCTCAAGTTGCGGATTCTTCTATCTTTTGGGCATGGATAAAAAACTTCCCGGTGCCTTGTCATTGTTAGACCAAATGTTTAAGATTTATGAAAAGAACTTCAAACAGATACTCATCTACCCGCTCTTACAATTCTTAAGCATTGCTGCTCTGGCGATTCTAGGGGTATTAATCTGGATCGGCGCTTCTTTTCTACCACAATTTACTAAGTACGCGATTATTGGGATTTTTAGTATTGTAATTTTTGTTGCCATTATCCTCGTCAGTCTCATATTTTTTGCCGCCATGTACTTCGCTATCAAAAGGGCGGTTGATGGCGAACCACAGATTACCATGAAGGAAACTTTAATTTTAGCCTGGGGTAAACTAGCAAGCTTTGTGGGTTCAGCCATACTTTCTTACCTCTACGCGGCTTGGCCATTATTAGTAGCCGGCTTAATCATGTTGATCTACGCTACTACTTCCATGTTATACTCCTTGGGCGGTTTGAATATTGGGGCCTTATCCCAAGGAAACATTATCTTTGGCATCTTAGTTGTGGCTGCCATTATTTACGGCATATTTCACTTTATTTATTTTACCATTCGATTATCCTTTGCCATCTTGTCTGTTTTATACGCTAACCAAAAAGCCAAACCCAGTTTAACATATAGTAAAGAACTAACGAATCGTCGCTGGTGGGCAATTTTGTGGCGAATTTACGCTCCTACCTGGATCATTGCCGCCCTAGCTATGATTGCTTCAATGATTATACAAATCTTTACGCTATTCGGACCGATTGGTGAACTAATAAGCGGAATTGCTGGTTTACTACTTCAAGTTCTAACAGTCCCAACGGCTGTTATAATCATGGTTCTACTGTACAATGAACTAGAGCGACAAAAGGTTACACCTCCCGAACAGAACTAGTCTTGAAACCCCTCGCAATCCGAGGGGTTTTTCATACCTTCATAAACACTTAAACATATTGCCAAATCCGCTATTTCGAACTATAATGGCAGAAGTACAAATAACTAATATTTATGCCGAAATACATCCCAATTATTGGCATGGAGGTGCATGTTGAACTTAAAACAGACAGCAAGATGTTTTGTTCGTGCAAGAACGAGCCAGACCGAGAAGCCCCCAATACTAATATTTGTGAAATTTGTCTAGCCCACCCCGGTACCTTGCCTGTACCAAACCAAAAAGCGATTGAGTGGACGGTAAAGATTTCCAAGGCTTTAGGGTGTAATGTAAACGAACAAAGCAAGTTTGATAGAAAACACTATTTTTATCCTGACTTACCAAAAGGCTACCAGATCTCTCAGTATGACGAACCAATTGGTGAGCACGGTCAGATAGTTTTACAATTTGCTGGTGGAAAAAATCCGAGAAACGAAGCGAAAATCGGTATTACTCGCGTGCACTTAGAAGAGGATACGGCCAAACTCTCTCATGACAAATCCGGTAACACCCTGGTAGACTTTAATCGAGCTGGTGTGCCATTGGTCGAAATCGTCACTGATCCAGATATTCAAACTGGGATTGAAGCTAAGGCCTACTGTCAAGAGCTACAAACCATTTTCCGCTATTTAGGTGTATCTGATGCCGACATGGAAAAAGGACATATGCGCTGCGAAGCCAATATCTCTCTGCAGGAAGAAGGAAAATTTGAAATAATAAACGGAGTTGTAAAACCACTGGCGGGTTATACTTTAAATCACAAGGTGGAATTGAAGAATATTAATTCCTTCCGAGCGGTAGAAAAAGCAATTGACTATGAAATTAAAAGACAGTCTGAATTATTAGAAAAGGGTGAAACATGGAAGCAACAGACCCGCGGCTGGGATGAAGACAGGGGCGAAACAATTTTACAAAGGGAGAAAGAGACCGCTGCCGACTATCGCTATTTCCCGGAGCCAGATATTCCACCCTTTAACCCCCCATTGGTTGCCAAAGAAACAGCTCTACCCGAATTACCAAATGCTAAACGTATTCGTTTCAACGAAGAATACGGTTTCTCACTGGCAGATAGCCAACTTCTAACAAATGATGAAAAGTGGGCAGAGTATACGGAAAGTACCATGAACGAATTGGTAGAATGGCTACGCAGCTTGCCAGAATCAGAAAAAGAAGCCGAGGATTTACAAGATGCTAAAAAACATCAGTTGGCTAAACTGGCTGGTGGCTGGCTTACCAGCAAACTCATGGGGGCAATGGCAGAACGTAAGATCGACATCCGAATTCTAAAGGTTAAGCCAGAGAACTTTGCCGAGCTAATCGCTCTTATTTACACCAACCGTGTTAACTCTACTAACGCACTAAAAATTTTAGTAGAAATGCTGGAATCTGGTGCAGATAAAGACCCTACACATATTATGGAAGAAAAAGGTTATGGGCAAATTGCCGATGAAGACACTTTGGGTAAGGTGATTGAAGATGTCATACAAAACTACCCCGAGCAGGTTGCAGCCTTTCGTGCAGGTAAGGAACCAATACTGCAGTTTTTAAAGGGTATGGCCATGAAGGCTACTGAGGGCAGTGCGGATCCAGTTGTAATTGAAAAACTACTTAGAGAGAAGCTGGCTGGTTGATTCGCCCTGTCCTACTTAAACATTAAAGTAATATAAAATCCCTGGGAGTACAGGGATTTTATATTGAGTAATTTAACGACTTAACATACGCAAGGCTTCTTTCAGTAATTGCTGGCTATTTTTGTTAGTAGGATCTAACTTTTTCACTACCTCTCGGGCCTCGCTAGCAGAATATCCGAGAGACAAAAGACCATCTACCACATCACCCAGCGACCCTTCTAAGGCATCACTTTCAAGCGTGTGCCCGATGCGCTGGTTCACTTTATTTTTTAATTCTACAACAATCCTTTCTGCTGTTTTTTTACCGACACCACTCACTTTAGTTAGGTAAGTTACGTCACCTTTACCGATTGCATTGGTAATCTCTTCAACTGTGCCGAGTGATAATAAATGCAGTGCACTGCGCGGGCCAATACCAGACACATCTAAAAACTTTAAGAATAACTCTTTCTCCTTGGTAGTAAGAAAACCAAAAAGTTCTAACGCATTTTCTCGAACCGAGAGATAAGTTAAGATTTCTGCTTCGCTCCCTTGCACCAATTTTTCTCTGGTTAATGGGTTAACAAAAATATTATATCCCACCCCGGATTGGGTTAGAATAGTTACTTCACTTTCCTCCAAATTAATGACCTTACCTTTTACTAAAGAGATCATAGGCTATTTCTTGGTAGTCTTTTTATTGCGTGAGACACGAATTAACCCACCACACGGTAGAATCTCTATTCCCTTTTTCTCCAGTTCGTCTAAGAACAAGTTCATACCTAGTGAATCTGATGACATATGGCCAGCGATTACAACATTAAGATTCTGTTCGTTGGCCTTTTCCGTCGAAGGCTCGTTCATATGCATGCCGACAATCGTACTAACTCCGGCACGAGATAACTCTTGGTAAACACGCTGGGATGGACTGGTGCCACCTGTCATTTCCACAACAAATTTACCAACTCGCCGACTGTTCGCCCCAGCAAACAACTTGGGACCAGCCCCTCGTCGTTTCGCTTCTTGGTACTCAGGAATGCGCATTAAAATTTTCATGAGATCACCAATAGTATCGGGCTTAGCTTTTTCAATAATTTCACGAACAAACTCTTCAACTAGATTATCTGTAAAAGTGTGGGTATTCATTAGATTAATTTTTAACAATCTAGCCATATCTATAAGTTGATAGTGGTTGATTGGATGAACCCCACGCCCAACTTCTTTAATTCTTTCTTCAAATATTTTTTCTGCTGCGTGGACAGGAACTCCATGACTGGTATATATGTCTACCAACATTTCCATAACAGAATGTAGATCTGCCAAGCTCTGGCCAACAGGATGATGGGCAATGACCAAATCCACTTTTTGGCCACGCTCGTTTAATTGCGAGGCCAAAAGAATTTCAGTACTGTCTATGTCTATTCCAGCTAACACGCGACGTACGGGCGCCTTAAGATCCCCGACATGAATGCGGCTGTCTGAATACGGATTGGTGAGACGCTCTTTATCAAAATAATCTTTTTCTTCCTCTTTTAACTCCTCAAATTCTTTTTTTGCTCGGTCCAAAGATTTTCTAGCGGCCTTTTCTCCTCTTGGATCTGCAGCGATACCCATTTTTAAACCCAGGTCAAAAACTTGTTGAACAGTCATCATACTAAATTGAATTACTGAATTAAGACATAATTAATCTTAGCCTAAAGATCTATTTTCGTCAAATTTTAGCCTAAAAACACGCCTCGGGGACGTGTTCTCTAAACTTAGTATACTTCAATCTTTTTATTTTCAAAATCTTTGAAGCTCGTACGATCGTACCTCCAAAAATCTAGTGGTACTGGTATCTTCCCGGTACCATTCGGGGAATCAATAACATATATTGGCACAGCCAAACCACTCAATCTCTTTCGCAAATTTGTCATAAGCGCTACTTCTTTGTCAAAATCTACTAAAAAGTGTTCCGCTCCCTTAACCAAATCACAGCGATAGTGATAATATGGCTTAACACCAATTTCCACTAAACCGGAAAACAACTTATACAATGTTTCTTCATCATCATTAACACCCTTTAAAGAGACAGACTGAGAAAGCAACATGGTTGCAGCCTGTTGTAATCTTTTTATAGCAGCAACTACTGACTTTGTTAATTCTGCTGGATGCTCAAAATGCACCATAAGATACAACGGCTTATTCTTTACAAGTTTGAGAGCTTCAATAACCTGGCGATTCACAGCTCCCGGATTAGACAAATGCAAGCGAGTACCAACACGAACGATTTTAATCTGTGGCAAGGTAGCCAGTTTCTTTATTGCTTTTTTTAAAATCGGCGGGACAGTCAAGGGATCGCCACCAGAAAAAATTAACTCTTTAATTTGTTTATTTTTCAACAAATACTTTTTAATATTTTCCAGATCTTTATCTGTTATAATCCCTTTTTCAATGTCTGATACTTTTCGTCTTCTGGTGCAAAAGCGGCAATAAGCAGCGCAATTCATAGTTAATAACACTAGGGCGCGATTGCCGTATTTATATACCAAGCCTCTTGTTACTGTATGGGCCTCTTCCATTAGAGGATCTTCGAAAACATTTTCTTCTTCAACGGTTTCGAGTTCTGACGGAACAAACTGTCGAGCAATAAACGGGCACTCTGCCGAAAGTTTCTTAAGATTAGGAGATAGTCGTGTTGCAAGCATGGGACAATATTATTTTTTATACGGAATATTATACCGTTTACAAGCAGAAATTAAAATAGCTTCAAGCATCTGTGGATAAGTAAACCCATGGGCACGCGCCGCCATAGGAAAACGAGAATTTTGTTTTGGGTCGGGAATAATTCCCGGAGGGCAATTGATCTCTATCACACTTGGTTCTCCTTCGGCATCTAGCCGCACATCAATACGTGCCCAGTCTTTCATACCCAAAGCCTGGAACGCACGTAAACACACATCTTGGATCTTTTTACCCAATTCTGTACCGGCTTCGGCAGGACATACTAAAGGTGATGGTCGATCTGGGTTATCATATACCCATTTTGCTTCGTAATGATCAAACTTAGGCATTCCTTCAGGGAGATCATCGAATTTCACTTCCACTAGTGGTAAAACCTCAGGTTCACTACCTAGAAGAGCAACTGTAAATTCCCGCCCCGGCAAATACTCTTCAATTAATACAGGTTGTTTAAATTCATTTAACAAGTCATTGGTGAGTTTAATCAACGCCTCGTGGTTTTCAACTAAATTCTTGGCACAGATACCCTTACTTGATCCCTCACCTACTGGCTTGGCGATCACGGGAAATTTTAAGTTAGAGTTTTTAACTTCAGATAGTGTGTCTACCAATAACCACTGGGGTGTCGCAACCTGATTAGCTTGGAACACTTCTTTCGCTTTCGCCTTATCCAAACCCAATGCATATCCCAATGGCTTTGGTCCGGTATAGGGAATACCAAGCATTTCCAAAATGGCTGGAATGTGTGCTTCACGATCTGCCCCATTAATACCCTCAGCAATGTTAAAGACTAAATCAATTTTCCCGCGTAGGGTGCGAAACTTTTCGTAACAATCCTCGTCCGCTTCAACTAATGTTACTTCGTGCCCGAGTTCGCGCAAAGCAGCTACGATACCGTCAATGGTGTCTTTGGTATCAAATTCCGCCTCTTTTACATACTGAGGATTGTTAATATCAGGGACATCAATGTGTCGAACGTTATAAGTGAAACCTAAGCGCATATAATATTATTAAGTATTGGTTGTGGTAGTAATCAAAGAATCAGTGTTGGAACGAGTTACATTTTGGGCCAAACGACGAATGATCTGTTCAAAATCTACGCCATAGAGGTTTAGAACATGGCTTACAGCACAATCACTTTCTAAGGGTCCAAAAGCCGGATTGGCATTGCAATCAATGAAATAGTAACGTCCAGACTCGTCTAAACGTACATCAAACTTGGCATAGTCATCCATCTTTAAAACCTCAAAAGCTGTTCTGGTGTATTGTTCTAAGAGACCGTGCCCTTCGGCTTTAATTACATCATAACCACCCTCACCACTACCCCAAACGGCATCAAAAGTGGCCATCTTGTATTTTTCTTCAGATGGTTTAAAAGCCTTTTCAGCCACATATACCTTCTTAAACACTCCTTCAAGCAAAAACACAGTTAACTCTCGACCAGCAATAAATTCTTCAACCACAACCGGCTGATGATAAACTGACATTAAAGACTTTAATCTTGCTCGAAGGTGAGCCTCATTTTCACTCACCGCCTCACGAGTAATTTCCACACTGCCATGAATTTCGTTTAATTTAGAAATTAACGGAAACTTAAGATGGGTGTCTAAGGGGTCGTTTGGTGTTTGAAAAAGCTGGTAACGTGGCAAAGGCAATCCAGCCTGCTCCATGAGGGTTTTTGTTAAAAATTTATTAGAATTAATGGCCAGTCCTAGCATGCCCGTGCCCACATATGGTATATTCATTAATTCCAAAGTAGCGGGTATTACTGGGCAGAGATACTCCTTACCACGGATTGAATCAACTAAATTTAAACAAAATGCGAACGGGCCTTTTGATTTAAGATTGTCTACTAAGTCCTGATTTCCGGGAATAAGCTCAACCTCATAACCAATTTTTTGAAAATATGGCGCCACGATTTTAGCACGCTTAAAAACTTCTTCCTCAGTAATGAATTGCTCTTCGGTTGGGAAGTATTCCCGCTTGGCATCGCTGTAGAGTATGGCGATCTTCTTCTGGTTAGGGTCAGACATAGATTTTAAATAAAAAAACCAAGCGAACTCATCGTTGACTTGGGTCTAGTTTTAAGTCTTTAAAAAAATTAGGAAGCGGGTCCTCCGAATCTCCACCAGGAAGATTCATAAAAAAATTATATCAGCCAAAGTAAATTATCAACCTAAGCTACAATTTATCACTTTTGAATTTATTGTCAATGTTTTTTATGCACATTTCTCGTCTCGGTAAATCGCTCCAGCCCGGAGGAGCTCTTCAGCAATGGCACGGTAAGCAGTTTGGTTGGCCAGGCAATCTCCCTTCATGGAGTTATAGTAATACTTAACACTTTCTGGCGTCTCATGTACGGCTTTAAGCCCCTCTTCAACCGCAATGTTTTCTTTCTCCAAGAGACAGTAGGGCTCGCCCTCTTCATAAACCACTTCACTAGTCGCTTCTTTATACCAAAAAGGGAATATTTTACAAACCGATGGACGTTTGTCCCCTAAAACACAGCCCCTATCATCTTTCAAGAATGTACATTCACCAGCCTGATCTTTTTTAACCACAATTTTATATAGCTTATCTTTCATTTTTACCAAGCCCTTTTTCCACCAATCATCGTAATCGGTAATATCTATGCCAGAATAGTCTTTCAATTCTAGATAATGAGACAGATTAAACCCGGCCGCCCGGATATTTTCAATATCCTCCACCGTTAACTGTATTCCCAACCGACAGCAGTTTGGTTGGCGCTTCTTGCATTTTAAACAAATATCGAGTGTAAACTCTTGGTCCATATTATTTTAATCCCAGCTTTTTCGCCCGTCTCCAATGATTGGAATTGGGTCACCCAAATATTTGGGATTGGTTTTAAAGAATATATTTAACCAGGCTTTAAATCGTGCCGGATTTTCTCTTAGCTCGTTATAGGCGTTTCCCCGGTATATTTGCTGGTCTGCGACAATGCCTTCAGTTTCTAAACCTAATTTTTTTGCGATATAAACAGCGCGCGGTAAATGGAAAAATTGGGTAGATATTGTAATCCTTTTTACACCAAACACACTTTGTGCCCGGTAGAGACTATCATAGGTGTCAAAACCAGCATGATCCAGGAAAATATCCTCGGCCGGAACTTTTTCTTTGTCCAACAAATAGCGTTTTATAGCATTGACCTCATCATAACTTTTCTGGCCATGGTCACCGCTAACGAGAATCTTTTTTGCCTTACCATTTCGGTAGACCTGGAGTGCAGTTTTAACGCGATCTTCCAAGATCGGGCTAAGCCGATTATCCCTGTAAACTCGCGCGCCGAGCACAAGAACAGCATCGGCGGATTGTAGTTCCTGTATATTCACTTTAATAAGGTTTTTACTTTCTTCCTTAACACAACTACTGGTTCGAAACAAAATAACAACCAGAAGAAAAAAGGTAACGAGTAAGAAGAAAAATATTTTTTTAAAAACCATAATTAAAGTGATTGGTCGTAAGCAGATTCAAATATTACTTCGTTAATATTTTTGGCTCCAGTAAATAACATCACAACGCGTTCGATTCCCAAAGCCACACCACCGGCCGGCGGCATCCCGACCTTAAGAGCGGAGATAAAATCAGTGTCGTACGGATGAAGTGGCGATCCTAACTCTTTTCTGTATTCATGGTTATCTTTGAAACGCTTTTCCTGTTCAACTGGGTCGATTAGTTCTCCATAACCATTAGCCAGCTCTAAACCGTTAATATATAACTCGAAACGCTCAACATATCTTTCATCATTGGGGTTATACCGACAAAAAGCCGACATTTTACCCGGGTAGTTATACACCATGACCGGTTTACCAACCCCCAATTTCTCTTCCACTTCATTTAAAAATATTTTGTAGAAAATATTCTCATAGCTCTCATCATCCTCTAATTCATACCCTCGAGACTTGGCTAACTCTGACATTGATTCTTGAGTCAGATAGTCATCCAGGTTAACCCCAACGTACCTTTGCCAAACTTCTTTCATCGATAAACGATCCCAAGTTTCCAGTACTTTAGATTCACGCGTACCATACTTTAGAGTATCTACGCCTAAATTTCTTCCAACGTATTGGAACAAATTCTCCATGTCATCCATAATGTCTTCAATTCGTCCTGGAGCACGGTACCACTCAAGCATGGTAAATTCTGGATTATGGGTGTGACCAAATTCCTCATAATCTCGAAACACTGGAGCAAGTTGAAACAGTTTGTTCCAACCGGCGACTAGCATTTTTTTCAAGGCAATTTCGGGGGAAGTAATGAGTAAATAATTATGCTCTTCTCCATTTGGTTGGTGTAATTTCAAAGGTACGGGAGTTAAATATTTTTCTTGATCACTGGAAGTTCTAGCAATTGGTGTAATCGCCTCTTCAAAACCATTTTGCCAAAAAAACTCACGTACATACCGGTAAATGCCATGCTTTTTTATTAGCTTATCTTTTTGCTCCGGGTTATCCTTTAGTTCTTGCCACGTAACCATAATTAAACAACGATTAGTTTCATTTTAATTTCTCGACCATCTACTTCAACCATTTCTTCTCCAGCATCGCCAGATTGTAGTTCATTGGCAAGCACGGATTTTTTAATCTCTTCATTATTTTGTTTGATAACAAGAGACAGTTCTTCGTCACTAGTTTCATAGACAATGTTGACCCGATCAGAAATAGTTAACTTTAAATTCTTTCTTAACTGATTAACAGTACGAACAATTTCACGTACTAAGCCTTCTCGCTTTAGTTCCGTTGTGATTTCAATGTCGGCTAATACCATGTCCGCATCTATATCAGTGTCCATTAAAATAGTCTCGTCAATATTATTCATAAATTGTCGTATTGGAAACCAGCGTTTCATGTTTTGGTCTGGCCTAAAATCTTTTGCTTTTGTAACTTTTTTTATATTAGTCTCTTCAAGCAAAATATTCAGATAATCCTCGTTCATCCAATAATTTTCACCTAGCACTATCTCAGCCAAAGGCTGGCGCACTTTTATTCTTTTTAAATTACGGGCAAACAAGACCCTTTCGATGAGCTCTCGTACCAACGACATCGAGTTCAACACATCACGGTCTATTTTCGAAGATTCTGGCCACATTTCTAAGTGCACACTTTCTAATTCACCACCCATTTCTTGGTAAATCTTCTCAGCAATAAATGGTGTGAAAGGAGCCATGAGCTTAGACAAGGTAAACAACACTTCATTTAAAGTTGCTAACGCTTGTTTTTTATCTTCCTGGTTATCTCCTTTAAAACGATCGCGAGATCGACGAACATACCATTGAGATAGCTCAGTAACAAAATCTAAAATCGGCCGGCTAGCATTGATGAGTTTGTAACTCTCAAGGCCGTTTGTCACATCTTGGGTTAATACTTGTAGTTTAGCAAGTATCCAACGATCCAAAACATTATTACTTCCGTTACTCCGATGTGTTCCTGCTTCTTTAAAGAGATTATAAAATTCGACAACATTCCAAAGGGTATTAATTAACTTCGCATATACTTCCCTGACACCTGTCTCCGAAAAATTTAAGGACTCAGCTTCCATTACCGGTGAGGTGACTAGATAATAACGCATGGCATCAGCCCCATATTTTTCTAATACCAAATCTGGTTCGGGATAATTTTTTAAACGCTTACTCATCTTCTTACCATCTTCTGCTAAAACTATCCCATTCACAATGACATTTTTGAAAGCCGGCACGCCGTCTTTATTCGCACCGAGTGTGCCTTTCGGTGTAATTATTGGTTTCTCAGCTTTTGTTAAAGCTGTCGCTAAAATGTGTAGAGTGTAAAACCAACCACGAGTTTGATCTTGTCCTTCAGCAATAAACTCAGCTGGAAAACCGTGCTCAAATTTATCCTTATTTTCAAAAGGGTAATGCATTTGGCCATAGGGCATTGAGCCCGATTCAAACCAACAATCTAGTACTTCAGGGATACGACGATAGACCTTCCCATCCTTATTGACTTCAAGATTATCTACAAAATCTTTATGTAAATCAGTAATTGTTTGGCCAGTTAAATTTTCTAATTCCTCAACACTCCCAACACACAAAGCTTCGCCGTCTTCTGCTTCCCAAACTGGTAATGGTGTGCCCCAATAACGGTTACGAGAAATTGCCCAATCACGTGCCCCCTCAAGCCATTGTCCGAAACGCCCATCTTTGATATGCGCCGGCACCCAATTAGTCTTGGCATTATTCTTTAGCAATTCCTCTTTTATCTTCGAAACCGACACAAACCAGCTAGTGGTTGCGTAATTCAAAAGTGGAGTATCGCAGCGCCAGCAGTGGGGGTAGCTATGTTCGAATTTTTCTTTGCTAAATAATCTCCCTTCTTTGGCTAAATATTTAATTATTTCAACGTCTACCTTAGTTGGATCATCTTTTGGCTTTACGTCTTGCCCAACAAAGTCTAAAACTTCTTCAACAAATTTGCCTTCCATGTTTACATGTTGAACCAAGGGTACTCCTTCGACTTTACCCAGGTTATAGTCATCCTCACCAAAGGCTGGGGCAATGTGTACTACACCAGTACCGTCTTCAGTTGTGACAAATTCCGCACCCACAACTCGGAAAGCGTTTTCTGTGTCTTGGTAATATGGAAATAACGGCTTATAACTTAAACCCTCTAAATCACTACCAACATACTTTCCCACGACCTCGAAATCTGTTCCTTCAATCTTATCTTTCAAAACCGCTGGTCGACGCGCTGCCGCTAGAAGATAATAACTTTGATCTTCTTTATTAATTACTAATTCGTATTCAATTTCCCGATTAACCGCCAACAGCACATTCCCTGGTAAGGTCCAGGGAGTGGTCGTCCAGGCCAAGATGTAAAGTTCTTTATCTGCTAACTGTTCTCCGAGTATACGGTGTTTTTCATCATTGTTTACCACTTTAAATTTCGCGGTCACTGATATATCTTTAACATCCTTATATCCTTGAGTAACTTCAAAGTTGGATAAAGGAGTTACACAATGTGGACAAATATGCATGGCCTTGTGACCTTTGTAGATCAATCCCTTATCCCAGAGCGAGCGGAATACCCACCAGACACTTTCCATGAAAGTGATATCCATAGTTTTATAATCATTCTCCATATCCACCCAGCGACCCATTCTTCTGATGGTCTTTTTCCATTCTTCAGCGTACTTTAAAACTGTTGACCGACACGCCTGATTAAATCTGTCCACACCATAATCCAAGATGTCTTTTCGGCTGTTTAAATTTAATTCTTTTTCAATAATATTTTCTACTGGTAAGCCGTGACAATCCCAACCCCAACGGCGCTCTACTCTAAATCCACGCATCGTCCAATAGCGCGGCACTACGTCTTTCATCAAGGAAGCCACAATATGACCATAGTGAGGCAATCCCGTGGCAAAAGGAGGGCCATCATAAAAGACATACGGTTTATTCTCCGGCCTTTCATTAACAGACTTCTCAAACACTTGATGTTCATCCCAGTATTTGAGTATTTCTAATTCTTCTTTATTGGAGTTGTACATAATTGTGAAAAAAATAATTAAATAAAAATACCACTTGTGCTGCCAGGAACCTTACATTAGGTGGTACCATCCTAGCTTCGCCACAGTGGCCTTAATTACAGCTTTTACGGGCTTGCCCGGAAGAGTCTAGGCTTATTTAAGCTTCTTTCTTCAGCGCTTCTGGACTACCCAGAATCCTTGGTGATAACAAGTAGGTGCGCTTTTGTTAACTATTTAATTGTCTCTTTATTACAAATTGAAAAATCTTTGTCCCACTCACTAACCCGAGTAACTTTCCATTTTCGACCACTGGTAAATGCCCAATCTTACGCGCCAACATTATTGCTCCGGCTCGCATGATGGGATCTTCAGGAGAAACTGTGGAGATATTCTTACTCATAAATACCTCTACCTTCATAGTACGAATATCTTTGGCCTTTAACTCCCTTTCTTCTAGATCAGTGTAATATTCTGGGTGTTCGTAATAACTTTGATAATACGGGAAAAGAACTTTAAAAATATCTTTTTCTGTGATTATACCAACCAGTTTTCCTTCATCATCGACGACCGCGGCGCCACTGGTATTATTTTGGAGTAAAATCTTCGCCGCTTCTTCGTAAGTGGTGCTGCGATTTACAGTAACTACGTTTGGCTCCAAAATGTCTTTTATTTTCATATGGTTAAAGGTTAAGATTTAATAAGCAGATTCGCTTTTCTTTCTTACTTCAACCACTGCCTCCATTGGCTTTATATTAACAAAAAGTCCCTTGCCCGTCAACAATATTTTTTAGCTGTTCACGGTCGGTTTAATCCGCTTTTTAATTTCCACCCCCAGAGGAAAAACGCTGACTATTAAAGACAATACAGCTGCCACGAAAAAGGTAAAGTTGTTTTTATCCTTTTTCTTACATTCTTCTACTTCGGACCCACACGTTCTAAAGGTCTCCACGATACCATCGGAGTTCAGACCTCTTGCTAAAAGGACTACCTTATCCCCTGGCCCAAAGCCTTCAACTTTAGTAAATGAATCCCCCATTTTGCCAGGCGGGTTTTTTAAACCCGTTGTTTTGGCAATTACCGTACCATCTTTCAACTCAACTTTAATATCTTCTAACCGGCTTTTAGTGACTTGCAGACTCCAGACTGAGCTGATTTTGCTAGTTTGGCTTGCTTGCTTTATCCAATAATAGTAGATAGTTGAGCCAATATCTGTGACAACATTATCTGGAGATAAGGTACCAACCACAAGAGAATTTCCTTCCTCTTTCTTCAAGGCTTCTAAGCTATCTATGACCGGCGCATTTGTCCACTGGAGGAGCTTGTATTCTTCCTTGCCTAAGGTAAAAAGAAACCAGCCTCCTAAGGCAAAGATAAGGAAGAATACTATGGCAAATGTTAAATCGCTTTTTTTTGAAGTTTGAGCAGACATATAGTTGATAAGATTATTTATTTGCCCTATTTTAAGTCATGCTAGCCGGAAGAACAAGATAGCATGGTTACAACCTGTTCCACAATAGCTTCCACGAAGAGCGCATGGTGGCAGCAATGGCTCTATCTTCGACAATTACTCCGACATATGGACGGCGGAAACTAATAAGTGCGACTTTGTTGCCGAATATATTAATCTCAGTGTCAAATTCCACACCTTTAACTAAACGTGTCTCACGTAGTTGTTCTTGATCCTTTTTTTTAATTTCTCGAGCTAAAATGCTGTCTTTAGCAATACAATCAAATCTAATTTTTCTTTCTACTCTTTTACCAGGGAATTTCCACCACCACTCAGCATCGATGGCTTCAAACATCTTGTCGTAATCAGAATAACCACAGATGTTTTCTTTTGCAGCCAAAATATTCTGGTAGACACGTTTTAATCCGTCCACTCCTTGGTAATAGCTAACCTTAGGTTTGTTACTTGGTAGACTATATAGACTCAATAAATCGGGAAGATGTTGTTTAACTTCTTTTAATTTTTCTTCGGCTATTTCTAAAATACGATTCGGGTCTTCAGGGATTAAAATAATTTTCTGGTCTTGTATTAATTCGTTGATAATTTTTTTCTTTTTCATCCCCTCAAGCAAGTTATAAATGCTGGTCCTTTTGACACCGGACTTATCAGATATCTCTTGGATTGTACCACTACCTAATTCTAAACAAGCTAAGTATACCTTAGCTTCTTTTCCTTCTAGGCCTAATTTATTTAAAGCATCTTCATTGTTAGTCATGGGGATAAATAGGGTTATTATTTAGTATAAATAATCCTCTGTCTACATTTTAGACAATACTATAGTCGGGTTAATTTGTCAATTTTTACCCATAATATAGAGATTATTTCCTTTGTGATACGTTAGACAGCATTTACAGTCTATTATGTTGACAGATAGTATTAAGCAATTTAAAATGCCTAGTCAGTTAACTAAATATATTACTTTATGAATAAAAATTTTTTTGGTTTTAGTCTTACTATAACCACAATTACTTTAATACTGGGTGCGGGGTGTAATAATGCAACACGATTTCAAAACGAAACAAAAAATAACACCGAACCGGTGCGAATCGGTTTTGTTGGTCCACTCACCGGAGAGGTGGCAAGTGTTGGAGAAAATATAAAAAAAGCGATTGAATTTGCTCGATATGAAATCAATTCTAATCCAGGGAATGTCCGAAAGGTGGAGGTAGTCTTTGAGGATGGTAAATGTGAAGGCAAGAGTGCGGCAAACGCTGCCGCCAAACTGATTAATACAGATAAAGTTAAGATAATCATTGGAGGAGTGTGCAGCAACGAAACTTTGGCTATTGCTCCTCTTGCTGAGACAGCTAAAGTTATACTTTTATCCCCCGCTTCCACTAACCCAGACATTACTAACTCCGGGGACTATATATTTCGTTTAATGCCTTCAGATACTTTTCAGGGAAAATTTGTTGCCGATTATATTTATAATACTCTTCAAAAAAGAAGGGTGGCGGTATTATTTAATAACGATCAGCAGTGGAGCACCAGTATTAAAAATGTTTTTACAGAACGGTTTAACGCTCTGGGGGGAGAAGTGGTTGCAGAACAAGGCGTTCCAAGTACTGAAAACGATTTACGCCCTGCCCTTAGTGCCATTAGTAAAGCTACACCGGACTTCCTATACTTTCCTAGCTTTGTTGATTCAGGGATAATCGGCTTAAGACAGGCACAGGAATTAAATTTGAAAATTCCAATCCTAGGTGGAGATGTTTGGGATGATCCAAAAATGGCAGAACGCGTTAAAGCCTTTGGTAATAATGTACGTTTTACTATTGCCATGAACCGTGAACTGCCTCATTATTACAAACTCGAAATGAAAAAGCGTACAGGTCAGGATGAGCCGGACACATATTCACCGCGAGCGTATGATGCAATAAAAATCCTATATAACATTGTTAAATTAAACGACGAGTCGCCTGACACCATTAAGCGAGAACTCTACAAACTGTCTAGTTACCAAGGGGTGGCTGATACTTATTCTTTAGACCCCAACGGCGATGTCTCAATCGGTAACTATGTTATTAAAGAATTTAGAGACGGTAAAATCATTAAAGCTGAATAGGCGACATCTTGCTTACCCCACCTCCTAAGAGGTGGGTTTTATTTACTATTCATTTTTTGTTATAATGCCACAAAAGATATGGACATCATGAAAATTCTCTTCTTAATTCCTCCGGCCGTCACCTTAAAGGACTCCGACGGCAATTTTGTAAACCAAGTTCGTTTACATCATCCTAAATTTACTCCGCTTATTCTTTCTGCGAGTATTAAACAGAAATTGAAGAAAGAAAAAATTCCCTATAAACTTCAAATTATCGACATGAAAGGCGAACAACCAACAAAAGAAATTAAATACGGCGAAGTGAAATATGGAAAAAGACTTTTATCTAAATACCGAATTGGACAACCTTTTGAGTCCCTGTCTACTCAGCTTAAAGAAACAGACGTTGTCTGCCTTAGTGCAAATTTTACTCAGGAAGCGAATTGCGTCGCTGACCTTTGTGCGTATATTAAAAAAGTAAACAAAAAAATCATTATAATCACCGGCGGAGGAGAAGCGACCACACGAAATGAATGGTACTTAAGCCACTCCAGTGATATTGTAGTTCTGGGTGAAGGCGATCTTGTTTTACCAGAGCTTTTAGTGAAAATACACAAAAGGAAGCCGACTTCCGACTTATTAGGAATAGCTTTCAAAAATGCAAAAGGTAATATTGTAAAACAAGTAGATATTCATAAGACCTATGCCACTTTAGACAATCTACCACTTCCCTTACTAGGTCTAACCGACTGCGATAAATACAGAGATACTATGGGCCTTTTACCAAGCTTTGTTAAACCTCCTCTCATGTATTTTGAATCATCGCGTAGTTGTCCTAATCGATGTACTTTTTGTCAGAGGTCAGTAATAGCTGAACCATTTAGATTAATGAGCGCAGAGAGAGTAAAAGAATGGCTGGATTATTATCAACAGTCTGGTATTAGAACAATCCTTTTTTGTGAAGAAAACTTAATGTTTCGCTCGATTACTGAGCAAGGACGTAATGATCTTATTCAGATCTTTGAATACTTAAAAAAATTAGGTTTCGCCTGGGAGTTCTCGGTTGGCATACAATTCGGTCTTCTAATAAGAAATAACAAAATAGACAAAGAACTACTAAAGGCTTTGTTTTATAACAACACTGAGAAAAAATTCGTCGGATGTTTTCGCGCACTATTATCCTTAGAACACTTAGTTGAGAAACGAAGAAAGAATGAAAAAAAATTACTGTCCTTTAAAAAGGAGGAGTCAATCATTAAAGAAATAATAAAAACTGGATGTCCCAAACTTCACTTGGGAATTATGATTGGCGACTTAAACGAAACACACGCTACTTTGGAAGAAACCAAAAAACGAGCTATAAAAGTGAAGGAGGTTTTGTCTAAGGCAGCTCCCAAAGACAAGCGAACTTCACTACACTTCAGTATTTTTTGTCGCATGCCTCTTTACGGCACCCCAGACTGGTTAACCTATAAACCGCACCTAACTTATTCCATAGATAAAAACCCTGAACTATGGACTGTTGCCACCTCAGTGGTTAATACTTCGGATTTTACAGCTGAAGAAATAAGTAAATGGAGGGACAAACTCACTTTGTACCTTAACGGCAAAAAGGACTTTGGGCACCTACACGAGTCAGGCTCTATTGACTTTTAATTAAATTAGAATAGACTACTTATTGTCTAGTACGCTTAATTATTAACACATAAATCTATGCGTAGGTTGGCAAAGCTTTTTAGTTTATTGGTCGTACCACTTCTAATAGTGGGAGCAGGATGCAACAAAACAAATCCTGTTACTACGACCAGTAGCAACACAAATGAGGAGGAAATTAAGATTGGTTATGTTGGCCCACTTACTGGTGATGTGGCTGCCATCGGCGAAAACATGTTGCTTGGCGCACAAGTAGCCATTGACGAAATAAACGAAGCCGGGGGCATTAAGGGACGTAAAGTAAAATTGATCGCAGAAGACGGAAAATGTGACGGTAAATCTGCTATGAGTGCAGCAACCAAACTAATTGAATCAGATAAAGTGGTCGCTATAATTGGCGGTGTGTGTTCGGGCGAAACTCTTGCCATAGCCCCACTTGCCAATAATTCAAAATTACCACTGATATCCGGAGGGTCAACA
>CAZEEW010000001.1:0-136482 GCA_964511375.1 uncultured Gammaproteobacteria bacterium | reverse complement strand
CATAGCCCCACTTGCCAATAATTCAAAATTACCACTGATATCCGGAGGGTCAACAAATCCTTCCATCACCAATTCTGGAGACTACGTCTTTAGATTTGTTCCATCGGATAATTTTCAAGGTAAACACGCAGCCGATTATATAGTTAACAAACTAGGAAAAAAGAAGGTGGCAATTCTCTATAGTCAAACAGATTGGTCAACCGGGGTTAGAGAAGCATTTAAAACCAGTTTTGCAACACTGGGAGGGGAATTAGTTGCTGACGAGGGTTTTAAGGCAGACAGCCGAGATTTGCGCTCAGAAATAACCAAAATCAAGGCAGTCAGACCAGATGTATTATACTTCTTGAGCTACACAGATGGCGCTGTTACTGGTTTCAACCAAATGAAAAAACTCGGTTTTGACATTCCTATTATTGGAGGCGATGCTTTCGATGACCCAAAAATTCCTGAACAAGCAGGTGCAAATGCTAACGGTGTAAGATATTTTTATGCCGCCAATAAAGCATTACCACAAACTTTCATTGACAAAATGGCTGCCCGTTCTGGTGGTAAAGAAATCATTGTCTACACCCCACGCGTATATGACATAGCAAAAGCCTTAGCTAAGATCATTGCCGATGTTGGAACGGATGGGGAAACAATTAAAAACGAACTCTATAAGATCAATAATTTTCAAGGAATCGCTGATAACTACACCCTTGACGAAAACGGTGATGTTGCCACAGCTAACTACGCGATGAAGGAATACTTTGAATCAAAATCTCGAGAAGTTAAATAGAAGTATACCTAGCCCCTTGCAGCACGCAGGGGGCTTTATTTTTTTGCTTATCTTTGCTAGTATACTCCAGTACGTTATGAGCCTAATCCCCCAATTAATAATGAACAGTTTAATCGCTGGGGCCATTTATTCTTTAATGGCCTTGGGTTTTAATTTGATTTATGGAACGACCAGATTCTTTAATTTAGCTCACGGAGCAATGGCAGTAGTTGGTGGATACGCCGTGTACTACTTTAGCAAGATGCTGGGTTGGAATTTATCTTTAGCAGTTATACTCGGCGTTATAATTACGGGGGTTATCGGGTGGCTCCTAAACCGTTTTATCTTTCTCCCACTCCGGAATCGGAAAGCAACTAATACAGTCACCCTGGTTGCTTCGCTTGGAGCGTTCACAGCCATCCAGGCAATCATTGCCATATTATTCACCAGTCAATTTCAGACTTTAGAAAAAGGTTCGGGAGCTAGCAAAATTTATGAGATACTTGGAGGAATAATTACCGAGACCCAGGTCGTCATCCTTGTTTCAGGACTAATAATTATGGGTGTTTTGGTTTTAATCTTAAAATACACAATGTTTGGTAAGGCTGTTAAGGCAGTTGGTGACGATGAAGGAGTTGCAAAAATTATTGGTATCAACACAAATAATATTATTGCGAAAGTATTTTTGATAGGATCAGCAATTGCAGGATGGGCCGGGATTATGGTTGGTTTTGATACCGGACTAGAACCGACTATGGGTATGCACCTATTGCTTAAAGGTGTTATCGCTTCCATTGTCGGGGGTATTGGTAATATTTATGGGGCGGTCCTTGGAGCTTTCTTACTTGGATTTGCAGAAAACTTTGGTATTTGGAAAATATCCAGTGAGTGGAAGGATGCAATTGCCTTTGGACTACTTATAATATTCTTAGTTTTCCGACCGCAAGGAATCTTAAAGAAGTGAGTGTATGGAGTACTTAATTCATCTCGCCATTTTAGTTGCAATCTACGCCATTTTAAGCGTGAGTTTAAATTTGGTCGTTGGTTATACCGGCCTTTTATCGGTAACCCATGCGGCTTTCTACGGTGTTGGGGCCTATGCCACAGCTATTCTTTTAACACGGTCGGGGTGGGACTTTTTACCAGCTTTAATTGTTGGCATGGTTTTATCCGGAATAATCGCCTTTCTTATTGGTATCGTATTATCTAAATTCAAAGAAGACTACTACGCACTCGCCTCCTTGGGTTTTAACATCATCGTCTACAGTATTATGTTAAACTGGCAAGAATTAACCCGCGGGCCACTTGGTATTCCAGGCATTTACCGACCAAATATATTGGGTTTAAATTTTACTGAAAACTGGATGTTTCTTATCTTAGCATTAGTCCTTCTTATTATCGTGTATTATTTATCTCGTTCTTTGATTCATTCTTCTTTTGGAAGAGTCCTAAAGGCCATTCGAGAAGATGAGGGGGCGATCAAAATATTTGGGTATAACGTTAGTGTTTATAAGCTGGCAATCTTTGTAATCGGAGCAATGTTCGCCTCGATTGCAGGCTCATTAATCGCAAGCTACATTACTTTCATTGACCCTTCTACCTTTACAATCGATGAATCTATTTTTATCCTTGCCATTATAATCCTTGGCGGGCTTGCCAACCTAAGAGGCTCGATTGTTGGTGCTTTAATTTTAGTGCTGTTGCCTGAAGCACTACGTTTCCTTGGTCTACCGAATGATATCGCGGCACAAATGCGACAGGTAATTTATGGGGTAATCTTAATTTTACTCATGCTCTTCCGTCCTCAAGGTATAATGGGTGAATATAAATTGTAGTATGGTAGTGGTCTCGACAAAAAGTTTAGTTAAAAAATTTAATGGTGTTCGAGCCATCGACAACCTGGATTTAGCATTTAAAAAAGGACAAATTACAGGCCTAATTGGACCAAACGGATCAGGTAAATCTACTCTCGTAAACATTTTAAGCGGCTTATTTCACCCCGATTCAGGGTTAATAGTGATTAACGGTATTAGTAAAAAGAACATTAACCCCATAGATAATCAGATATATTCAATTACCCGCACTTTCCAAGAAGTAAGATTGTTTAATCAAATGACAGTGGAAGATAATTTGCTTGTTGTCCTAACCGAAAGGAATATCTTTAGTGCCTTATTTGAACGACACAGTAAGTATCACTTAGATAAAACTCATGAAATTTTAGAAAAACTTAGTCTTAAAGAAAAATGCCACGAACTTGCAGTTAACCTCTCTTATGGTCAGAGGAAACTATTAGAAATTGGACGTGCTTTAGCCATGAATTCGGAAATATATCTATTCGACGAACCTTTTGCTGGTCTTTTTCCCGAGATGCGTAAGATTGTCATCAAAATTCTGCAAGAACTTAGACAAAGCGGTAAAACCATTATTCTAATTGAGCACAGTATGGACCTTATCCGCGAACTTTGTGATGAAGTAGTAGTTTTAGATAGTGGAGCATTACTCGCGTTTGGAAAGCCAGATAAAGTTTTGGAAGATAAAAAAGTAATTGAAGCCTATCTTGGTGAGTAATATGAAAGACCTGCTTTTACAAGCTAAAGATATTCATGTTCACTATGGAGGTGTAAAGGCACTTGATGGTGCCACTATTGAAATTGACGAAGGAGAAATTGTCGCCCTGATGGGACCTAACGGGGCAGGCAAATCGACGATCCTCAAAGCAATTTTCGGCCTAGCACCGATTGAGTCTGGTAAAATTCTCTGGCACGATAAATCAGTCACACCTGTTTCCTATGAAATGGCTGATCTGGGTATTGCTTTTGTTCCTCAGGGACGACGGGTTTTCACCCACCTGACTGTAAGGGAAAATCTCGAGATGGGTGGATTTGCTGTAAAGAACAAAGAGGAACTAAAACGCCGGCTGCAAGAAGCAATAGAAATTTTTCCTAGCCTTAAGCCAAAGTTAAAATCTAAATCTGGGACCCTTTCTGGCGGACAACAACAGATGTTAGCTCTGGCGAGAGGTCTTATGATCGCTCCCAAGGTATTGTTGCTAGATGAACCATCACTTGGACTTTCCCCCAAACTAGTTAAAGAGGTGTTTCACACTATAAAGGAGATAAATTTAAGGCATAAAACTGCTATCTTGGTCGTTGAACACAACATTAAGTCCCTTCTGCAGATCGTTGATCGAGCTTATGTATTGGACAAAGGCACGGTGGTGACAGAAGGAGCACCTCAAAAAATTATATCGTCGGGCGTACTGGAGAAAGTGTTTATAGGAAAAATTTAGAGCCCTGAAAAACAGGGCTTTTCTATTTGCCAAACCATTTACAAAACTATATAATACAGAGGTATTTAAGCCATATTCTATGATATACATTGCCTCAGATCACCGAGGTTTCGACATGAAGAAATATCTCACCACCTATCTTAAGACCCAACTCAAAAAAGACGTGACTGATCTCGGTGGAGATAAGTACGATGAGAATGATGATTATGTAGATTACGCTAAAAAAGTTGCTGAGGCAGTACAAAAAGATAAGGGATCACTGGGCCTTTTACTTTGCGGTAGCGGACACGGTGTGTGTGTTGCAGCTAATAAGTTTAAAGGAGTCCGCGCTAGTATTGGTTACAGCATTGAAGGGGTTGAGCTAGGGCGACGCGACGATGACTTGAATGTATTATGTTTAGCAGCCAGGATAATTTCTAATGATCATGCTGCAGCAATCACTAAAAAATTCCTAGAAACAGAATTTAGAACTGATGACCCGAAATACCAGAGAAGATTAGATAAGATTAGCCAAATTGAAGCTTAAAACTATGCAAATTGTTCCGGCCATTTTGGTAGACAGTTTTTCAAAATTCAAAATACAGACTGAGAAAGTTAAACTACTGAATCCGTCCTATGTTCAACTAGACATTATGGACGGAGTTTTTGTAAATAACCAGTCGTTTCCTGAGAGAGAGGAAGTTAACCACCTTAACTTACCTTTTGGCTTAGAATTGCATCTCATGGTTAATAACCCACTAGAAGAGATTAAATCTTGGTCAAATGTCCACGGTTTAAAAAGAATAATCTTTCACATTGAATCTCTCGACGACCCAGCGGAAGTGATAGCTAAAATTAGGGAACTGGGACATGAAGTCGGAATAGCAATTAACCCAGACACGGCTTGGTCGAAAATCCAACCGTTCTGTGGTATAATTGACTTAATTTTATTCATGACCGTTTACCCCGGAAAACAAGGTGGAGACTTTTTAGATTTTGTTGGCAACAAGATTAAAGACTTAAAAAGCAGTCTTGGTACCGACTCCCCTGTTCTAGCTATTGATGGTGGGGTAAAGCCAGAAAATATCGATCTGATCCGTTCTTGGAGTGTAGATATTGCCTATGTTGGTAGTGCCTTAATGGGGGCGGAAAATATTCAAGCAGCTTATTCACAATTAACCAATTTGTAAACTTGTTTGTTATGTTTGATCTTATTATCATCGGAGGGGCAGCGGCTGGACCAGCTGCCGCAGTGTATGCGGCAAGACGCAGACTAAAAATTAAACTAATCTCTGACCGTTTGGGCGGAGAAGTTGCCTTATCTGGCATTGTTAACAACTGGCCAGGTATTATTGAAATTCAGGGTTATGAATTGGCTAATAAATTTATTGAACATGCCAAGAGCTATCCAGAAGTAGATTTAGAAGAAGGCACCTGGGTCTACAAAATTGTTCCAGAAATGAATCACCACAACGTTCACGTCAAAAAAGCTGATGGCAAGGAAGATGTTTACCAAGCTAAGGGAGTAATTATTGCCACCGGCATTAAACCTCGTCACCTAAAGGTGCCAGGTGAGCAGGAATTACTTCACAAAGGTCTTACCTACTGTACAGTCTGTGATGGTCCTCTTTTCCGAAATAAGGTAACGGCAACGATTGGTTCAGGTAATGCCGCTCTCGAATCTGCCCTTATGATGGGCGAACTCGCGAGCAAGGTATATGTACTAAGTAAATATCCGAACCAAAAGGAATTTAATGGTGGCTTCCCTAAGGGTGAAACTATTTTAGTGGATAAAATTAAAGCTAATCCAAAAATTGAGATTCTTTACTCAGTAAAAACAGCTGAAATAATTGGGCCAGATAAAGTAACGGGGTTGAAATATTTAGATGAACAAGGCAAGGAAAATACCTTAAACCTTGATGGGGTTATGATCCACATTGGTCAAACACCGAATTCAGACATCGCCGATTGTGTTGAGAAAGATGCAAACGGCCAAATCATAGTTGATCAAAAATGCCGAACCAGTTGCCCTGGAATATTTGCGGCTGGTGACGTCACCAACATCCCTTACAAACAGATCGGCATTTCTGCTGGACAAGGTATTACGGCTGCTCTTGCTGCCATTGAATACATAAACCGTTGGACAGAAAATTAATATGCTAGAAATCTTAGCGAAAACTTCTGGAGTAATTGGAGTTTTGCTCATTACTTACGGTATTTTTGTTAAAAAAGAGATACGACAAGATATTGTTTTTGCTTTAGGCGGGATATTTCTCTTAGCATACAGCTCGTACTTGCGCGATCCAATCTTCATACCTTTGCAAATAATTTTTACTCTCGCTAGTCTCTACGAAATATTTAAATTACGAAATAAAAAAGTTACTTCTTAACTTAAAACATATGCCGCCACTACCAGAGATTTTCTCTACCCTACCTTGGCCGCTAACTACAATCCTTATGAACGTAGTTGCTGGTCTTGGGGCTATTTTATTAACTTATGGGGTGTTTTTGGAAACAGAGCGTCGCCAAGACGCTGTATTTGTTGTGGCGGGCGCCTGTTTATTTATATACGCCCTCTGGGTGGGTAACAAGGTATTTTCGATTGCCATGGCTGGTTTTACTCTCGGTAGTTTCATTGAAATGGTGGAAATTATTTTAGGCAAACACGGACACAACCTGAAGGACGTGGAGAGCTACAAAAATCCTAGTGGTAAATCTAACTAGACAGATATGTTTAAGCTAATAACCATTGGTGACGTCTTAGTTGACACCCACCTCATCGTTGATGAATCCAGCGCTGAATGTGCCATACTTCATGATCATAAAAAACTTTGCTTTAACTATGCTGGTAAAGTGCCAATTAAAGGTAGTTTCCAGTCGCTCGGAGGTAATGCGGCCAACGTCGCTCGAGGCGCAATTGAATTAGCCTTAAACACTGCCATTATTGCCAGCATCGGGAACGACCCTAATGGTGAATTTGTAACTCAAGAATTAAACGCGGCCGGAGTTGATACAACTCTTGTTACCATCGATGACAAAGCCTTGACCAGATACTCGACGGTTATTAACTTCCAGGGTGAACGCACGATCCTTTCTTACCACCAAAAGAGAAAATATGTCTGGCCAAAAGAGATCCCACCAAGTAACTGGATTTATTACACTGGGTTATCTGATGGCTATGAAAAAATCCAGGATGGTTTACTGAAATACTTAAGCAAACACCCAACAGTTCGTCTCGCGATCAACCCTGGCTCTTTCCAATTAAAATATGCTCCCAAAAAATTACTAGAGGCACTGGCGAGAGCAGATATTCTTATACTCAACCTCGAGGAGGCGGAAATGCTCCTAAATACTACTCTTGAGAAAGAAAAAAATCTTACTTCAATTATGCACCAACTTATGATGTTTGGTGCCAAAGAAGTTGTGATTACCGATGGTGCTAATGGTGTCTTTGCACTAGAGGAAGATGAGGGTTGGCACATGGAAAGCCTGCCGGTGAAGGTTATAGCCAAAACTGGTGCCGGAGATGCTTTTTCTGCTGGTTATCTGGCGGCCAGAATTAAAGGCGAGAATATGTATACCGCCTTAATGTGGGGTATCGCTAATAGCTCGGGGGTAATTCAAAAACACGGTCCGCATTTTGGTCTTTTGGACGAAAACGGAATTAAAAGAATGTTGAAGAGATATAACCACGTAAGACCAAAAAGAATTTAATAGAAACAAAAAACTGACCTTAATGGTCAGTTTTTTAAGCTTTTTAGTTCATGAACGGGCTATAACCAGAATTCATAAAGCTAACTATTGGTGAAAACAGAGGTTCTGGCAGGTCGTTCCACTCTACCCACCGCCATTCTTCGAGTTTCTCTGGCTCCATGTTAGTTACCTCGCCCGAATCGTAGTCCGACATTACAAATAATGTTATGTAATGCTTGTTGTCATTTGTAAAAATATCATTAGTATAGGGACCCAGACGCACATTTTTTATCTTAATACCCGCCTCCTCCATCACCTCTCTCTCTGCGCATTTTTCTACTTCCTCATTAAACTCCAGGTGACCACCGGGCAAACTCCATGTTCCGACTCCATGCCCGGTATTTTTTCTCTGGCCAAAGAGAATTTTTCCATCTTTAAAAACAAAGACTCCTACTCCTACTTTTGGTCGTTGGCTTTCCATATTTTAATATCTAAGGGATATAGAACTTGTTTTCTTTATAATTTTCTAAAATCTTGGCACTCGGAAAATATAACGGTGAAGGTAGATTATCTAATTCAAACCAATCCCACTCAGTAATTTGTTCTGGCTCTAAAACTTGGGGCTCACCAACAAAGTCATTGGACATAACTCCGACAGTAACAAAGTGGGCGGAATCAACAATATCATTATTAACGGCGATTACTTTGGCGCTGTTTAATTCAATACCGGTTTCCTCTAATACTTCTCTTTTTGATCCTTGTTCAAATGTTTCCCCAAACTTCAATTTACCCCCTGGCATGGTCCAAGTCCCGGCACCATTCAATAAGCTACTGGCCTTTACCGGATCTTCGTGTCGTTTGCCTAATAATATCTTGTTTCCTTTTAATAACATTACACCAAATCCCACCCCAACTCTCTTCTCTTCCATAAAATTTATTAATCTTCGTTATAAAAATCTATTTCCAGACTTTCATGAATACCTCGCATGCGGTTTAGCTCGGACTTGCGACCATGAAAATATTCCGGTGAACCAAGAACAGCGTCATAACGTAGTTCTGGGCCGAGCAAGCATAGTCCATGCTCAAAGGCTTTGATTTGCTGTCGAATTTCGTCAGCTAGTGTTGGGTGATCTTGTTCTGAATCTGCCAAACTACGTAAGTCTTGAATCCTGGCTCTCATCTCATCTAATAATCTAGTAAATTCCTGAACGCGAGATAAATATTTAGTCTGGTATTCGCTAATTATCTTGTGCTCTAAATATTTTCTTAAATCATTCTGCAAATCTACGAGGGCAGTAGCGAGTTCAACTCGCTCTTCGGACGTGAAATACTCAGCTGGATTCCCTGAATGCAAATCCCGAAGCGACATTCCATATCCTTTATAATCTTCGTATTTTGTTTGTAGCTCCTGGCTCAGTCTGGGTAGTAAAAAATGTTCGCCAACTTCGCCTTCGGCTAAAGCCAAGAATTCACGATAAGCCTGATTCCAAGGCCACACCTCATAACCAAACATCACCATCGTGTCCTCAATTTCACTTAAACTAACGGTCGGATCATTTTCTAAATGATCCAGGGCGTGTTTAATCTTGGTCTTTGTTTCTTCCGGAAATAAGGGAGGAAGTTTTTCGTAAAGGTGACGAAAAAGTGAGATAGTGGATTGCATAATTTAGTTATTAGCAATGTAATAGATGGCGATACCGCTTGCGATACTGACATTCAGACTCTCTTTAATGCCATTCATTGGTAAATGAATGATTTCATCACAGTATTTCAAGATATTTGGTGTGACACCAGTTACTTCATTTCCAACGATCAAAGCAAGGGGGAAGTCTGGTTTCCATGAATACATATTAACACTTTTACTAGTTTTCTCCAAGGCAACTATTTTGTATCCTTCGGCCTTTAATTGCTTTAAAACCCTGGCTGTTTGATAGTGTTTTTCCCAGGGCACAGACTTTTCTGCACCAAGCGACACTTTCGCCATTTTAGGGTGAGATGGGTCTGGCGTATAGCCAGTGAGATAGATTTTATCTACCCCGGCGCCATCGGCAGTACGAAAAACAGCACCTACATTATGGCAGCTGCGAATATTCGGTAACACTATTACAAATTTTCTATCGGTTTTTTTCATAATATTTAGCAAATTTTAGCATAATTATGTGTGAAAAGTCAAAAGGACTCCCCGATTGGGAAGTCCTTTATTTTTATTCGCAAGCGTACTGGAAGTAAGTACTCATTACCAACCCCAAAGGATTAATAATGAATACGAGGGCCAGTACGATGCGGCAGCCTCGCGGGCGGCGACTTGCCGCCCTTGGTGCTCAGCCCGGCGGCTGGTAATGGAAGTAGTACTTCACATTACCGACCGTGTAGACGATCGCCTGCTTGAAACCGTTCGCGGGAACGGTCTCGGATCCGCCACGGGCGTACCGGATGGTGATGGAAACCCCTGTCGGGGCTTCCACAGAGACGTGCGCGACCTCCGTGGAGTTGTTGCTGATGGCGAACTGGAAATCGCACCCGGCGGACTCGACGCGAATTTCGGCCGTGTCCATCCGATCTGCATCGAGCTCCCGGCTGAGGAAGACACGCTCTACCTCGGACGAGATCCTGACCCAGGTCGTGGCGTCGATCACAACTCGGACCGTGTATGGTCCGGCTGTTGCCTCCGGGCACTCCGCCCGGGGAATCTTGATGGCGATGTCGTTCTCCTCTGGCAAGGAGACGTCTTGGACGCTAGCCACGTCCTCCGACACGGTCGTCGCGTCGGAGTGGTTGAACTCGGCCGCTTCGATGCAGCCGAACAGGTTGAGGAACAGGGCGACCAGCACGAAACACGACACCAGGCTCTTCATCTGAACTCTCCCGTTGCGGGTTTACTCCCGTCCGCCCTGGACGAGACATGTTTTTTAACAGCAATTTTCGCTATTAAAAAACAAATCACGTCCAATGTATGAATGTGATTTTAGCTAAAATTAGACAAATTGTCAACCGTGCTTCACGGTTTTACTCCTTTTAGTTTATTCATCCACAGACTCTGTCCGGCACACAAAGCAATCGCCAGGGCGTCGGCCGCATCATCGGATTTTATTTTTTCCTTGATACCTAATATCATAGCTACCATTTTCTGCATCTGCGGCTTCTCTGCTTTACCGTAGCCAGTAATGGCTTGCTTTACCTGAAGCGGCGTAAATTCGTCTACCTCCAGTCCATTCTGAACAGCGGTAAGTAATATTACCCCTCGGGCCTGCCCGACTTCAATTGCGGTTGTTACATTACGAAAAAAGAATAGCTTTTCAACCGCCATTCTTTCTGGTTTGTATTTTTTAACTAAAACATTTAGCTCGTCAAATATTTCTGTTAAGCGATCGACAAACTTTTTCCCCTTAGCGGTTTCAATGCAACCATAATCCACTACTTGCCAATCTCTCCTCCCTACCTTCTCTATTACGCCATAACCAACCCGACCAAAACCGGGGTCAATACCAATTATTCTTGTCTTTTTTTCGAGTAGTGCTTTCATGCTATTTAGCGTTGGTGTAATAATCTTCGATATCATCATTGTCTTCTAGTTCGGCGAAGAGATCGGCCAGCTTCTCGGCATTCTCTGGTGTCACATCTACTTCGTCTTTAGCCAACCACACTAATCCGGATTGTTCTGGTTCAATACCAGAGGTCTTAAGAGCAGCTAAAACTTTTTGTAAATTTTCTACTTTGGTTTTAATTTCAACTTTATCTTCCTCCACGTCGGCAATATCCTCAGCCCCAGCTTCGATTAACTCTAATTCAAATTCATCACGACTTTTGGTAATGCTGGATCTGCTGATAGTAATTAATCCCCACTGCTCAAACATCCAAAGTACGCTTCCCGGCCCAGCCATTGAGCCACCATGTTCAGAAAGCAAATGTTTAACATCTGAAACAGTTCGATTCTTATTGTCAGTTAAAGCTTTTAGAAGTATGGCCACACCGCCCGGTCCATATCCCTCATATATTACTGTTTCTACTTTTACGCCATCATTTAATTCACCAGTGCCGCGTTTGATAGCCCGCTCGATATTATCTTTGGGCATACCGACAGCCTTAGCCTTTTCAATTGCAATGCGTAAAGAGAAATTCATTTCAGGGTCTCCTCCACCAGATTGGGCCGCGACCGTAATGCCTTTAGCAAATTTAGTAAATAGGTTGCTACGCTTCGCATCTTGTTTACCTTTCCGTCCTTGAATATTGTGCCATTTGGAATGTCCTGACATACAAAACTTAATAGTTATTCACTTAAAGTTATTTTACCATTTTCAAATTTCTCTCCTCCCAACCGACTATTTTTATTCCACCAGTCAAAAAACTTTGTTTTACGACTACCGGTCATTAACTGAACCTGGGATTTCGTGCCGTAGAAAGGGAAGACATACACGTCGTTCACCTTACCGTCGCTAAAAGTTAATCCAACGCTTATACCTTCTTGTGTTTCCGTTGAAAAATATTGGTCAAAGATGAAATTGCCAAGTGAATAAAAAATTGGTGCACCTTTATACACTTCCATTTCTTGAATCACATGGGGATGATGACCAATCACCGCATCGACTCCTTGGTCCACAAACCAATGCGCTAAATCTTGTTCAGCCTTTCTGGAGTTTCGCTGGTATTCTACTCCCCAATGGACGTTAACAACTATGTATCTAGCCTGCTTTTTTGCTTCCTCAATCGCTTCTCTAACCTTTGCCATCTTCAAGGCGTGGTCGGTGTTATTAACACCGATAAAAGCAACTTTTTCTGGTAAGCCCATTTCTTCTCCCGCAATCCAAGAATACTCTTTCCCTTCACGTAATTGATCACCAAAATATTTTAAATTATTTTGTTTTAAAATCTTTTTGGTGTAATCCACATTCGCCCAGCCCATATCCACGGTATGGTTGTTGGCGATATTGAATCCGCTGAAACCATACTTAGACAATTGCGAAGCGAGTTTTGGATCAAAACGAAAAGCGATGGACTTAGTGGTGGGGACTCTACTTGGCGCAAACGGACCTTCGAGGTTGGCAACTAATAAGTCCATGCCATAGAAGAAGCGGTTTTCTTGGGCCTTTAATTTGTCAAAAAGATAATCTAGTCCTTTTACGCCCATGACCTTAGCAACATTGCGTTCTAGCATCATGTCGCCAAAAAATTGCATTGTAATAGCCTTATCTGCCGCTTCACCTCTATTAAATCCGGCAATGACGTGAGAAGTGGTTTCCAGCAAGGACGGATTTTCTAAAATGTCCGCACTATTAGTATGAGAAAAAAATTCAAACTTTTTCGCACCCATTTGTTCATTGTACTTCAGTAATAAGTACAAACTATTAGGGCTATCTACTTCCAACTTACGAACCCGAGATAAGTCGCCTGATCTTAAAACTGCTAAGGACAACTCATCATGAAAATCTGCCGAATCTTTTTGCAGGTAGTGTGAAAAGTCTACACTAGTTAAAAGCAATCCCTTATCTCCTACTTCATTTTTAATCCACTCCACCAATCGATCTAATTCTGAAGTTGTGGCGTTGTTTTTAACAATGACTGGCACTATTTTAGTGTTTTTCCAGTTTTTTCTGATAAACGGTACGAGCGAACTAATACTATGTTCTCCCTCCATTATTTCCGGCTTAATCTTAACCAGTCCTTCTTTTTCCAATTTACCAACCAATTTAGCATCTGTCTTTAATTCACCATATGGTGTGTTCCAATTTAAGTAGCTGGATACAAAATTGTCATTGCCACGCTGCCCATGATTAGGCCCAACCAATACTACTACTTCAGGATCGGTGTTCTGTACAGAATCGAAAAATCCAGCTACATAGTGACCAGCGACAAGATGATGTGGGATAACACCAGAGACAATTTTATCACTAATGGCATTAGGCTTTTTGGCGTAGTCAAAAAATTCATCATACAAACGAGAATCGTTTACATAGGGATTATGGTTTTTACCTACGACCGGTGTTGAGGTGTTGGGATTATCATTTTGAGCCTCAACAGTACTGTTAAAAACGCTGCCATCTGTGGATATTTTTGGCCCATAAAAATATCCTAGAATTCCTGCAAATATAGCTAAAATTAGGGAAGTTACGACTATAATTTTGGTGCGGTTATACATAAAAATGTGATTGACTATAACTCATTTTCGTGATTAAATCTTGTCTATTCCAACTTGCCCCTGCGGGGGCATGGAGGGGTCAAATGACCCAGCAGTGTGATCAAGCGATCGTTCGGCTAGTCCTCGCTCTCGTGGCTGGAGCCGTGTTCGCAAGCATCATCTGCGGACTCCTGGCCTGCGCGAGCGGTGACCTTACCGGGGACGGCTTGTTCCACGATCTTGCGCGCGAACCTAAGCGCGTGACGGTTGTGGGAGGTGTGTTCTTCTCAATCGCTACCCTCGCTGTTCTACAGCGAAGGCGGTGATCGACGAACCACCTAGCTGTTCCCATACTCTTTAACCCGCGGACAGCTTCTCTGTCCCGGCCCTTAACTAGCAAACACTTGTTAGCTAAAGACTACAGAGAAGCTAAATGGAATACATAAGATCCTATACTTTAAAGTGTAGGATTTTTGTTTTATATTGTTATTCTATCTCAAATTTTAGCCAAAAACAAGAGCCCCAGTTATGGGGCTCTTTAAATATTTTATTAACCTTTGAAACCAGTACCAGCTGGGATAAGACGACCGATAATAACATTTTCTTTAAGACCTTCAAGATAGTCAATCTTACCAGTGATAGCGGTGTTAATAAGAACTTTCGCTGTTTCCTGGAAGGAAGCAGAAGACAAGAAACTCTGGGTGGAAAGAGCAACACGAGAAACACCGAGTAAGAGTTCGCGGCAGGTAGCAGTCTTACCGCCGTCTTTCTTAGCCATACGGTTAGAAATCTCTAACTGGGCTTTCTCTACTACTTCACCTGGTAATAAATCTGTGTCACCAGCATCTTCAACATAGACACGGCTAAACATCTGGCGGATAATGATTTCTACGTGCTTATCATTAACCTTCTGGCCTTGAGAAGAGTAGATGTTTTGTACTTCTTCCAAAACGTATCTTTGCACCGCTGGGCGACCCTTAAGATCAAAGAGGTCTTGGAGGTTAATACTACCATCAGTTAGGCGGTCACCTTTTTCTACCTTTTGTCCGTCTTGAACAGTGACTTTGTAACCCAATGGGACGATGTATTCACGAACCTTTGGACCTTCGTAGGTTAAAATAATAGTGTTCTTGTTAACTTTAACAGTACCACCGTATTTAGCTTTAATTTCTTCACCAGATCCACCACGAACCATGAGAACCTGATCTTTATTTACTGTATCACCATCTTTTACTTCCACTTCGTCTTCCTCAGTAAATTTGAGTTTCATTTCTTCCATACCCTCAAACTTAATGCGGATGATTTTTTGACCACGGCGGCCTTCAAAGATCTTCTTGCCAGAGGCGGAAGTAATAACCTTACCGTCAGCATCATCAATTTCGACAGTTCCTTCAACTTCAGCCAAGACAGCTTGGTGCTTTGGTGCACGACATTCAAATAGTTCTTCTACGCGGGGCAAACCTTGGGTAATATCTCCACCCATGACACCACCAGTGTGGAAGGTGCGAAGTGTAAGCTGAGTACCCGGTTCACCGATAGACTGAGCAGCGATTACACCAACGGCCACACCAATGTTAGCTGGAGCGTTGTGGGCGAGATCAAAGCCATAACACTTGCGGCAAACACCTTTTGGCAAATGACATTGTAAGACGCTACGAACATGCACTGAGGTAACACCGCTCTTTTCAATTTCGCGAGCCGCTTTGTCATCAATGGCTTCACCGGCCTTAACAATGACCTTACCATCGTTTGTCTTAACATCCGCTAAGACATAACGACCCCAGACACGGTCAGCCAATTTCTCACCCATTTCTTTAGACTGAGCTTCAGTAAAGGTTTCACCGATATCATCACCACAATCGTCTTCTAAGACTACGACATCTTGAGAAACATCTACTAAACGACGGGTTAAGTAACCAGCGTTAGCAGTACGTAAAGCGGTATCGGACAAACCCTTACGAGTACCGTGGGAGGAGATGAAGAATTCAAGTACATCGAAACCTTCTTTAAAGTTACCTTTAACCGGAAGCTCGATAATATCGCCGGAAGGAGACACCACCAAACCTTTCATACCAATAACCTGACCAAGCTGACCCCAAGTACCACGAGCACCAGAATCAATCATGGCGAATACTGGACCGTTTTTATCCAAGGTTGCTTGGTTATTGGCCAAAATCTTTTCTTTAGCTTCAGTCCAGATTTCTAAAATCTTGGCACGACGTTCAGCTTGAGTTAACAAACCTTCTTGGAATTGTTCTTCTACTTCTTGTACACGAGCATCGCTTTCTTTTAAGATCGCTGGCTTTTCATCAATACGTGGGAAGTTGTTCATACCAAGTGAGTAACCAGACTTGGTGACATACTTATAGCCCATGTTCTTTAAATCATCCAAGAAATGAGCGGTACGTTCTTGGCCATTCATTTCAAGAGAAAGCCGGATGATCATGGCTAATTTTTTAACGTTAATTGTTTCGTTGTAATATGGTAAGCCTTCGGGAACAACTTCGTTGAAGATAAGACGACCCATGGAAGTCTCAAGCAAGAATGGTTCGCTCTTGCCGTGTCGTTCTAAACCTTCAGAAATACGAACTTTAATGCGTTCGTGCAAAGTAACAACGCGGCTCTTGTAAGCAAGCAAGGCTTCCTTTGGTGAATAGAAGAACTTCTTAACTTCAGCCGTATCATCGGTCTTGTGGTGAGTCAGGTAGAAACAACCAAGTGCAATGTCTTGCTTAGGAGTAATAACTGGTTGGCCAGTCGCTGGCTTCAAAAGATTCTTTTCTGCAGCCATAAGATTATCGGCTTCAGCGCGGGCTTCTAAAGTCAAAGGCAAATGTACAGCCATCTGGTCACCGTCGAAGTCAGCGTTGAAAGCCGTACAAACCAAGGGATGTAATTGGATAGCTTTACCTTCGATTAAACGAGGGTGGAAAGCCTGGATACCTAAGCGGTGTAGGGTTGGCGCACGGTTCAAAAGCACGCGAGTGGTTTTGGTTAATTCTTCCAAAATATCCCAAACCTCATCACGCTCCGATTCAATAAAGCGGCTAGCACTACGAACGTTGTGAGCTAATTCACGTTTAATAATCTCACTAATAATGAATGGCTTGAATAATTCGAGAGCCATGCGTTTTGGCAAACCACATTCATCAATATTTAGGGTTGGGCCAACGACGATTACCGAACGACCAGAATAATCAACACGTTTACCTAAAAGATTCTGGCGGAAACGACCTTGTTTACCTTTTAAGATGTCGGCCAAAGAACGCAATTGTCTCTTTTGACCAGTGGAAGCAGTGACGGTCTTTGAGTGGCGAGCACTATTGTCGATCAAAGCATCAACCGCTTCTTGCAGCATTCTTTTCTCGTTGCGACAGATAACTTCCGGAGCATCCAATTCATTCAAACGACGTAAACGATTGTTGCGGTTAATAACACGACGATACAAATCATTTAAGTCACTGGTTGCAAAACGACCACCATCAAGAGCAACCATTGGACGTAAGTCTGGTGGGATAACCGGGATATTTAACATGATCATCCATTCTGGGCGGATACCAGTCATGAACAAACTCTTAAGTAGTTTCTTACGGCGGATGATTCTTTCACGTTTTGCACCTTTTGCAGTTTGTTGTTCCTCAGTTAGACGTTTAATAGTTTCTTCAAGATCAATGCGCTCGAGTAAGTTGCGGACGGCTTCGGCACCAATTGAAGCTTCAAATAAATGACCATAGCGCAAAGAAAGTTCCTGGTAACGATTTTCGGAAACAATCTTCATCACTTGGATTTCCTTTAGTTCCTTGTCAGCTTGTTGGAAATCATTTTCTAGAGATTTTAATTTGCGCTCAGCTTCTTGTTGGGCGTTGTCCAAAGCAGATTTCCCAGCTTTTTCATCATTCAACTTTTGAATGGCTTGTTCTAATTCACGTTCGATCTGTTTGCGTTTGGACTTATATTCTTGACGTAATTGATCAGAAGCTAATTTCTTACCTTCTTCATCGACTTGAGTTATTACAAATGAAGCGAAGTAAATAACTTTTTCCAAAGCCTGAGCCGAAAGGTCTAAAACCAAACCAACTTTGGATGGGACTGAACGTAAGAACCAAATGTGGGAGACTGGAGCAGCCAGTTCGATGTGACCCATGCGTTCTCGGCGAACTAAGGAGTGAGTAACTTCTACACCACACTTGTCGCAGACAATACCTTTATATCTAATCTTTTTATACTTTCCACAATAACATTCCCAGTCTTTGGTCGGACCAAAAATTTCTTCGGCAAACAAACCACCCTTCTCAGGTTTCTGGGTGCGGTAGTTAATGGTTTCTGGTTTGTTTACTTCACCGTATGACCAATTGCGGATAATGTCAGGAGAGGCCAGCCTAAGACGAATGGCATCGAAGTCAATTGAATGGAGTGAATCGCGTGACATATTTTTCATGACTATTTAAGGTGAATTAAGGCCGTTACTCGGCTTGAACCGGCGCTTCGACCGGAGCCGCTTCTTCAGTCTCTGCCTTTTCACGCTTTACTTCTTCAGTAGGCAAATACTGACCAGATTCACTACGGCTTAATAACTCGACGTCCAGGCCCAGACCTTTAAGTTCGCGGACCAAAACGTTAAATGATTCAGGGATGTTAACACGAGATACTTGCTCACCCTTAATGATCGCTTCATAAGCTTTAGAGCGACCGGGAACATCATCGGACTTAATGGTTAACATTTCTTGTAAAGTATGGGCAGCACCATATGCTTCCAAAGCCCAAACTTCCATTTCACCAAATCTCTGACCACCGAATTGTGCTTTACCGCCCAATGGCTGTTGAGTGATCAAACTGTAAGGGCCAATAGAACGTTGGTGGATCTTGTCTTCAACCATGTGGTTCAACTTCAACATGTAGTTGTAACCGATAGTAACGGGGTTATCAAAAGGTTCACCAGTACGGCCATCACACAAAGTAACCTGGCCACCTTCTGGCAAGCCAGCTTTCTTTAATTCGGCTTTAATTTGTTCTTCGGTCATGCCGTCTAATACTGGAGTAGCAACCTTGTAGCCTAAAGCATTAGCCGCCAAACCTAGGTGGTTTTCAAGTAACTGACCCAAGTTCATACGTGAGATAACACCAAGCGGGGACAAAATAATATCTAATGGAGTACCATCTTCCATAAATGGCATGTCAGCGACCGGAACGACTTTGGAGATCACACCTTTGTTACCATGGCGACCAGACATTTTATCACCAACCTGTACTTTTCTCATGTCAGCCACTGTAACCTGAACTTGTTTAATAACACCTGGTTCAAGTTTGTCACCAGCTTCAGCAGAGAAGATTTGGATACCAATCACTTTACCATGCTCACCATGTTCAAGATACAAAGAAGAGTCACGAACGTCACGAGCTTTCTCACCGAAGATGGCACGAAGCAATCTTTCTTCCGCGCTTAGTTCAGTTTCACCCTTTGGTGTAATCTTACCAACTAAGATATCGCCAGATTTTACTTCTGCACCAATACGTACAATACCTTCACTATCTAGGTTCTTTAATTTTTCTTCACTAACATTTGGAATGTCAGAAGTCACAACTTCTGGACCAAGTTTGGTTTCACGAACATCAATGGTGTAGTCTTCAATGTGGATTGAAGTGTAAGCATCTTTTTGCACAACGCGTTCAGAAATGATAACCGCGTCTTCGTAGTTAAAACCATCCCAGACCATGTAACCAACCAAAACATTTCTTCCGAGAGCCATTTCACCATCGCGGACAGATGGACCATCGGATAAAACATCGCCCTTCTTCACCTTGTCACCTACATTCACACAAGGATGTTGGTTGATACAGGTTGAAGAGTTAGAGCGAACGAATTTATTTAAATTGTAAGTAAACTTTTCACCTTTCTTGGTAGTCAAGACAATCTTACTACCATCCATTTCTGTGATATCGCCATCAGCATCTGCGACAACAATGTGGCCAGTATACAAAGCCGCTTCACGTTCAACACCAGTACCAACCAATGGTGGTTCTGGATTAATACAGGGAACAGCCTGACGTTGCATGTTTGTACCCATGAGAGCACGAGTCGCATCATCATGTTCAAGGAAAGGAATACAAGCTGTTGCGATACTCACAATCTGGTGTGGGGCAACGTCAATATATTCAACATCTTCACTTCTGCCAACACCAGCCTTACCGTTAACACGAGCCGCAATCATTTCGTCAACAAAATAACCGTCAGCATCAACTTTTGTCGAGGCGGCGGCAGTTACGACCTTCTCCTCCTTAAAGGAATTTAAATAAACAATTTCATTTGTTAAACGTGGTTTTACTGGAATACGTTTTAAACTGGATTTTGCTAATTTTTTAGCAACGTCTTCAGTAATCTTGGTACCATCTTTGAGACCCTCAATATCACCACGTAAAATTTCTCCCACTAGAAGTTTCGGATCGTTTTCTACTTCACGTAAAACTTTGCGGTATGGTGTTTCAATAAAACCAAATTCGTTAATACGAGCGTAACTTGAAAGATGGTTAACCAAACCAATGTTTGGACCTTCCGGAGTAGCAATCGGACAGATACGACCATAATGAGTAGTGTGCACGTCACGAACTTCGAAGCCAGCGCGATCACGAGACAAACCACCTGGACCAAGAGCGGACAAACGACGTTTATGCTCAAGTTCAGACAATGGATTGGTTTGGTCCATGAACTGAGACAACTGTGAACTCATGAAAAATTCACGGATGGCTGAAGTCACTGGACGAGCGTTGATAAGTTTATTTGGACTTAGTTGCTCAACATCATAAGTACTCATGCGATCTTTGATGATACGTTCCATTCTAGCTAAACCGATACGAAATCTGTTTTGTACTAATTCACCAACTGATCGAACACGGCGGTTACCTAAGTGATCAACATCATCTGGTTCTTCTTGAGTAACGTTTAAGCGAACAACTTCTTTTAAAACTAGTAATAATTTTTCTGGACTTAAAACACGATTATCTTTTTGATCAAAATCTCCTTCGGTATAACCGAGATCAAACTTGGTATTGAATTTGTAAACACCAACGCGACCAAGATCATAGCGCTCGAAGTTAAAGAACATGGCTTCGATTAAACTCTTAGCGTTGTCAGCAGTGGCTAAATCACCAGGACGAATTCTTTTGTAAACTTCAATTAAACCTTCATCGCGGTTCTTGGCTAAATCTTTCTTAATCGTGGCATCGACGTAATCGATGTGTGGGTTAGTATTAACATCCTCGAACAATTTCTTAATCTCGTCATCGTTCTCATAGCCAAAAGCCCGGAGAATAGAAGTGGCGGCAACTTTACGTTTGCGATCTACTTTTACCCAAAGCACATTGTTCATGTCAGTTTCCACTTCGATCCAAGCACCGCGGTTTGGGATGATCTTCGCGCCATAGAATCGACGACCACGAACATTTTCCGCCGTAAAGAAAGCACCGGCGCTACGAATCAGCTGAGAAACTACGACACGTTCAATACCATTAACAATGAAAGTACCACGGTTAGTCATGACCGGGATTTCACCCAAATAAATTTCTTGTGACTTAGACTGACCAGTCCTTTTGTTTACCAAGCGAGCAGTAATACGAAGCGGGGCTTCGAAAGTGATGTTACGAGTACGACAGACCACCTCATCAAAACGAGGCTCATCTAAATAATAATCTTCGAGATATAACTCAAGGTCCCGACCGGTAAAGTCTGTGATTGGGGAAACCTCTTCAAAAAGCTCTTTAACACCGAACTTTAAAAACCAACCATAGGAGTCCTTTTGGAGCTCAATTAGGTCTGGTAACGGCATAACACCCTCTCGGCCGTTGAAGAAACGACGAGGGGCAGAAGAAACTGGCTTGTGCTTGTAGATGGACATAAGCTTAGCGTTTTAAAGTTATTTTAGTTTAAAAAAGGTTATTTTTTGTTAAAAAAGCAGGCAAAAGCCACAAACCAAAAAAGGCCGCTGGTGCATTGGGCTTAATCAATTTTTCTTACAGTTGAGCCAAAAAAAGCAAGGTACGCATCTATTTATTCTCGATGTTTGTAAAACCTTGCGCTAAGCGAGGTTGGACGCAACCGAACTTTTAGCTATATTTAGCCAAAAAATGGTTGTTTACGCCTATGGTTTTCAAAGTACTAGAATAATACAAAAAGTCAAGTGATTTGTCAACCTGAAAACAGTGGATAAGTGACTGGAACAAAAATTCTCATTTAATCAAACTAGACAGCTCCAGAAGATTTGCTTTCTATAAAATCCAATGCTCGGGAAATATCCCCTTTCCGGAGCATTTTTTCAATCGCGAGCAAGAAGCCCCTCCCAAAAAACTTATACAAAGTACGATTTAATTCTTGAGTAGCAGGAAATCCAGACTTAGATGCAGAAGTCTGTAGATCTTCAAAATAAGCGTTGCGAAACAATTCAAAAGCGCCACAACTAGGGTCTCTTAAATCTAAAGCCTCAATAATTTTTCTTACCAATTTAGCTTCCTCTGGATAAACATCATCAGCGATCCGGGCAGAAGCTTGAACGTCTTCTGCCGTCAAGCTTTCCGGTCTTTCAATTTGCAAAAACTCCAGATATTTTTTGGTTAAAATTTGTGTATATCCTTCATTAAGCCCCGATAACATTCTGCCGTTGCCAAGCGCAAAACCCATCCCAGCTTTCATGATTCTAATGCCATCTTCGCTAGAAGTGAGCGGTCCTTCTTTAATAGCTATACCAGAAGCGCTGTGAAAAAATTCATGAGGCACAGCCATCCCAACGTAAGCATCCTCTCTCGAACCCGAGTACTTGGGTGGAAAAATAGATATTATTTGTAGGACAGGATCGAAATTTCCGCCCACATTCATGGCCTCTTCTAATTTTCTCCCTGGTGGTGTATAAGCCAACAAGCTTAATCGATCTTTAACTTGCAGCCTTACTCTTTTCAGTCTACTAACAATTTCTGCAGCTCTTTCACTATCCATTCCAATGTGCTCCAAAAATTTTTGGCTTAGCGAACTAAATACCTCGGCATGTTTTTCTATTCTTTGTTGCTGGGTTTCAGACATTTTTTCGTGATTAAGCTGGTGCATTTGAAAAAAATCCATAATTTCTCTCACCAAAATTTTTTCTCCTTTTATCGCTCTCTGTTTTAAGCCGATCAAAAACTGTTGCTCTTCTGGTGGTAAAAAAACCAAATTCTCTAAATCAATTTCTACTAATTTATTTAGTAAAAGCCCCACTCGAGCAAGCTTTGCTTCTTTTAATTGCTCTCGACTGGCGGTTGATAAGGGCACAAAATCAGAACCTACTTTTATGTTTAGCCCCACCAATTTTTTACGAAATTCCTTATCATAAATAGCTCTCTCTATCATTTCTATGTCTGCACCGAAAACTCCTTGTTCAGGGTTGCCGCGTCTTAATAATTCTAAAAGACTCACCTCATTAGCTTTGAGGATTTGCTCATCAAAAAACGAACGGTCATATTTTTTTACTTCCCGACTTCTTTCAGCCATATTCCGAAATTTAAATAATAGACAAAATATAGTATACCTTAATCTGTTTTCAACAACAACCTACCTATATACCTATCCACACTTGACACTAGGTGTATTTGACTTTACAATATTCTCACTTTCTTTCCAATGAGCTGCGGTGGAGTTGATGTCTCAACCGGATCGGATTATAAAAAGCAATTCTCTCTCCTCTGTAAACATTATTTTGTTTATAGTCGAAGTTTTTTAGATTCGACTCGTGATTAAAACATGCAACTCTTTACGCAGCTTAGTGGAAAGAAAAACCCTCGATTATGTCGAGGGTTTATTTTTACAAAAAGTATTTCTTGAGAAGATACAAAAGTTCAGGATGAAATTTTTCACCTTGATCAATCATGCTCTTAATTTGATCGATGGTGAAATAGTCAACTTTTACTACTGCTCCTTCCTCCAGTTGGAAAGGCCCCTCATATTTTGCTTTATAACTAACAAAAAATTTATCTGGTCTCCCTGGTACTTGGTAAAAATCTTTAGAAAAATATTCTAACGGTAATTCAATCCCGATCTCTTCCATCATTTCACGTTTCGCCGCTTCTTCATAGCTTTCACCACTTTGGACATGACCACCGACTGTGGTCGACCAATGATTTGGGGCAAAAGAAAGATTAGGGTGGCGAAGTTGCAGCGCCATTTTTCCCTCATCATTAAAAATTAGTACATGAACTATACGATGGCATAATAATTTTTTGTAAACGTCTTCCTTATCTACTTGACCCACGACTTCGTCTTTACCGTCTACAATATCCATTATCTCCATATTATTTTATTAAAGATAAATCGCCATTAATAATTGTCGGATGAGCCGACTCGATCTCGTGTTTACAGTACGGCTGTTCAGGAATAGGATTCCACATAAATATTTTTTGTCCGAGCACGTGCGCAAACCCTATTTCCATAAGCGTGTTTCCTCCCACGTAATTTTTTATACCGTGTTTATCCAAATTTAAAACCAAAACCACATCGCCACCTTGCATCAGGTCCCAATATTCCTTGATTACATCTTCGTTTTTGTCCATCTTCTGTTCAATTTTTAAAACTTCTTTTTCTTCGTCTGTTTTACCAACAAAACCCACGGCATAACTTGTCACGTAAGCATCGTGTCCTAAATCAACTAAAGCCTCCCTTACTTCTAACATCTTTTCCGTAAACTGCATTGACCCAATTATACCTATACGCATAATCTTATTTAATTATTTTATTAATTAATAATAGCCTCAACATGTATACTGGTCAAGACAACTAAAAAACCGCCTGTGTAGCTTACAGAGCGGTTTTAATTTATATGACCTTTTGTTTCAATGGCGAAAAACCATCTTTCATCCCCCTCGTGCTTAGGGTCACTTTTCCAAACTTCTATAAAATCCTCAATTAGATATTTGCAGTCTGGCCCGAGATAAGGGTCATGAAGATAAATGTATTTAGAACCGATTTTCCGAACCACTGCATAGTGATAAATATTACCTTGCGGAATCATATAACAGACAATGGCGACCTTTTTCTTTTTCAACGACTTTTTTAATTCCTCGATACTGGTATTTCGCTTAACAACGTAACTGAGTTTATGTTTTTCAGCAGCCTTAACTATATTTTTGTGCAAAGTACCCCAAACCTTGGTAGTCTTTAGCATTTTTCGAAGTTCCGACTCTTCATAGCTATAACCCAAATAAGCCATGACCATTCGCAAACTAGCTGGTCCACAGGTATAATTTGTCTCTTGTTTGTAATAAGGCAGTGTCATATTCCATATTCCTGACCAGTCAGTATACCTGAGTTCGCTTGTTTTAGCAAGACCAAGCCCCACGTTATTTGTTCGCTTTTCTCCTCTGTGGTATAATATTCGTAACAAAAATAATTATGTCACGACCACGTCGCGGACGGCCACCTTTGCATGAGCGAATTAATCTGAACCCTGAAATTGGCAGGGGTCTTTTATCTATTTTCCTCTTCGTCATAGCCGGCCTGTCCATTCTTAGTTTCTTTAATCTGGCTGGTATTGCTGGCCACTTTATTGACTCCTTGCTGGCTATTGTCTTTGGTCAAGTTAGGTACGTTTTCCCGATCATTCTAGCCATTGTGGCTGGTTTAATTATTAAAGACTTAAGCTACGAATACCGGCCAACCCACTTTTTTGGCTCTTTACTTTTCTTTTTAAGCTTTAATGGTCTTGTCCATATCCAAAAACCAGTTGAGGAAATGGTTAGCCTAGCCATGCAAGGCTATGGCGGTGGTTTGTTTGGCCTGGCGTTGGCTTGGCCGCTTGGTACCTATCTCGGTTATTGGGGTAGTCTAGTAATTTTTATCGCTCTTTTACTTGTTTCTGTCATTTTCCTTTTCAACACTTCCTTAGCTCAGTTAGTGCTTTTAAACAAGAAATTTTTCTTAATGATGGGTTTTATTGGTCAACAATTACTAAACTTCTTCGGTTCATTCAAAAAAGAGAAGAAGGTTGAATTCAAAATTAAGGGGGATTACCAAGAAACACCGAGCGAAGAAAACGAAGAAGAGTGGGAAACTGTTAATCTAGAAGAAGAGGAAGAAAAACGCGCTTTTGAACGCAAATCCTTAGAACGCAATTCGGCTGAAGCAGATGAAGAAACCGAGGAAACAACTAATAAGGAAGAAATTGAAGAACTACCACTACCAGATTACAGTTCTTTTGCCTTACCTGACACAAACCTGCTCTTTACTTCGAAAAGCAAACCATCATCAGGTGATATTAAAAGCAATGCCGAGGTGATTAAAGATACCTTGCAAAACTTTGGTATTGAGGTAGACATGGGCGAAGTCCGTGTTGGTCCGACTGTTACACAATATTCACTAAAGCCAGCCAAAGGTATTAAACTGACTCGCATCTTAGCTTTAAGTAACGATCTGGCTTTGGCTATGGCTGCTCACCCTATTCGTATTGAGGCGCCAATTCCTGGTCAATCTTTGGTTGGTATTGAGGTCCCCAACCAAAAAGTGGCCATGGTTACTTTGCGTGAGTTGTTAGAAGCCCCGGAATTTAAAGAACGTGACGACAGCTTGCAAATCGCGTTAGGTAAGGATGTAGCTGGCAAAGTCTGGTTTGGAAAATTAGCTAAAATGCCACATCTACTCATTGCTGGTACAACTGGTTCTGGTAAAACAGTTTGTATTAATACCATTTTGTTAAGCTTGCTATACCAAAACACACCAGAAACCTTACGGCTTATTATGGTTGATCCAAAAAGAGTCGAATTAACTTTGTATAACGGCATTCCGCACCTTTTGACTCCAGTTATCACTGACCCAAGTAAAACTGTAAATGCTTTGAAATGGACAATTGGTGAAATGGAACGCCGTTTTGATGTTCTCGCTCAAGCAGGAAAACGCGACATCCAATCTTACAACAAGACAGCCACTGAAAAAATGCCTTACATTGTTTTCGTTATTGATGAGCTCGCTGATCTTATGGCCATGGCTGCCAGTGAAGTGGAAGCTGGCATCATCCGCATTGCCCAGATGGCCCGGGCAGTTGGTATTCACTTAATTGTCGCTACCCAACGCCCAAGTGTGGAAGTTATTACCGGTCTTATGAAAGCAAACATCCCAGCTCGCATTGCTTTCTCGGTTGCTTCGCTTATCGATTCCCGTACCATCTTAGATTGTCCTGGTGCAGAGAAACTTTTAGGACGAGGCGACATGTTGTTCTTAACAGCTGAACTCTCCAAACCAAAACGTATCCAGGGTGCCTATGTTTCTGAAGAGGAAATGAAGCGGATTGTTGAATTCCTGAAGGGGAACGCTGAACCAAATTACAACGAATCAATTGTTAGTAAGGGCGGCGGGGTTTCTGGCGGAACGATGAATATGTTTGGCGGTGGAAGTGACGACCAAGATCCGCTTTTTGACGAAGCAAAGCGAGTGGTTATGGAGTCTGGCAAAGCCAGTGCTTCGTTATTACAACGCCGCATGAAAGTGGGCTATGCCCGGGCGGCCAGACTGCTTGACGAATTAGAGGAAGCTGGTATAGTAGGACCTGCTGATGGCGCTAAACCTAGAGAAGTTTTCAGTGAACACCTAATGCCAGAACCAGAAGGAGAGCTGAGCGAGGATGAACAAACTATGGACGCTGGCGGAACAGTGTTTAAAGAGTAGATTATGACAATGTTTTGCTACAAAAAGATAGCGAAAACAAAGCGCGTTGGCGAAGAGTTAAAAGAAGCTCGAATTCGCATTGGTTTGGATTTGGATAATATCTCACGCAATTCTTTAATCGCCAAGAATCACTTGCTGATGATTGAGGATTGTGAGTACCATCGTCTACCTCAGGCCGTTGCCTACCGACTAGCATATATTAAAGGTTATGCTAAAGCGGTTGGGCTTGATCCGAAATCTTTGACCAGAGATTTTAAGAATGAAGGTGGTCTAAAAGACATCCGAACTATCCATCCACACCAAACTATTCGTAATTCTCGCTTTAACTTCTTCTCTTTAACACTCCGTTATGTTGTCGCTGGGGTTTTTATTTTTATCTTCCTTGGCTACCTAGCTTGGCAAGTTAAAGGGGTAATTGAGCCACCCGAGCTGGTTCTTTACTCGCCAGAAGAAGGTATGATCGCGAATACGCTTTCTGCGTTCATCCAAGGGGAGACAGAAAAGGAAACAGCTTTAACAATTAACGGACAGGAGGTTCGGGTAAATGATGCGGGGAGATTTGAAACACATTTAGATTTACAAAACGGTGTTAACACAATTATTGTTTCCGTAAAAAAGAAGCACGGCAAAACCACTACTGTGACCCGTCACGTCGTTGCGAGGCCAGGAGCAGTCGCTGGTGAAAAGATAAGCGTATTACCAAATTAATAAAAGTATTTAATTTTATTCTAGTATGGCTAAAGGATCAGTTAACGAGGAGGTAAAGAACAAGCTGAAAGCAGCCGAAAGCGCGATCGAGCAGATCAAGAGCCGCTTTGGTGATGGGGCAATTATGACTTTTGGCGAAGCCAAGGCTTCAATGCAGGTAGAATCAATACCTACTGGCTGCATGTCCCTGGACATAGCACTTGGCGTTAAAGGCGTACCACGTGGTCGTATTATTGAAGTGTATGGACCAGAAGCTAGTGGTAAAACAACTTTAGCACAGCACGTTGTAGCGGAAGTGCAAAAACGTGGTGGCATTGCGGCTTTTGTCGATGCCGAACACGCTTTTGACCCAGATTATGCACGTAAAATTGGTATTAAGGTTGACGAACTTTTAATTTCTCAGCCAGATACCGGTGAACAGGCATTAGAAATCGTAGAAACTTTGGTGCGCTCTAATGCTGTTGACGTTGTAGTTGTGGACTCCGTTGCGGCCCTGGTGCCAAAGGCGGAAATTGAAGGAGAAATGGGCGAGGCGCAGATGGGTTTACAGGCTCGCCTCATGAGTCAGGCTCTCCGTAAACTGACTGCGATTATTAGTAAGTCCAAAACCGTCTTGATCTTCATTAACCAGACTCGTATGAAGATCGGCGTATATTTTGGCAACCCAGAAACTACAACTGGTGGTGTAGCTTTAAAATTCTATTCGTCTATCCGCATTGAAATCCGCCGGGCTGCTCAGATTAAACAGGGTGACAAAGTAATTGGTAATCGCGTAAAAATTAAAGTAGTAAAGAACAAAGTAGCGCCCCCATTCCGCACAACAGAATTTGATATCATGTACAATGAAGGTATTTCATTGTCGGGCGATTTATTAGACACCGCTGTTACTTACAAAGTAATAGACAAAAAAGGAAATTCATATAACTACCGCGAAGAAAAATTAGGTGTTGGCCGCGAGACTGCTAAAAAATATTTAAAGGATAACCCAAAACTATTAAACGAAATCAGAGATAAGGTATGGGAAGTGGTTGAACGAGGTGAGGCGCCAGAGGAAGAGGAAGGAAACCCAGGTGAACCAACCGACGAAGAAGTACCCTTACCTCCTGAAGAATAGACTTTAACCCACGCTAAGAGCGTGGGTTTTCTTTATGACAAACATATTTGACTTCGCTTCACTTTTGCATTATGATAGATTCATACTAAATATGTATACTATTTAAAATTTACTAAGAATACATTTATGCAACACTCTTTAGTACTATTACCATATAGTTATAATGCGCTTGAGCCGTACATTGATGCTAAAACTATGGAGGTACATTATACCAAGCACCATCAAAAGTATTTAGATAATTTCCAAGAACTTGTTAATAAATATTCAGAACTAACAGAAAAAACGGCGGAAGAAATACTCACAGATATTAAAAATGTTTCTGTCGATGAGGGAGATCGAGTGAAGATAAGAAATAATGGCGGTGGGTTTGTTAATCACAACCTGTATTGGCTCATCATGGGGCCAGAAAAGCAAACTGACGAAATGTTAGTTAAAAAAATTGAAGAGACTTGGGGTTCTTTGGACAATTTTAAGGAAGAGTTTAACAAACTTTCTCTTGCTCATTTCGGCAGCGGTTGGAGTTGGTTGGTGCGTGACGAAAATGACAAATTAAAAATGTATTCTTTGCCTAATCAGGATTCACCTCTTTCCCTTGGCCACACACCCATTATAGGACTCGACCTCTGGGAACATGCCTATTACCTAAAATACCAAAACCGAAGGCAAGATTATATAGAAAACTGGTGGAAAGTACTAAAGTTATTTTAAACTTAAATCCCGGCTAATAGCCGGGATTTTGTTTACTAAACTTATGTTATAACATCGTAACGCGCCTCACTAGGAAGAAGCATAATGTAAGGGTAACCAGAGTGGTGCCGTTTGATCTCTCCACAATCAACTTTCCGTAAAAACTCAATCATTTGGTCAGTGATTAACTTTGGGTTGCTTGGGTCTTCACCTTTATACTCAATTTCTACAAATATCCCTAATCCCTGTACTTCATCTAGGGCTACTTCATACTCCTGGTAACGCCAGATTTTGCGAACTTTGTTAACTGTAACCAATGGAGTATAACCAAGAGACAAAAGAATTTTTCTGGCTTGATCGATGTCACCAACTATAGTTTCAAACTCGTCACGGAAATTCAGCTTCCCCTCCGTAGTATAGTGCGCCTTTTTGTAAGTTATCAGAACCGCCTCTCTGGTCTGCCGAAGACGCAACCATTCAGTAACCGGACGGATAGCCAAAAAATCTCTATCTGGGGCATTAAAGTATTCATCAATCTGACGGGTGGACAATTTAAACATGGCATTTTCTTCTAAAAACTTTGTTAAATTATCCATGTTTTCAATATTAACTTTGATTTCTATTTCCGAATTTGCCATAAAATTATATTTAGACTTTGCTCTCCCAACTAACTCCTCGGGCCTCAAGTTTTTCCCTTAAAGCGATTTTTACAGCTTCTAATAAGTCCTTAAGCTCGGGGAAATGAGAAGTAGCGGCGTCGAAAGCAGCCACAGCTTTATCTGCATAGTCGGCATGAAACTCTGTTGGTATATAAGCCTCTACGCCTGTATCCATAATATGCAAGTAGGCTTCAATTTTATCGAGAGCTTTAACCAATTTAGCTTCAATTATCTCTTGTTTTTCATATTCCTCCCAAATATGGTAAATCCATTCACCAAAGGAAAGATCATCGGTCATTTCATGCATGGCATTTTCTTCAGCCGCTTCTTTATCTTTCAGAGATACTTTTTGAGTGGCGACCAAATACCCGTCGATATCTCCGGTTTTGGCTTCAGCCAAGTCGTGCAAAAGCGAAAAAACTAAAGCCTTCTCAAGATTGATATCTAAATTACATTCTTGGGCGATGATAAATGTCATGAGAGCTAGTCGCCAAGAATGCTCGGCAACTGTATCTCCACCTTCTTTTAAAGAAGCACTGAACCGTGGTACAGCTTTTAGCTCATTAGCACGATTTAAAAACGTGATGATCTCCTGTATTTTGTTGGGGGTCATAATTAAGAATTAGAATAAATGAAGTATATCACAAATAATTATTTAGTACATCAAGAGGTAAGTTATAATAAAACAACGCTAGTGATTTAAATTAAAAGGGACTACGGGTGCCGGCGGGGGGTCCCCCGCCGGCACCGCTCCCTCCTACACACAACAGCACACCGCCAAGACGTTGTGGCCCCATGTCGGGCCGCAAAGGTTGTGCCAGAACGAGTGCCACACTTCCACATCTTCGAAGAACTCGAAGACGGTCGTCTCTTTCTGGCACTCTGGAGCACACTGGTCTGTGGCCAGTAGGTGAGGTCGGAGTTCTTTCGGCAAATCCTCGCGGTAGCGAGAGAAGTGCTCGAAATCCGCCCCGTGGATGAGCCGCAAGGAGCGGGCCGCCAGCCGACGCTTCATTTCATCACCGGTGATCACTTCCTCGCCTGCCTCGAGGAAGCCAACGATGATAAAAGTGACGCCGCCGAGCACCAGCTCGATTCTGAGATCCTTGTGGACCATTTGTCCTCCCTCTGTTTGGTGTTTCGCCGTGCGCTCAACCGAGCGCCCAACGAAAACACGTCGGTCTACGAGCCTCCTATCTCAACATTCCTTGAATTAAGAAATACTGGGATAGGGGAGGCGCAAGCGTCTCCCCTAAGAGAAACGCCCCACCTCTAAACCATGCCCACCGACCGCCCCGAAGGACAGCCGGCGAGGCGACTACTCGCGGACCGGGATGGTCCGGGTCAGATCGTCTGGGGTCTCGAGCGTGACCCCGGCGCCATCGGCCATGTGCTGGAGACCGAGTAAGACCGACCTTGTGAACTGCAGACCGAAGGCCTGTGTCACGAGGCAGGGCCAGGAGACGACGGCGTCCGCCGCCTCCGAGTAGAGCCCCTCGATGAGAGGCACGCCCTCGGCGTCGAACTTCTTGGCCGCCATGCGGGGGTGCCGGCTGCTGCCGAGGTAGAGGCAGCCGAGCCTCTCTTGGATTCCCCGGTTCGTCCCGCCACAGCGGGACATGAGGTTGATCCATCCGTACTCCCCACCGTCCTCCGACAGGGAGCGAACCACACCCGCGAGGGCGTTGATGGCCGAGTTCCGAGACACGCCGTAGACGACCATGTGCTGGTCCATCTCCGGCAGTCCCCGGGCCCAGACGAGGTCGGAGGTGATCTCCGGCCGGCGGGCCTTCATCCCGCCCTTCCGCCCACCGCAGACGCAGGGGGCACCGGAGCACCAGTAGCACACCCGGCGGCCCCGGGTGTCCACGACCCCGTACTTCATGAGGCCCTGGCGGGTCAGCTCGACGAGGTCGAGCTCGGGATGCTCGGTGAGCACCGCGATCGCCCTGAGGCAGTAGAGCACCCCGAGCTGGCGCTCGTAGTACTCAACTTCCTTCTGGAGCTCGGGGTCGGGGTCGTCCCACCCGCACCCGTAGAACTCCCGGAGGAAGGCCTCGGAGCGGGACTGACGCTCGGCTGCGTCCAGGGCGTGCGGATCGCCCTGGATCTCATTCGCCAGTGCGTAGATCAGCTGAGCAGCAACCTGACGCCGCGACAGCCAACTGTACCCCACCTCACCGAGTGCTACCTCGGCGAGACTGGTGGCTTGTTCGGCTGCCATGTAGACCTGATTATGGCTACACCTGTCCCCAGCTCCGTAAGCCAGGGCCCGAGAGTAAACCTGGTGCAGGGGCGGCGTAAGCCGCCACAAGTGTTTGGGGTCGCGCCCCAACTCGTCGAGGGCCTCCCAGGCCCGGATGTTCAGGGCCTCACGGAGGAGACCGGGGTTGGAGAAGTCGACCCCGCCGCGCCGGGCGAGGTTGAGAATCATCTGGAGCACGTGAACGAAGCTCCAGGACAAGAGACGGACCGACTCCATCTCTTTTTCCTTTCCAACTTACCTTCCAGTCATCCCCCACCGTGAGGAACGACCTTCTGGCGAGCCAGCATTTTTTTCTAAAATTAAAAGAAAATGTTGGTTCGCCAGATTGAATTTGCCTTTTTTGCGAATTTTAAGGAGCTTGTAAATATTATTTGAACATCTTCTTTTTTTGAAGATGATCGTTTATAATAGCAGACTTTTGGATACCTAGCAATAGTCCAGGCATGAGATTGTAAATATGTATTTGACAAATAATTAAAAAGCTGTTATTCTAGCGCATATGGCTAAAAAACAAACAAAAAGTCGGGTGGTAGAGGCCCTGCGGAATTTAGGGCTGGGGGAGAATGAGTCCCTGCTTTACTCTTTATTATTGACGCATCCCAAAAGCACAGTACAAGAACTACAAGTACGCACACCTTTCCCGCGTACCATATTGTATTATGTTCTAAACAATTTACAAGAAGCCGGCCTTGTTACACGAGAAAAGGCGGGTTGGCGAACAGAATATATTGTGGAAAACCCCGACCGGTTATATGAATTGCTAGACAAACGCGGGCAGGAATTCAAAAACACCACTCTAACTATCCAGGAGATTATTCCTGAACTAAAAGCTGCTTACCGTCTTTCGTCTAAACGACCGGACACATCGATCTTTCAAGGTATTCATGGTTACCAATCAGCCTTAGAAGACATCTTGCGCTCTAACCCTAAGATAATTTATTATTACAAACATATTGGTACGCCAAAAATTCCCGGCTTAGAAGTGCAAGAAGATTTTGAAGTCAGAAGGCTTAATAAGCGTCTGCCGCTCAATATTTTAGTGGAAAATAGCACTGCTAGTTTGGAATGGATAAGAAAGCAACCGCTTAATGACTATACTTGGCATCGTCTCGGGCCAAACAACCTTAAGATTGCCACCCAAGACATTTACCTTTATAATTCCAAAATGCTTTACGTTACTCACGATGGACGCGAACCCATCATACTCTTACTGGAAGATCAAAACCTGATTACAATGCAATCTAATTTATTTCAATTTATCTGGGAATTAAGCAATACGCCAAGATATTAACATTAAGTTTTATGAACATCTTCTTTACTGGTTCGATACGGGGCGGACGGGCCATGTTGCCAATATATGCAACAATAGTTGGGGAACTACAAAAATACGGCCGAGTTTTATCTGCTCAGGTCGCTGACGAAAATATTACTGTATACGGGGAAACCGACCTAAGTAAAGAGGAAATTCATGACAGAGAAATGAAAAACATTTTAAATAGTAATGTTGTAATTGCTGAAGTAACCACACCAAGCTTGGGTGTAGGATATGAAATAGCTCAGGCTTTGAACGAAAAAAAACGAGTTGTCTGTCTTTACCAAGGCAAGGACACCTACAAATTATCCGCTATGATTAAGGGCAATACGGAAGTAGAGATTTTCACTTACGCCACGCCAGACAATTTACCCGTTCTGATTGAACAAATATTTAACAATAGCCGCTCTTAAATCAGGGCGGCTAATTATTTTTTTTAATGAAGGGGCGCCGCGAGGTGTTTAACGGCGCCAAAGAGAATCAGGCAGGCCACGAGGCCTCCTTCTTATCGCGTGGGGCTAGCATGGCGAAGCCGTCGCCAGTCTCACACGCGAGAGATCGTGGTCATTCTCCGAAATCCGGAGCACCTGCGCCCCGAACCCAGGAACGACCTGGAGAACAAGAAGAGTCCGTCTGCCTCGAGCGGCGTCGGTTGAGTAACCGACGATTGTACCAAACCGCTCCCGGCAGAAAACCTGGCCACCCATTGCTTTGAGGTCGGGTGGTAGACCTCGCTTGAACTGGCTCATCGCTCACCTCCTCTCCGAGCCAGCATCTCACTTAGAGTATACCACAAATATATTTTTCTTACTTCATCATAACTCTATAATGTGATATAATTAAATTGCAAAAATTTTGCGATTTTTATGTTACCTACAGACACACTAAAAGAAGTTATTAAAAAGTATAAACTTATTTCTACTTCGGCTTTACGCTCGGTATCTACTAAAGCTGAAAAACAAAATAAGGAGTTGGAAGACGCCCTGGTTGCAGAAGGAGAAATTTCTGAAGAAGAGCTTTATGAAAAGGCTGGAAAGTATTTGGATTTCCCATTTATTGGTTTAAAAGGAAAAGAAATTAAAAAAGAAATTTTGAATCTTATTCCTGGTCCTCTGGCTGGCACTCACCAGGTTGTTGCTTTTGACAAAGACGCGACTGAACTAAAACTGGCCATGACTGATCCGACCGATATTCAAACAATCGAATTCCTGCGTCGTAAAACTGGATTAGAACCGAACGTGTTTATTACCACACCGTCTGATCTCAAAGATGCTCTACGCCGTTATCATGCGGAGCTGGAAGATGATTTGAAAATTGTTACTGACCCAACTGGGACGATAAACGCCAAGGACCTAAAAAAGGCAGCGGAAGAATTGCCAGTAGTAAATATCGTGAATAGTATTTTAGAGCACGCAGTTTACGAAAATGCTTCAGATATTCACATGGAGCCTGGCGAAAAAGAGGTGACTATTCGTTACCGCATTGATGGCGTCTTAAAACCTGTCATGACCCTACCAAAAGCGATTCAAAATGGTATTATTGCAAGAATCAAGATTTTGGCTAATCTAAAGCTAGATGAGCACATGGTGCCACAGGACGGGCGCTTTAAAATACAAGTGCAGGATGAGAAGTTGGCTTTTCGTGTGTCTATTCTACCAGTATATGATGGTGAAAAGATTGTTATGCGCCTGCTACATGAAGGAACAAAACCATTAACTTTGGATCAGCTTGGGTTTTTACCAAAAATTAAAGAAATTGTTGAATCCGCTATTAAGAAACCGCACGGCATGATCTTGGTTACCGGTCCGACTGGTTCTGGTAAAACCACAACCTTGTATTCTGTTCTTGGTATTTTAAACCAACCGGGTGTAAACATTTCAACCATCGAAGACCCGATCGAGTACCGCGTTGCTGGGGTAAACCAAAGCCAAATTAATCCCAAAGTAGGATTTACCTTTGCTTCAGGCTTGCGCTCCTTATTACGTCAGGACCCGAATGTTATCATGGTCGGAGAAATCCGCGATGAAGAAACTGCTGAGATCGCTATTCATTCGGCCATGACTGGACACTTGGTATTGTCGACACTGCATACAAATGACGCACCGACCGCCCTACCTCGCCTAACAGACATGGGTGTTCCGCCTTTCTTGGTCGCCTTTACCGCTAACATTATTATTGCTCAACGTTTAGTCAGAAAAATCTGTCCACACTGTAAAAAAGAATACAAGTTAGATAAAGCCGCGATTGCTGACCTCTTGAAGATATTCGATGTTAAAAAGATGGGAGAACTATTTACAAAATACGGAGATATTAAGATAAAAGAAAAAAACCTGGCCAGTATGATTTTTTACCAAGGCACGGGCTGCCGAAGATGCGGCGACACTGGGTATAAGGGACGACAAGGTATTTACGAAGTTTTGGAAATCGACGATAAACTAACCCAAATCATTAACAATCGTGGCACCGCTGAGGAAATTAAAAATTATGCCCGCGAACACGGCATGTTGACAATGTTAGAAGATGGCTTGATTAAAGCCAAAATTGGCATTACCACAATTAGTGAAATACTACGTGTAACTAAAGAATAGTTATGTTTGCGACACGCAAAGCACCCAACTTGGAAGAAGTAACTGACAAAGGGAGTGAAAAGCAACTATCTTCTTTTGAATCCAAGCTAAATGCCTGGGTCACTGATCATTTGACTCGGATTCCTTTGGTGCACAAAATGCTGTTCATTTACCACCTTAAGACCATGATTAAGGCTGGTTTGCCGATTGTGAACGCTTTACAAGTCTTAGGGCAAGAAATCGAGAATAAAAGACTTAAAAAAATAATTGGTGAGATTAAAGAAGGGGTTGAAAAAGGCAAGCAGTTAAGCGAAGTCTTGGCCTTGTACCCAAAAGTCTTCCCGCCTATCTACGTAAGTATGGTCGCTGCGGGTGAGGCCGCCGGCAAAATGGAGGAGGCTTTAGACCAAATCCATACTCAAATGAAAAAAAGCCACGAACTTACAAGCCGGGTGCGGGGCGCCATGGTTTACCCGGCAGTAGTGTTGGTGGCCATGGTAGGGATTGCGATCGAAGTAGTGGTATTTGTTTTACCAAAAGTTATGGTCATGTTTAATGACTTTGATGCGGAATTGCCTTTACCAACAAGAATCCTAATTGCGATTACCGAGGGCACACAAAAGTATGGCATCTTTATTGGAATTGGCTTGGTAGCTTTAATTATTGGCCTAATTCAGTTATTTAAAGTGCCAAGCTTAAGAAAAAAATTGCATGTTTTGAACTTGCACCTACCTTTAGCCGGACCAATCATTAAAAAAATTAACTTAGCTCGTTTTACTTTGACTCTTTCTTCTCTAATGCAGAGCTCCATTCCAATTATTGATGCTGTCCGCATCACTTCAGAAGTACAAAGTAATTTAGTTTACAAAAACAACTTGTTAGAAGTTTCGGAAAAACTTAAAAAAGGTGAGGCTTTGTCAGAAATCTTAGCAACCTTCCCAAAAGCGTTTCCACCAATGGTAACGGAAATGATCATGGTTGGAGAACAGTCCGGTGAGGTAGAACATATGTTGAAAGAATTGTCTGATTACTATTCAAATGAAGTAGATAACACGATGAAAAACTTTTCTACAATTATTGAGCCAGTTATTATTTTAATACTTGGCTTGGCAGTTGCTGGCATAGCGGTGGCAGTTATCATGCCGATGTACTCTTTAGCTCAGAGTTTCTAGTTATGTTTTTGCAAAATCCTTTTTGCGGCGCCTTTGGCTTAAACATTGGTGACCTGTCAATAAAATTAATGCAATTAGAACGACGTAAATCCTTACGGGGCCATGATTATTATTACGTTAAAGAACTACGCACCGCCCCTCTCTCCCCAGGTTGTATAGTGAACGGAGAGATCCAACAGCCAGAAATGGTTCGGAAAAAAATTCTCTACCTTCTAGGACGGGAAGGACGTTATAAAGCAATCAAATCTCCCTGGGTAGTAGCTGACCTGCCAGAACCAAAAACTTTTTTAAAAATCATTCCGTTGGAAGCTAGCCCAGATCAGGTAACTGAAGAAGATGTTTTGTACCAGGCGAAAAAGCATTTACCATTTGAAGCCGAAGAAACTTATATTGATTGGAAGGTGTTAGGAGGCAGCAACAACAACCATTCGCGAGTATTGGTAGGTGCTGTACCTAAAATTATTGCCGACTCATATACTTATCTCTTAGAAAGTGTTGGGCTAACCCCTCTGGCTTTAGAAATCGAGGTTTTGTCTATCGCCCGCGCCCTGTTGCCAGATAACCAAGTCGAGCAAAAAGCGAGCGCGATTTTAGACTTAGGCGCCACCCGCTCTAACCTTATCTTTTTTGATCATGAGGGCGTTAAGTTTAGTACTCATCTGAACTTCTCAGGTGAATTACTTACAACCGCAATTGCACAAGAAATGAAGATTGACTACGAAAAAGCCGAGGATTTAAAAATTGAGCGAGGGGTTACTTACTCTAAACTAGATCCGAAATATCTTAAGGTAGTCACAAAATTAACTGACAATTTAATTACCGAGGTTAGCCGGGCAGTTAATTTTTACCAAGAACACTTTTCTGAAACTGATCCAATAAAAGAAGTTAACCTGTGTGGTGGTTCAGCTTCTTTAAAAAATTTGCCAGAGACGATTGGTAGAAAATTAAAGGTAAAAACAAGCATTTTACCATTCCTGCCCACACTTAAATTTTCGGATGAATTTGCTAACCACACCACTGATTCTTCCTTGGCTTCGGTAGTTGGTTTGGCGCTACGAGCAGCACAAAATCCTTTCTTGAGTAAAGAATAATATGTTTCGACAAGCCGTTAATCTATTACCTCCCCCAAAAAAAGCTAAGTTAGAACACCTGGTGCGCTTTATCTTTGTCAAAAACATGCTGGAGATTGTGCTCATTACTGCCGCTGTCTTAGGAATTAGTTTAGTTTGGAGCTGGCTAACACTTCAAGAGGATTTTAATTCTTTGTCGGAAAGCGCAATCGTTGTTAACCAAGAATTTACAGCACATAACCAAGAGGTAAGAGAGACAAATCGTAAACTAGAAAGATTCAATGAGGCTGGAAAAGGTTTTAAAAGAATTGTGCCAGAATTATTAGTTCTGTCCAGTAACTTGCCCCAGAATATTACCCTAAACAGTCTTGCTGTTAACCGTTCTGATTCTACTTTGTCCTTAAGTGGGACAGCCACCACCCGTCAAGCTTTGTTGGATTACCAAGACAAGCTTAAAGAAATTAGCTGGTTAGAAAATGTCTCCTCCCCAATTTCTCGTCTGCTGCAAAAAGAGAATATACCATTTGAGTTTAAAATTAAAATCCAGGGCTGGCCCAGTCTTTAATAACGCCTATGCGTACAACGCAAGAAAAGAAAGTTTATTTACTACTTGTGGCCATCATGGTCCTGACTTTGGGTATAATTTTTGGGGTGATTTACCCTACCAGCCAGGACATTAATAATTTAAAGGAAGAGACAGCTGCTCTCAAAAATTTCTTAGAGAAACGCTACCAAAGGACATTACAATCTAAAAGCTCTGTCCACCAGGTGGAAACCGTCCGTGAACAAATTGCTAACTTAGACCAGCATTTATATCAAACAGGACAGGAACTAAAATTTATTACGCTGCTTGAGAACCTCGCGTTAAAACATAAGTTGGACCAAAAAATAAATAGTAGCAACTTAGATGACCCAAACAAACAGTCGCTAAAATTTAATTTGATTGTTAATGGCAGCTACAAAAATGTCTTATTCTACATGAATGAATTAGAAAATTTACCATATTTTCTACGTTTAGAAAACCTTAGCCTGATGCCGACAGGGATCAATTCTCATAAAGAAAGCAACGTTCGTCTGGTTCTAGATATCTCCTTGTATGTTTCTAAATAAACCAATAAAACTTGAATTTAAATCAGTCGGCAAGTACGCCGGTTGGCGCTTACTAAGCATCTTCCTTATGGGGGTTCTTCTTACTGCCTCCCTCTTTACATATTACTTTATATACAATAATATCTATACGACTTTAGCCGATGCCAATGCCGTCGTTGCCTTGAACTCACAGATTGGCGGTGAAGCGATCGACCAGGCAGCTTATGAGGAGGCAAACGCTCTCCAGTTAACTAAAACAAGCGAATTTAACATTCCAACCTCTACCAGAGACTTTTTCCAGAACAAGGATATTCTCATGTATGAACAAACAACCAGCACAACTTCCACAGCAAAAAAAACCTAGCGAGATCTGGTTTGTTTTAGGTCGTGAACCAAATATTTCTGCCGCTGAAATCGCGGCTTCTTTAAACTTAGAGCCAAAAAACTTAGAGGTCGAAAACAAGATTCTACGCCTTGTTTCGGACAATGTGAGCCCAGATATAATTAATGAGTTGGGTGGCACAGTCAAAATTGGTGAAAGATTATTTTCTGGGAAACAAATTTCTTCCAAAGAAGACATTATAGGGTTAATTAGTGATTACTTAAGTGACGACAAAACACGAAAAAAAGATTTTGGACTAAGTCTTTACCGCCCCTCTTCAATAGAGGGGGCCGGAACGCCAGACTGGCTGAATGATTTGGGGAAGAAAATCAAAAAAAGGTTGGCAGATAAAAATTTGTCTTCTCGCTACATTTTTGATGCGGAAACCGAGCTCTCTAGCGTGTCAGTTGTAAAAAATGATCTTTTAGATAAAGGAATCGAATTTCTTATTTTAGAAAAGTCTGGTCACGATTATTCAGTAGCCAAGACTCTTTCCGTACAGCCCTTTGAAAAATTTTCTGAGCGAGACTTTAATCGTCCTGGTCGCGACGACTTCAGCGGAATGTTGCCGCCGAAATTAGCCATGATGATGATCAACCTTTCCCAAACTCCAAAGGACAAAACCTTACTTGATCCTTTCTGTGGCTCAGGCACAGTTTTGTCCGAAGCGCTATTATTAGGCTACCAAAGTGTTATTGGTTCTGATCTTTATGATAAGGCCGTTACTGATTCTGAAAAGAATATTGCGTGGTTAAAAGATAATAGTGAAATTAGTCAAAAATTTTCCGCACGCGTATTTCAGGCCGACGTCCATGATTTGGAAAAAAAAATAAACAAAAACTCAATTGGCGGAATCGTTACTGAGCCCTACCTGGGTATTGCCTGGCGAGGCAAAATTGATCGCCAAAAATTAGACTTACAATTAAACGAACTGAAGGAATTGTACTTGGCGGCCTTTCGTTCATTTAGCAGGGTGCTAGAATTAAACGCTTCGGTAGTTTTTCTTATCCCACGGTTTTGGGTTAAAGGCCAATGGGTAACGATAGATATTAAAAAACCCATTATGAAAATGGGTTTTGAGGTGAAACAAATGTTTAACAACCAAGATTTTCTTCTTTATCATAGACCAGGACAGCAAGTAGGTAGAGAAATCTGGCGTTTCAGATACTCTCGAAAAACTGCTTAAGTATTAACATGGAAATAACAGACATCGCCGTCTTTGACAACATAATCTTTTCCTTCTAACCGGAGCTTTCCGGTTTCTTTTATTTTTCCCCAACCTCCGCACTCAACAAAATCTTTCCAATTGGAAACATCGGCCTTAATGAAACCTTTAATAAAATCCGTGTGGATGACACCAGCTGCCTGTGGAGCTTTAGTGCCTTCGGTTACTGTCCAAGCTCGGGTTTCTGGTTCACCAGAAGTAAAATATGTCACTAAATTTAAGAGCTTGTAACTCGCCCTAATCAATTTTTCCAAACCAGTCTCTTCTAAACCCAGGCTTTTTAAATATTCTCTACCCTCTTCTGGGGAAAGATCTGCTAACTCTGCCTCCAACTTTGCGCTTAATGCAATCTGCTCAGTTAAGCTGCCAGACAATTCTGCAATTGGTGCACTCTTACCTTCGTCAGAGTTAACTACATAGAGCATGGGCTTAGAGGTAATAAGTTGGAGTTCCTTAAGTAAGGGCTTTTCATCCTCTTCAATCTCTAATAGGCGGGCGGGTAGACCTTTTTCTAAATGGGAGTTGAGTTTTTCCAAAAACTCCAATTCCTTTTCTTTTTCCTTGGCCGCAGTACCCTTCGCAGCTTTCTTTGTATTTTCTAATCTTTTAGAAACAGTCTGGAGGTCGGCTAAAGTTAATTCTAAATTAATTATATCTGCATCATCTTTCGGGTCAACGCGGTTATGTACATGAATAACATTTGAGTCACTAAAACTACGAACCACTTGAGCGATCGCGTCTACTTCACGGATGTGGGATAGAAATTTGTTGCCCAAGCCTTCTCCTTCGGATGCGCCCTTAACCAAACCAGCAATGTCTACAAACTCGATTACTGTTGGTACTATTTTCAATGATTTGGAGACATCAGATAATTTTTGCAGGCGTTCATCTGGAACCTCCACCACTCCTACATTGGGATCAATAGTACAAAAGGGGTAATTTTGCGCGTCAGCTTGTTTACTTCTAGTTAAGGCGTTAAATAAGGTGGATTTACCGACATTTGGCAGACCAACAATACCAATAGAAAATGACATATAATTAAAATTTATATACGTAAACAGAAAGATCTTGGTCGGTCGGGTGATCGACGATCACTGGCTCGAGGCCTTTGATCGGAAAAACGTAACTTACCACCCGACTACCAGATTTCAGTTCTTTTTGAAATTTATTAACTAATTTATCTTTTAATTTGTTTGGTAAACCAAAAATGTAAATAACGTCGGCTTCTGATAAATCTTCCTTAAACAAGGATTTCCATTTGAAACTTGCTTGTTTACTACCTAAAAGTACCTTTTTAATTACCGAAAATACATACAACGGCAGAGCCAATTCAATACCCCTTGCTTTTACATCTTTGATTTTGGCCGCAGCAAAAACCGTAGTCCCGGTCCCGCTACCTAGATCATAAAATACTTCTCCCGGAGACAGATTACTTAATCTGAACACCCTTTGTAAATCCCTATTTCTCGTCGGTACCCAAGGCGCCAGTGACAAAGTAGCAACAACCATTGAAAAGGCTAATATAAGTAGAATTATTTGTAAAATAAGATAAAAATCTGTCATAGTGCCAGTATTCTACGACTAATTTTAAAAAAAGTCCAGAAAAAAACCGGCAAAGTGCCGGATTTTTGTGGACCCTACGAGATTCGAACTCGTGACCTCTTCCATGCCATGGAAGCGCGCTAGCCAGCTACGCTAAGGGCCCCTAAGTCAGGATAGTATAGCCTAGAGTATGAAGAAAATCAAGGGCTGGCTAATGCTTCTCCTCCATTGCCTGGAGTAGTTTCACCTGTCTCGACAGGCGCTTCTGTGGTTTGGGTTAGTGCTGGGGTAGTTTCAACAGGGTCCGCTGGCGGCGGAGTTGAACTTGTTTCTGTAGTAGGGCTAGCAGTGTCTGAAGTATTGTCGTTTGTGTCTGGACTTGCGTTGGCATCAGTACTTGGTGGGGCTTCACTAGTCTCACCAGCACCTTGATCAGTGGTAGGTGGGTTGACTTGGTTACCACCAGAACTTTCATTCGAACTCGCTGGCGTTTCTGTGTTATTACCGCTAGACGGAGGCGGGTTAGTCACTTCAGCTGGAGGTTCGGGAGTTGGTACTGGCTTACGCTTAGCAATTACTACCCAATCAAAAGTGGCATTACTCTGTCCAGCACCAGTTTCTTTTACCACAAAGCCCTGCTCATTTTTTTCTTTTACGTATATACCCGTGGCCTCACCGGAAGTTAAAGTAACATTTACTTTCAAAGTTTCGTCACTATTTATTATCTCTCTGGTTGCTTGGTCAAAATTAATTCGCGCCTCACCGGAAGTTAATTTATCACTACCTGAGATAATTAATTCATCGCTATATGAATTTACAGAATACAGAGTTTTTTCACCTTCAGAAGTTTGTACTTTAGAAATTAATCGACCATTACCATCAATAATCCACCGACCATTTACTCCTATAACTCGACCCACATTTAAAATGGCAAACCCTTGAAGATTTAGGTTTCCACTAGTGTAATTTAAAGCACCTCCAGTATTCTGCACTTCTAAATTGTTCGGGTTACTACCCAAGCTCAAGCCTTGTACCGCAGCTAAAGTTTCTAAATTAGATTTAATCTCTTGGATGCTTTGATTGCGGTTATACACCCAGCCCGTGCGGATCAGGGCCATAATTTTACCACTGCCGGAAGGTAGCGAATCAAGAGCCACACCAATCACACCGACTACACGGGTATCATCCTTGGTCGGGTCATAGCGCATAGCATGACCGGGTAAGGAAGCACTAACTAATAAATCACCTCGATTAATTGGCCCGTTTTCAGCACTTGCTTTAACGGGTACACGACCAACCATGGCCATTACCGCCGTGTAATCTGTTTTACCATTACCAACAACAATCGTCGGGTTTGTGGACACAACACCAGAAACGGAAGCATCATAGGAGCCAGACGTGCGACGATAAGTATCTGGACTGATTTCATCTACAGTTAATACGTCTCCAGCTTCAGCTGTATCATCTATGGCAATATCCACGCGCTCGGCCAAGTCACCGGGTGTTCCTGGAGTACCAACCGTTGCGCTCGATGCACTTAACGTACCTAAGGCATGAACATTGCCGTTGGAAGCTACTGAAAAGACCGGGGTGTTATTGGAGCGCAAGGACAAAATGTATTGATCGGGACTCGTAGAAGCAAAATTCGGTGCATTCAAAATATATGCAAGGGCACCAGTAGTACTTGCGACGTTGTTATTAAATTGAGTGACAGTAGAAAATGCTACAGTATTTGTTGCTGTGCTTTCTCCTGGCGTAAAGATAAAATCTGCATCGTCACGACCGATAGAAAGTGAGTAGTCTGTCGTTAATGTATAGTTGTATCCCCAGGCAAAAGCGCTGGTTGAACTAGCACGCACAGTGTATCCCATAGCAATGGAATATTCACCATCAGTTCGATTACTGCGGCCTATAGTTGCACCATAATTACCTAAGCTTAAATTCCCTGACCCAAAGGCAGAACTATACTCTGCGCTTGCCTGATTACCGTATCCAATGGCAACCGCAGCTGTTCCGTTAGCGTTGTTGCCGCTGCCTGCTGCGAAAGCATAATCAGCACCGGTACGGTTATCTCTTCCGAACGAAGCAGTGTAACTACCCACCATTCCATCTGACCAATATTCGTACGAACTTTCCATGTGACCAGCCATTAAAGAACTCTTTCTTGGATACCAAATAAATTGCGAACCTGTACTGGTCGCAAGAAGCGTACCACTACCATAGGTTCCCATTGCTTGCATACCACCATCATTTGCGATGGTCAATTTTAAATTAGGTGTTGTGGTTCCTATACCAACAAAACCTGAATCAGCGATAAACAAACTACTAGTTGCTTCCCACGAGGAAGAGCCATAACGAAAAACTTGGCCAGTCGATCCAGGAGGAAGGTCGCCTATTATACCAAGGCTCGAAGTTGAAACCCAAGTTCCACGTCCATCACCGTCTGACTTCCACAAATAACCATTTGTACCAACTGAATCAATAAAGTAGGGTGTATAATTTATACCACCTATTGTAAGATCAGTCCCGACTGAGACAGTACCGAAAGATGTAAGCGCAGTGGTTTCAATGCCTACACCCGCAACACCAAGGGCGTTAACAAGCAGGGTACCCTCTGGACTTAAAACCATAACGTTTGTCGTATTATTGTACCAGGCGGCTAAATATTTGTTTACACCGCCCGTCAAGGTATTATTTGTTCTGAATTCAAAGGCAGAGTATGAATCTAGCCCTGCAGCAATATTGGAAACAAACTTCAGAGTTGTACTACTTGGGGTACTCTCAATGTAGCCGCCGCTGGCATTAGCCCCGATTTCCAAACCATTATTCGAGACCGAATTATAGTTTAAAGCAATACTTGGACTATTTCCTCCACCGATTGAAACATTAAATTCATCCCCGTACACATCACCTGTTCCCATTAAAATTGTGGGAGCATCTCCAGTCGTACCCAAAATACTCAGCAGCCCTGAATTTGATGTTATATTGCCAAGGCTCAAAATACTGGTGCCATCAAATGGAACAAAGAAGGCTGTCCCATTGTTAAATGAACTCGTAGCACTCACATATACCTCCGTGGAGGTTACTTTGTTGAAATTAAAATTTCCAGAATTATCTGCCAACGGAACATAACTAGTGCTGGTTGGTGTACTTGTAGCAATTCGACCATCCAAGTAAAGAGCGTTTAGAGCGTAAGGTGCAGTGGTAATCCTCTTTCTAGGCGACAGGTTTTCGGCACCAATTGTAACCTGCAAATACAAAGCAGCATTATCCTTAAAAATCGTTGGGTCAATTACCGCACCATCATTACCACCTAGTTCGACCGAAAATAAACCGGATTGCGGAGTGACACTTACCGCTCCAGAATTATATTTTTCACTCCCAGCGGTTGGATCATCATATAAACGGAAAGTCATGCTAACAGTGCTCGATGCCAAACTCCCACCTACCAAGAGCTTGCCTTGGTAAGAAACAATAGTAGGGGGCGTCGCTGCTTCGACAGCTGAATCTTGTTGCAAAATAATGCTAAAAGTTAGCATAACAAAAAATATCCCTAGTACGCTAAAAAATAGGGTTCTTCCCTGTTTTTTTAACTTTTCCGCAAACTCTTCCATAATCTCTTCTATTCTATATTATTATACTACTATTCGCTGGTTTTTTCTATTGTGGATAATGTATTTTCTTTCTTTTTCAAAACAATATTTTTAGCTAATATCTTTTCTTCTTCCCTGCTTGTATCTATCACATTAGTTTTGTGTGGCAAGTATTCAGCTTTATCATAGGTAACATAATATTCCCCATCACCGACCAGGAAATTGTAACGACCTCTACGATCAGTAACTTCAGTCGCTACTAATTTGTTAAATTGAGCGCTAAAGAGCCTCGCCACTACCTGCCGAAGCGGTGACTTGGTGTCGGCGTCAGCAACCATGCCCCAATTTCTTGGTTTTGGTGGTACTGCCAAACGTTTAAAGAGCAGGAACAATACCACATGCACAACAAGGAGGAACCACATATACCACACCAGTGTGATATATAGTGATGCGGCTGTTACAATTAAACCTAACCAGGCCAAAATATTTTGCACGGCGCGACCAAATTTTTCCCACCTTAAACGAGTTGGGGTTTTTAACACTCCGCCCGGATCAAGCGGTATATTTGGTGATATATTAGCCTCTTCTTGAGATACCACAATTTTCTCACCATGGTAAATATCTCCTTTCCGGCCATCTTGTTCATAACCACTAAGAAGGGCGGAAGGAAACTTCATCGACCCTTTCTGCGCTTCAATCAGATATTCGCCTGGCTCAGCCCAAAAAATAAAGCGACCTTGTTTATCCGTAACTTTGGTTTGCAAAACTTTTTTAGTTTGTGCGTCTAAAAGACGCACGATAACCAGATCAAGTGGTAATTTGTTTAACGCATTGTAAACTACGCCCCAAGCTTGACGTTTTTTTCTTCCCAAAAGAAGGGTTGGCTGCAAAAAGATAAAGCGAAGCAACGGCCAAATGCTTCCCCAAGAAATTAACGGTACGGCACCAACTGCTACTACAGCCGTCGTACCAGGAGCAACCACTTCTCTAGTCACCTTCTGCACTTCCGGATTTTCTTTTGCTCGATCAATGTCTTTAACGACATTTTCCGCCGATTTAATACCTCTCTTAAGAGTAGCACTACTTTTTTGACCAATATTTTTTGCGACGTTTGAAATGTTTTCAGTTAAACCAGCTTTGGGGTCGATTACATCTTCCAGTTTTTTTGGTTTCAACACTAAGGAAATGTTTTCATTAACAATGTTATTATCTACTTTTAGTACTTTAGTTTCTTCGTAATATCCTTCTTTAGTAATTTTTAGTTCATAAAAACCAACCGGCATGACCCAACCATAAAGACCATTGACGTCGGTTACTAATTGACTGTTTTGGCCATAATTTTCGGCTGATGAACTTCCACTACCGCGCGGACTTATTGTAACTCGTGCGCCAGCTAAAGGTTTGTTCTCATCACCGGTTACAAGACCAGCAGGCAAACTGTTTAAAACAAAAGATAATGAATCGTTTTGGCCAGCACCGTAATTTAACTCTAAATAGGAGTCATGGACACCGGCTTTGGGGAAAGTAAAATCAACCAAGTAATAATTATTACTTAGGGCCAATTCATACTTATTCGAAGCCGTATAAAAAGTTACTTTTTCTGGCCGAGTTGTGAAGGCATTAGTGTTAATACGCAAGTAAGCACGGGAGTTGGCAAGGCTAGCTATACTTTTGTTGCGCCAGGGTATACTAATATTTCTTAAACCGGCAAAAAATTCCAACGAAGACAGCTCGAGTCTTAAAGACGATGGCACATTTTCGTCTGGCGGGTTATATTCATCATTATCATCTATTGAAGTGCAGCCAGGATCATTCGGGTAATCCACTTTAGCATCCCCATCATCATCTCTTCCATTATTACATGCACTGCTTCCGCCCGGGGATTCAGCGCAACCTGGAAAAGCGCTGCAATTACTATCGGCACAATCTATCATTCCGTCATTGTCGTCGTCTTGCCCATTATTACAAATCTCTGTTGCAGCTGGTTGGCAATAACTAGACTGAGAACAATCATTATCTGCACAATCGACTTTTCCATCTTCATCGTCGTCTACACTGTTATTACATATTTCCGGAGTAGGGACACGACAGGCAATGTTATTCGCGCAATCACTGTCAGCGCAATCAATTTTTGTGTCTCGATCATCATCTACACCGTTATTACAAATCTCATCCCGATGCACACAGTTCTCGGCAAGTGAACAATCTGAATCAGCACAGTCAATCTTGTTGTCACCATCGTCATCAACGCCATTAGTACACACTTCAACATTCTGCGGAGGGTTAATTTTGCCTGACAAGAAAATACCATTGCTACGATTATTAGAGGTGTCAAAAGAGAAAAGTGTATAAAAATAAGTTACATTTACTTGAATATTGGTATCGGTTTTCGTACTATTCGCTCCCTCGTAAATTACTGTGCCGTCGGTTGGTGTATTCGAGCGACTGCCGATCTTCCGGACTAAAATGACTTTTGAAAAATCCGTATCTACAGGATTAGTCCAATTTAATACAATCGAGTTGGTGGTCGTGGTTAAAGTATAATTACTCGCCTCAGCTGGTGGGACGGTATCATTCAAAGTAGTGAAGGTTTGGTTCACTGATGTAGCCCGATTACCACTAGCGTCAGCACTAATCACTCGGTAATTATACAATGTACCAGGTAGGAGTCCGTTTAAAGTTAGACTATGGCTTAAAAGAAGATTAACGTCATTAACGCTCTGCCCATAGCTAGTGGTTAGCCCAAAATCTACCTGGTTATCTGCCGCCTCGTTGGTGTCCCAGGTTATAACACTGCTGCGCACGCTTGGTGTGGCGAGAATGTTAGAAATAACCGGCGGGGTGGTGTCTTGGAGCGGCAAAGTTTGGAAACTACCAGTTTGTTGAGCTGAGTTACTACTTGAATCAGTGCAAGTGATTCGAAAATTATATAATGTATTGGCTACCAAACCAGATAATGACGCCGTAAAATTACTGCCGTTATTAGATGGCGTCACCGAACTGCCATAGCTTTCTCCATAAGCAAACGAACAACCAGTCAACAAAGTATTATCCGTCGCTGTCCAAGTAACAACAGCGCCCGTTTGAGAAATACTACTCGACCCAACGTTCGAGATGGTCGGCGGGGTGGTATCGCCTGGATTGGGCGGGTCACCTCCTCCACCGGTTGACGGAACAGTAGCATCTAAAGTAATGCCACTACTTTGGCTTAAAGAAGTACTGGCGAAAAATAAAAGGCCGGTGAGAATTCCACTCCCAACTAAAAAAACTAAAAACAGTTTTAACCAAAACTTACGCATTCTTTTTATTTCGCTTTTTTAAAATTGTAAGACTAACCAGTAAAATTATAACTATTGGCCCGGCAACGACAAACCATATTGGAAAATACCAAACAAATACTTCTTGAGCGATTTGTCCATTGGTTTTTCCGTAGTCAATAATAATACTAACACGGTATTTGCCTGGTAAAACCAGACTAGCATTTTCCCAAAGTACAGTCTGAATTCTCCGCTCCGATCTAGCCAAAATATCTCGGCCGAGGGCCAGGTCTTTAGCCGCAACCAGTTCACCCATTGGATCTTTTAAATACACACGGCCCTTAACTGGTACTTCTACTGGGGTTAAATTTTTTAAGCTTAATTCTAATTTCCAGGGCTTAGAAAAATATATAGATCGTTCAGAATTAATTTCTTTGACAACCAGCTCCTCTTTAACCTCTCCGGCAACCTGCAGGATCAGCAGACTCGCTACTTCTGCCCCCACCCCTAAATTACCTGATTCCTTTCCCAATTCTTTAGCGGCCAAAGCTAAATAGTACGAACCGGCGGGTACACCGCTCGGGATCTTAACTAAAAAGTCTATCGTTTTACTCTCGTTGACTTTTAAAACAATTTTTTCTTGTCTTGGTTTAAGCCATTTTTCTGCTTCCTGAACTCCATACCCATAAATCACTTGCCCTTGCTCGCTCTCGGAAAAAGACAGGGTGCGGAGTTCATAATTCCTCTCAGCATCAGTATTATTGGCCACCTTTATCGACACTGTATTACTTTCTCCGGGGTCAACTGTAATAACAGTTCTAACCGGACTCACACTGACAGCCTGAGTATTGGCTGGTATGAAAAAAAGGCAAAATAAAATTATTAACCCAATCCTTTTCATATTTATGGATTAGCCGAGGCGGTTAAAGTTATGCTTTTAGTGTATGACCCTGATGCGGTCGCGCTAGACATGGCTACCTGGAAACTTAAAGCAGTAGTGCGTGTTTCACTCGTAATAGCCGAGTTGTTACTCGCTAATACTAAACCATTGCTTAATGCGGCAGTACCAGCAAACGCCTGATCAGTCCCACTTACCAAAACACCGAACTCCTGACTCCCAGCATCAACTGAGCCAGTTAATGTCGTCCAAAGGCTTCCCGATTGGCTACTAACAGATAAAGAATAGCCAGTATCTGAAGTAACAGTAACATCGACGTCTGTAGAAACTGAAGAGACAGAGGCGGCGGAAAGAGTTCCAAAAGAAAGCGAGGAGTTACCAATGGTGAGACTAATAGAACTTCCACCATCCATCGCCCGAAAACCAGCATTAATAGTGTAAGTTGTGCTGGTCGAAGTGCCTGGAGCATTGTCTCCGGCGGTATCATACAATGAATACGTATCTCCAGTACTACTAGAAATATCACCGCCGAAACCAACCACATCTGACTCAATTGTATAATTAGTCGAGGTCATTGTGGTGTTGCCAATGGCCGGAAAACAAAAAATAGTTGTTGTGCTTAAGAAAAATATTAATAAAAATTTCTTTAGAACCATACTATTTTTTTTCAGGCGCAGGAGCTAATGACTTAATCTTTTTCAGAATATCTTTATTATCTGGGTTCAAATCGCGCACCTCATAATAATATTTCAAAGCCATTGACTTGTCTCCTTTTGTTTCATAGTAATTAGCAAGACTGTACAGTGCATTAGAATAATTAGGTTGTAACTTGATCGCTAAAAGCCAAGCTTGTTCAGCCGCCTTTCGATCTCCTTTGGCGTTGCGGTTATACAGTACTCGACCATAATTAAACAGGGCCTCGGGATTTTGTGGGTTCAGGGTCAGGAGAGTTTCATAGGTCTTCAAAGCTTCAGAAGTTTTTTCTAACCGCTCTTCGGCGATTGCTAAACCCAGATAAGCACCAAGCAGGTCAGCTTTTAAATTGATGGCTTCTTGAAAATTTTTGGCTGCCTCTTCGTTATTACCGAGAGCGAGATTAATCCGACCAAGTCGCCAGGCAATTACTGGATTAGTCGGTTCTAGAACCTTGGCTGAGGTCCAGGCTTTTAGACTCCAAGTATAGGCCTCAGGCACCATAACAGCAGCGTTCTCATACATGGTTCCTAAATTTTCCCAAAGTCCAACCATTTTCGGAGAAAGATCAGTAGCGACGCGCGCCGAATTGACCGCACTTCCGAGGGATGCCGCTACTTCCTCACGATGTGGTTCTTTTTCTTTGGCTTTTTCCACTGCTTCGGATAAATAAGCCTGTGCCAACGCTGCATAATACACGTCAGTGCTCGGGCGTAACCTAATGGCGGTATTTAATTGCTGGATAGCTTCACTGACTTTAGATTCGCGTAAAGCAGCGGCATATACCAGTTCTCCTTTATACATTCGGGCACCAAAAACACTTGTCACAATTATTAGGGCAACAACGATTATGACCGCGAAAGAAAACGACAAGCTGTGCTCAGGACGATTTTCAATTTCCCATTTCTTCTCGCGGACAATATTTTCACGATAAAAGCTTAAACCAGTTATAATCAAGGCCGTAAGTGTCCACCACAAGAACCAAAGAACTGGTTTGAAAAAATGTAGGAAAAGTGTGGTGGTTAACATAACCCAGGCGATTGATGAAACTAAAAGTTCAAGCCGTAAATCCGTGCGGTAGCCGACCACTTCTCCGAAGCTCTGATGCCACGCCCCACCTCGCAACTTTATCCAGTAAACGGAAACATACCCTAAAATTACAAGAGTCAAAATTATAAATAGCGCGGAAAAAGCCAAACCGTTCTCGGCAACAAAAGCAAAGATGGTATTAAATGGATTACTGAAACGAGCTGACCAGGCCAGAGCATCGTTATTAAACCCTGCTTCACGGAATTCAGAGAAATCCACACTAAACGTACCTGGTCCACTACCAAACACAAAGTTTTTAACATTCTTAAACATTGTGTTTTCTGCCACCTGCCAAGAGGCACTCGGACTTAAAAACGCTTCTTGGGGCAACGGGGCTTTCAGAAACTTTGGTGAACCAAAAATTAAAGTGGCGATGCCGGCAACTAAAATCAGAAACATGCCAGTCAAGGTTACCAACCTCGCTTCTTGTAAAAAATTAATTCCGAGTAAAAGTAGCAATCCAACTGCAGCTACTACCAACCACCAAATTAACGAGAAGCTAATAGTAGACAAGGTAGCCAAACTTAAGACAGTAGCGATGATGTAAAAAAGATTACGATTGTATGATGTTTTCTTTTTGATCAACTGTCCTAAAGATAAAACCAAGATTATAGTTACAAAAATACCGAACCCGGCATTACTTTCTGCTACCAAATTCCACATTCCCTCAGTTAGAAAGGGTAAGAAAGACCATTTAAATATGACCTTAAAAAGATAAGGGATTTGGACCAAGGCACCAGAAACGACCACTGCATCGTAAATTAAATGCCATTTTTTTGTGGTTGTAACAGTGTTGACAAACAGATAGTAATACAACAGCAAACCGATCAGAAAAATGATGTTGGTAATGAAATACTCATTTCTGCCCCAAAAACTATCTAGTCTTTGGACCGAAAAGGCTCCAGATAACAACAGAAGAACAACATACACTCCTAGTATCTTATCTAAAAATGTTAACCGGAGAGAAATGGTCTTGGTTAGAGCAAATTTAACGAGAAACAACAAAGTCAAAAGCAAGACCATTCCTAAAAAGAAATTTTGTTTAGGAATATTAAAAGCGTTAAACACTCTGGTATCCACGACAAAAGGCATTACTAATACAGCCAGAGAAAGCAATGAGAACGAAAGAAAATTGATAACTTTTTTTATCTTGTCATTGTGCATATAGATTGGTTGTTTCTTCCTGAACATTATACCATATTTTTTACTTTTTAAAAACAAAAAACCAGCGCATTTAAGCACTGGGTTTTATCTATCTTTCCGCACTTCTCGATCTTAATGATCGATCGAGTATGCCGATTTGTTTCTCTACCTTGCTCTCTCTTTGTGCTGTCTGGATAACCCACACAGAACTATGTATTCTGGTGGAAGATGTGATTATTGTCAATTATATTTATATCATTTTTATATATTTTTCATATTTTTCTTTACATATAGTTATAAAAATGGTATAATTTTTTTTGACAATATTATATGAATCTCGAGGCTAATTTATTACAATTCGGACTGAGTAAATCAGAAATTAAGGTGTATTTGTTTCTCGTGGAACATGGTCAAGCCACTCCACCCGAGGTGGCCTTAGGCACCAAGATTACAAGAACCAATTCATACAACGTGCTAAAGAGTTTGTGGGCCAGTGGTCTAATTAGAAAACAGCGCACCGGAGGTAGGTGGATTTACTATGCTAATGACCCTAACTCACTACTTCTTTCTCTCGACAAACGAAGAGCCTCATTAAATGAGATAGTGCCAGAACTACGAGTTTTATTTGGCGCAAACAAAAATAAGCCAAAGATTAGGTTCTACAATGGAGTTGAGGAAGTAAAAAATATTTACTACGAATGCGCTAAAGCCGAAGGCTTTTGGGCAATTGGATCTACGCACCGGTTGTCTGAGGTAATGCCGGATACATATGATTATCTGATTAGTCAGTTTAAGAAGAATCATGTTGTTATTAGGGACATACTGACCCCTATTTCACGTGAAACAAATTATTCAGAAAACAAGCAACAATTGGGCAGTCTATACGATGCGAAGTTTCTACCAGATTCAGATAGCGATGGGAACGATCAACCTACTGACATACTGATCTGGGGGGACAATGTAGCGCTTATTACCTTAGAAGAGCCGGTATTTGCCACAGTGATTACTAGTCAGCTTCTGTCTAGATCGTTTAAGCTAATCCATAGTGTATTGTGGAAAACACTGTAGTTGTTTCACGTTGAACACTATCTGTATACGACTAAACCACCTTCCGAAAGGTTAGAACCGGAAGGTTCTGGGTCTGAAAATTGATCATTTGTATACACTAGTCTATACAAACATCCACAGTTAGGCTGCCTTATACACACACTTATCCACAAGAATACCCCCAGATCTGGGGTATTTATTGTTTCAGGTGAAACATCTAATCGGTTCCGGCCTCTTTTGTCCGAAACAACATTAAACCAATGTACAACAAGGGAGAATACAGGGCGCCCATTGCTACTTTATATAACCACCACGTAATTATTATGCTTACCAAAACCCTGGGTGGATATACGCCAGCAAAGGCCACCAGCATAAATATTACAGTATCTAAAAGCTGAGACCAGAGATTACTTAGCATTGATCTTAGCCAAAAAAACCTCTGCCCCCACTTATCTTTAAAGAAGAAGAATGAAAAAACATCCTGATATTCCGCTATGACAAAGGCCAGAAGGGAGGCAATAGCCATCCTTATAGAAATACCAAACATTAAATTATACCCTTCTTTGGCCCAAAGTCCATCCGCCGACCAAGGCATTGCCAAGGACAAGAACGAGTAAATTACAAACATGGCTGTACTTAAAAAACCGGCCAAAACAAATAACCTTGCCATCTTCTTGCCATAAATCTCACCAATTATGTCAGTCATTAAGAAAACGAAAGGAAAGTAAAACACGGCGACAGATAAATGCGTACCAAACAAAAAAGGCATTACTTTCAAACCAAGGGTGTTTGCTGCAAAAAGAGAAGTGAGGTATATTGTTAGAGCAATTATGACTTTCTTGAACTCTTTCGTGCTTAAATTAAACATAATCCAGCCTATAATCCAAAATTTGTATAGACTAGTCTATACAAATTTGATATTTATCACATTTTTCTTGTGGACCTAGGCAGAATCGAACTGCCGTCTCAGCAATGCGAATGCCGCGTTCTACCACTGAACCATAGGCCCATATAGTGCCCCCAGCACGAATCGAACGCACATTTTGTCCTTAGGACGGACCTGTTCTATCCATTGAACTATGGGGGCGACTGAACCAACAAATTTTATTATATTTACGTGGAAAAATCAAGGGGTTGCCTTACTTTGAAGGCAACACCGTACTTCTTAAACACACCTTCAACCTGATCTCTAATGTCCTCAACGTTTCTTGGGTCAACGATGTGACTTTCAAATGCTCTAGCGGTCTTAAAGGCTTCTTTTTCAAGGTCAGGGTCCTTAAATTTTGGACCGTATTCTCTAACGGAACTCCTTATAACATTGCACCTTCGCAGTCGCTTGGTATAGAACTTAGCAAACCTACTAATCTCTTCGGCCATGTCAACTAGCGGCACGGAAATTAAATGATTTGCTAAAACTGCGCGTTCAGGCAGTGTAGTAAATCCTTTTAGCAGATTCATTTCAACGGCAATTTCCCGCAAAGCTTCGTCTGTTTTAACACGTAGCGCTTTTGGTAGCATTCCGAATAAGGGTGCGTAGCAAGAGCCCTGAAGATAATTGTAAATCCCCACCGGCACAGACTCCTCGTTCCAGCGAACCTCCTCTCTACCACCAGTTCCATCGCGCAAAAAAGCCAACACCTCATTCTTAATGTGCTGCATCAGAGCCGATTCAGACAGTCTTTTGCGAAGCGTCTCACCAGACACGCCGCGGGCCTTAAGATAGTCCGATTCAACCCGATCAAACATCGGGCGGTTTGCATCGCTCACTAGCCGCCTATTAATAAAATGCTGCTTTTCATGTGATACCAATGAAGAAGTGTCGTTTAGAAGGCTAGAAACGCCGCCATTTACGACAATAAGATTCATTTCATTATAACCGGGAATTGTAAAGTTAGAAATAAAAACGCCGTAACTTCTTTCAACTATGTCTGTACTTGTGCGCATGCTTTCTAAAAAATATTCGTAGTCTTCACGATCAGATAAAGCAAACACAGCAAAACCCTCCTTAAATTCTAAGGTGGCCCCACCTTTGTTTTCACTGCCAGTACATAAATCGAAGACCTTTTTACCCCATTCATGTGGCGTAGGTGGATGACGAATTTCCCTAAAATGATCGTGGAAAACATCAGAGGCGACCTTGTCAATTGACTCTTTTTCTTTTAATAGAGCCAAATATACATGATACATCCTCGTCAAAAATTCCCTGTCTGCAAAGATTTTATGTCGGAGGACACCGATCTTTTCTCCATAAATTTTTGACATCGACCCGAGCAAAACATTGAAATCAGCCTTTAAATTGCCTGTTAGTTCAGAGTGGCGCGAAGACAGAGCTAGTCGCTCAAACAGAGCAGTGAGCGCTACTCTCTGGTGACGTCTCTCTAATTTTTGAAATTCTTGTTCAGTTAATTCCTGTTCCATGCCGGCCATTTCCTCCGGAACAGGTTTAAATTTATCCGCCATAGCAACTTTCAAATATAGTAAAATAATGCTAAACTAAAGCCAGGTTATATTATCAATTTTTTTACTCTTTATGCAAGAGACACTACTAATTGCGCTCATCATTCTTTTGGGCGTTGGACTCGCCGCAATTGTCTTCTTACTACTCTCTCTTAAAAAACCCCAATCCGAATCTGACAACAACCTGTTTGTGATGTTACAGAACCAGATCCAGGAGCTAAACCGACAAATTGACCAAAAAATTTCTGAAACGCATCGCGTTGTAAATGATACGCAAACTAATTTAAACCGGACAATCCAGTCTCAATTCCAAAATAGCACTAAAATTATTACCGACGTCACCGAAAAACTGACTAAATTAGACGAAACCAACAAACAAGTGATTGGTTTTGCTGAACAGTTAGAAAATCTAGAAAACATTTTACAAAACCCAAAGCATCGTGGCATCTTAGGGGAATACTATTTAGAAAATGTTTTAAAAAATGTTTTGCCGCCCGGAAGTTATTCCATGCAATATAAATTTACTGACGGAGACATTGTTGATGCCGCAGTTTTTGTAAAAGACAAAGTCATACCAATCGACTCCAAATTTAGTCTAGAGAATTATAATCGCCTAAACGAAGAAAAAGATCCGGATCGGAAGAAAGATTTGGAAAAAAGTTTTGTCCAGGATTTGAAGAACCGCATCGATGAAACCAGCAAATATATTAAACCAAAGGAAAGAACAATGGATTTTGCTTTCATGTTTATTCCGGCCGAAGGAATTTACTACGACTTATTAATCAATAAAGTTGGAACTTTAAAAATCAACACCCATGATTTAATTGAATACGCGTTCCGAGAAAAACATGTCATTATTGTTTCTCCGACTTCTTTCTTGGCCTATTTGCAAACTGTTTTGCAGGGTTTACGCGCCTTACAGATAGAGGAGTCGGCGAAAGAAATTCGGAAACGGGTCGAGGAGCTGGGGAAACACCTTCTGGCCTATGACGAGTATTTAAAAAAACTCGGAAACAATCTCGGTACAGCAGTAAATACTTATAACTCTGCTTACAAAGAATTCAATAAGATAGACAAGGACGTCATGCGCATTACGGATGGCGAAAAAAATATTGAACCACTCTCTTTAGAAAAACCACAAATGGAAGAGGTGTAGACTTTTTACTGTAACGAAATGCTTGACAAAACCGTATATTTGTGGTATAGTATTTCGTTTTATTAACTATTTTTTATGCAAAAAATCACTGCTTGGTTTAGCTTAACTTTAGCCGTTTTGCTGTTTCCGTCCTTTGTTTTTAGTGCCAGTCTTTCCTGGCCAGCTAGTGGTAATAACACTATTTCTCTAAACGCACCTTATGAACCAAGTGGTTTAGCTTGGAATGCGCATACCAATAGGTTGTTTTCCGTTAGCGACCCAACTAGCGACGGTAAAAACCGCGTTACCATGATGGACAAGAATGGGGATAATAAGGTGGAGTGGAAGATTACTGGAGACTATGAGGCCTTAACTATTGTTGATCCGGCTAGCAATTATATTTATATTGGGGTTGAAAACACTCCAGCGATTTTAGAATTTGATTGGACTTCTCCCTCCAGTTCACCTCGTATTACTAAAAACTGGAGCCTTGGAACCTGGCTCTCTGGACTTGGTAATTCTGGTTTAGAAGGACTGGCTTTTGTGCCAAACGGCTTCCACCCGTATGCAAATTCAGCTTCTGGCGGTGTGTTTTACACCGGCATTCAAAGAGAATATAACTTAACCGACGGAATTACCACCAACGATAACTTGATTGACATTTTTGATGTTAATCTAACCACTTCCGGACAAGTTACCCACCTTGGTACTATGAGGATGGACCCAAGCCTACCCAAGAAGGATGTGTCTGATTTATATTTTAATCGTGATACTGGAACGCTTTTTATTCTGTTTGATGATAGTGTTAACTTATTAGCAGAGGTAAAACCAGACGGAACTCTACTTAACACCTATTCTAATGTTCCGGGTTCAGCTAGAGAAGGCTTTACCCTAATCACCGATACTGTCAACAACCGAAAAAATGCTTACGTTGCTCATGACAACACACCAACCGTAACTTGGCACACCGGTTTTACACAAACCTATTTTCGAGATAATGACGGAGACGGTCGTGGTTCTCTTTTAACCACTACCTCTGCCTCTCTTACTCCTCCACCCGGATACGTTTCCAACTATTTAGACAGCGCGTGGCCAGAGGCCGACAACGACTACGACAATGACCATTTAATTGCTAGCCTTGATTGCGACGACCGCAATGCCAGTATTTTAGGTCCACAAAATTTCTATTACGATGGGGACGGTGATGGTTTGGGCGCCGGAGCTGCTTCACAAATGTGTTCTGCCCAGGCAAACTATGTGACTAATAACTCTGATTTAAACGACCAAGATTTTGACAATGACGGTATAACAACTGCAAACGATTGTGATGACCACAACACTAACATCCGTGGTAAACAAACATATTACCAGGACAACGATGGTGACGGGCTTGGTTATGGCACCGGCGTACTAACTTGTTCCTCGCCCAACAACTACGTTAGTAACAACTCTGACCACAATGATAATGACTTTGATAATGACGGCATCAGCCTAACTGATGACTGTGATGATCGCAATAGCGCGGTCCTGGGCAAACAAAGCTTCTATAACGATGCTGATGGCGACGGGTTCGGATTTGGTGCCCCGATTCTAATGTGTACTGCCCAACCAGGTCTTGTTACAAATAGTCTGGACCTTAATGACCACGACTATGATAACGACGGTGTTACAACCGCTAATGACTGTGATGACAACAATGTTTTGGTACTGGGCCCACAAAATTTTTACCAAGACAATGACCGAGATGGTTTGGGGAGTAAAACCGTCTTTATTAATGCTTGTGTGAACCCAAATACTACTAACTACACCACTAATAACTTTGACTTTGATGACTTCTTGTCCTCGGTTGGATTGGAGGTAAGTGGCGACACAATAGATAACGATGGAGATAACATCATTGATGAGGTTAACTCACGTGCTGAAAACGGCCTACACCCGGTTCTTAAGAGCCTTAATCCAAAAAATAAAAGCTTGGCTAACAGATACTTTTTAAGTGTGACAGCACTAAATAATGGCAAGGTCAGAGTGATGTACAGTGACCACACCACATATGACTGGACTGCTTACTCCAATTATTCTGGACCCTTAATAGCCAGCAAATACAACGGTGCAGTCATTAAAGTAAAGAAGGGTGTCAGCGCCATGTCAGCGATATATCTTAACGCTTACAATGGCGCCCGAGTCTATAATCCAAACTAACAACCAAAAGAGCCTATTCTATTGACTTTTGTTGAGATTTAAAGTATACTTGACTCACTTAGTCCAAAAATTGCTCTCAATTTACAAAAAATAATATACTATGCCAAATAAAGCAAATGCTAAAAAGGCTCTACGTCAAGCGATAAAACGTACTGCTTGGAATAAAGTTCGAAAAGACGCTTTTAAAGATGCTATAAAAAGCACTAAAAAGGCCACCAGTTTAGAAGATGCTAAAAAGCTTGCTCAGACTGCCCAAAAAGCTTTAGACAAGGCGGCAAAGCGTGGTGTTATTAAGAAAAACACCGCTGCTCGCAAGTTGTCTCGCCTTATGAAGTCTGTAAACAGCCTTGCGAAAAAGTAAGTTAAAAAGTATAATAAACCTCGGGAATTACCCGAGGTTTTTAATTTTTTATAATTATGGGTACAGAACACCTAGATCCAATCAATGCATACCGAAAAGAGGCTTTGGACAATATTTTACCTCGTTGGGAAAAAAACGAGAGAGAGGCTTATCGTCCATTTGTAGAAGACCTGCTAGATCGTGTTTTGCCGCGTTTCTTGCAAAGAGAAGCTATGGGACAACCTCTACACACTTTATCACCAGAAATACAGGCGAGATTTGCCTTAGTCATGGAGATGGTTGGAGATAACGCCGAAATTAATCGCCGCTTACAAGAAAAAGCCGACACCGACTCCACCACTGGCTTACTTCAACGTGATGCTTTTGCCCTTAAGTATGAAGCTAGTATAAGAAGACTCGAGGAACGAAACGGGGACGAAAAAAATAGAGTTTCAGCTTTAATTTTTTTAGACATAGATAAAACCAAGGAGTTAAATGATCGTTTTGGACACCCAACAACCGACGATGTCCTGACAGCCATCGGTAAAAAAATAGGGCAATCTATTCGAGCAACTGATGTGGCGGGTAAATTCGGCGGCGATGAATTTATGATCATGTTAAATGATTTGCCCAAAGAAGAGGCTATTGTTGTAGCACAAAGAATTTTAGAGGCTGCTTGTTCTTATGTTGTCACAAAGAATAAAACCACTGGCAAGAGAGAGGTTGTGGAACGCAGCAGCTATAATGAAGAGCAGTATGGTAAAATTGAGGCTACTATTAGTTTAAGTGCTGGAATAAAACTAATTGAGCCCGAGGGTGCTGGGAGGCCCACTCTCCAAGCGACGAAAACAGAGGCTGACCAAGCTTTATATACAACAAAACACCAAGGACGAGGCGGTTTAACTCTGCTTGTCAACGAAGACAGCGGCCTTTTTTTCAAGTTAGGCAGAGACGGTCGGTTCGCAAGTGAAGATCCAGGTAAACTAGTGGGCATTAAAAAAGAAGAGCCTAGTGTAGCTGAGAGTTTAGACGTTGCCAAAAGTATAGTCAACAGCGCTTTAGCGAGGACGCTAGACGATGTAGCCAGAAGTAACAACGGTACAGTTCCATCAGAAATTAGCGAGAAAATTGATGAGTTAGCAAAACTTATTTTCCAAAGTACATCCCGTTAATCTTTTAATGTTCCGACAAATAAGTCCAACGCTAGAGACAGGTCAGCTTGACCTGTTTTTGCTTTTAAGTCCATCTGGATTAAGCCGTCATATAATTCTTTTAATTTTTGGCTACTAAAATTTTTAATAAGTGGCCAATTTTTCTTCACAACAAAGAGGTTGAGTCCGGTTTTTTTTGCGGCATTGTCGCTCGTTATTCTGTCATCAGTTTCGTAAAGATCCCGTAAAGATAATAACGCCCGAAACTGCCAAATTAGAAGTCCAAACAACTTAAAATCATCCTCGCCCAAACGGCGCTGTTCTTGCAGAAGCTTAAGGGCTAATTTCTTGTTGCCGGTCACTATGGCATTAACCATGTTGAATACATTGTCATCAACTTTTTCATCTAAAAACTCACTGACGTCTTTTGTTTCAATTTCTTTACCAGATTTGTAAGCGATCAGTTGGTCAATTAAAGAATTCAATGTCCACATGTCTCCACTGAAATTTGCTGTTATGTAAGACAAGGCAGGTGAGCTCATGCTTCCACCTCGGCTAGCGAGTTCGCTTTTTATCCACGTTATTAATTGTTGACCGGTAAGTGGAACAAATTCTTTACTATATTTTATTTTAGCTAAAGTTTTTTCCAAGATTTCGGCTTCCTTTACCTTGCTTTTACTTTGACCTTGCCAAAAAATAATGACATTGCTTTCTGGAAAATCATTTTTTTCAACTCGCTCAATGATCGCAGCGAGGAAATCTTTGTCGCTAAGAGACAACAGGTTTTCCACAACAACAAGTCTCTTTTCCGCCAGAAAAGGGGCTGACAAAATTTCGCCTAAAATTTTCCCCGGCTCACTTTTTAGAGCATCAACAAAAACAACGTTGTACCCTGCCGGGTCACGTGCCTGTTTAAATTTATATACCTGTTCCTGCAGATACTGCCGACTTCTAAAGGTGTCTTCGCCGTTGATAAAAATTATCATAATCAGTCACAACAAATTTTTTGTTTACGACTATATTTTAGTCGCATATTCATCCTTCAAAATTTCATACAAATCAGAAAAAGGTATTTCAATTACCTGTGGTCCCGCTGCATATGAAGCCACTTGGTAGGCATCGAAGGTTATGATCAACCGTTTATCTGCAATGTTTACAGTTTTAAAATTCTCTGGGTTTGGTTTTGTTCCTTCTCGTATTGAAACAATGTCTGTGAATTCTTCTTCGTTGTTTTTTGCCAGAAGTTTTTGGCCAGACTTGTCGCTAACTACTTGTAAGTAATTTGAACCGGGTTTAAATATTTCTGTCCAACTTATAGGTCGTCCAGTAATTAAATCAAAATTATAGGCTTTAGTAAAACTATTAGGGTGGGCGGCACCAGAGACATAGGTATCAAAAACGAATTTAATACTTAAGAAATCTTGGCTATTCAATATTTCGTAATCCGCTCTAAAATAACTACCCGGATCAGTTACGCGTGGCAATTCTATTCCGTCCAACTCAACCAAAAATGCATCACGTTCTTGCACTACTAAATTCTTTACATCGTTATTAAAGCTTGTTTCAGCCTTTTCGTAATTAGTCATTACTGGATAGTATAGCGCGGTATCGGTCCGGGTACCCACATCCCGGTACTCTAATGCTTCTTTCTTTAGCTGCCAATTGCTTTTCTTAATGCTGCCATTTTCGTTTCCGTAATTCCAGGAACAGCCGGAGATTAATAACATTAACAAAGTTAATGCAAATATTTTTTTCATATAAAAATTTAAATTTTAATTCCTTCCATTTCTTCCCAATTGGTGCCGAACTTAACCTCAACTTTAATTGGTACTCGAAGTTTAGCAACATTTTCCATAACTTCTTTTAGTCGCTTCGCGAGCTTAACTTCCTCACCTTTTTTAACTTCAAAGACCAATTCATCGTGAACCTGCAATAACATTTTTATTTCTTTATCTTCTTTTAACTCTTCCTGAACCGCAACCATGGCCATCTTCATTAAGTCAGCTGCCGTGCCTTGGATGGGGTGGTTAATTGCCATGCGTTCTGCGGCATTACGCAATTGAAAGTTGTGGGAATTAAGTTCGGGTATATATCTTCTTCGACCAAAGAGAGTCTCGCAGTATCCCTCTTTCCGTGTGAATTCTAGGGTTCTTTCTAAATATTTTTTTACACCACTAAATTCTGAGAAGTATTTGTCTATGAACTCCTTGGCTTGCCACTGGGGGATGTCGGCCCGCCAACTTAAACCATAGGCACCCATACCATACAAGACACCGAAGTTTACCTCTTTGGCGGCCCGGCGCATGTCTTTGGTTACTTTGTCTAAAGGAACATTGTTAATGGCCGCTGCGGTAGCCCGATGGATGTCTTCGTCTTTGGAAAAGATTTCTAACATCTTCTGATCTTCGGCCAAAGACGCCGCGATCCTTAGTTCAATCTGTGAATAGTCGGCACTTACCAAGACATTACCCTTTTCTGCCACAAAGGCGGCACGAATTTTTCTACCTGCCGCAGTACGGATAGGAATATTTTGCAAATTTGGATCAGAACTAGAAAGACGACCGGTGGCAGTTACGGCTTGGTTAAAGGAAGTGTGCAAGCGATTAGTTTTTGGATTAACCAGGGCAGGTAAAACATCGATGTAGGTATTCTGTAACTTGCTCGTTTCCCGGTAGTTTTCAATTTCAGAAATAATTGGGTGGAGGGGGCGAAGTTTTTCTAACTCTTCGGCTGAAGTAGACAAACCAGTTTTACCCTTTTTTACCCCATCGGTTGGTAGGGATAGTTTATCAAACAAGATTTCCCGAAGTTGTAGTGGTGAAGAAACATTAAATTCCTGTCCGGCTAGTTTATAAATCGTCTCTTGAAGTTTTAGAATTTCCTCAGCAACTTCTTTAGATAATTTTTTTAGTAGATCAAAATCTAAAGCAATACCATTTAGCTCAATCTCAGCTAAAACAATAACAAGTGGCATTTCTACTTTTTGAAACAGACCATAATCATCAATGGACTTTAATTCTGGTCGCAACTTCTCCGCCGCGCGACCAATCTTCTCTAAAGTCTCAACTTCAGTTAAAGGCTCAACACCAAATAACCCACCTTGATTACCATTTTTAATCTCTTCGCCCAATTCTTTTAAAATAATACTTTCTAAACTATTATTACGGCTACCCGGAGATAACAGATACGAGGCGATCAGGATATCAAAGAGTTGGTTTTTAATTTTAATACCCAACTGACACATTACTTTAACCAGTTGTTTTAAATCATAACCAATCAGTTCGGTTTTGGAATCTTCAAAAATATCCTTGGTGTCTGCCATTAGGTTTTTTGGCACAAAAAATCCTTTACCCCCCGCCCAAAAAACTATTCCACCGCAGTCGAGCGCAAAAACATCTGGATTGTTTAAAATAACTTTAGCGACAAATTGATTTTCTTTCTTGATCAGCTCTGCTAAGTCTTTAAGGCCTTTTTTATCTGTAATATTTTCACAATTAGCCGCTGTCTTTTTAATTTTCTTTCCCTTACTGGTTTTTTTCTCTTCCGCAGATTCGGAACCAAAACCTGGGAGACGTTTTAAAAGAGAAGTAAATTCAAATTCTTGAAAAAGTTTTACAACTTTTTCTCGATCAAATTCTTTAATTTCTGAATCTTTTAAATCTATCTTCAAATCTGGTACCGAACACTCGATCTTGGCCAAATGATAGCTCATCTTAGCACTTTCTTCTCCCTCTTCCAGCTTCTTTATTACCCCTTCCTTCATTTCTTTTCTTAACTTTGATCCAGAAGCTTTAAGTTGTTTATATACATCTTCAATACCCCCGTATTTTTGAATTAATTCTGTTGCCGTCTTTTCACCAATACCCGGTACGCCTGGGATATTGTCTGAAGTGTCTCCGCGCAAAGCTTTGTAGTCAACAACTCGGTCTGGTCCAAACCCATACTTTTCGATAACACCATCGTGATCGTAGATAACCACATCACTCATGCCTTTCCTTAGGGTATATACTTTCACAAAACCATCTATTAATTGCAAGGTGTCCATGTCACCAGTCACGATAAACAGCTCTTTGTCTTTGTTTTTGTCCCCCCTAAACATCTCCACGATCGTACCAATTACATCGTCGGCTTCGTAACCTTCTTTAGTGTAGATCGGAAAACCAAGGGTACTAACTAATTCATGAACCAAGGGTATTTGGTCATATAACTCTTGGTCAGCTTTGACGCGAGTTGCTTTGTACTTATCATATTCAACGTGACGGAAAGTTTTTCCAGCCACATCAAAAGCAACCGCCAGATGGGTGGGTTTTAGGTCTTGCAAAACTTTGAGCAACATCGAGGCAAAACCATACACCGCATTCACCATTCGACCGTCTTTGGTCGTCAAAGGAGGTAGGGCGTGATAAGCACGATGAATAATGGCATTGCCGTCGATAATAACAAACTTCATAGTGAAGATATTTTACCCGTCTCCAAGTTTTTTAGCAAGAAAAAACACTCACCAAAGGGTAAGTGTTTTTATTATCACAGTACGCGACCCTCTAGAGAAACTAACTGTTTAGTTGCCCTGGAGGTCGAGTCGCGTACTGTAGCGACCCAACCCATAAGGACTGGGTTAAGTATGAGAGATTGGTGGACAAAAGACGGTCTGTAAAGACGAACAGAAAGGTTCCGTGCAAAAATCTTCGACCGACATTTCTGGGGTGACAGAAAACAGGTTGCGCACTTTTTCATATCTTATCTTTGCAACACAAAGCGCCTTATCTCTGGCCGGCAAACACACCAGCTCATAGTCCCAAGACGCCGCAGCCTGTGTCTTGGGTTTTGTTGTGTCGTCTTGCTTGTTTACATACATTACAAGCGCGATCAGCACAAGCAGGAAAATCAGTCCGTTCCAGGGTCCGTTTTCTTCACGCATGTCCACCCACCTTGTCAAAGAACTTGTTCTTTCCCGGGCGGTCTTTCCGCCTTAAACGTAACCGAGTATTATACTCGAATTTTACCTTACTGTCAATTATTACAACTACATGTGAAATTGTGTCCCTGTTTAAATTATTTATATTTCTAAATTTATAATACAATTAGCATAAAATTGGCTATTGACACCCGGCATGTTAAATATTAAAATAGTTGTTGTAAATTACAACAGTATTAAAAATATGGATCTAACCAGAACACTAAAGGATATCGGCTTCGAATCTGCCGAAGCTAAAATTTACCTGGCAGCCCTGGAACTAGGAGGGGCGCCAGCATCAGAAATAGCAAAAAGGGCACATATTAAGCGCCCAAGTGCCTATGTTCTTCTTAAGTCCCTGATGAAAAAGGGGTGTGTTGCCTCTTATTCCAGGCGAAAAATAACTCAGTTTGTTGCCGTTGACCCAAAGATTATTGTTGAACTGGCTCTAGATAAAGTAAAGAAGGCCCAAACTGTCTTACCAGAACTTGAGGCACTAGCAGTATCTTTAGACAAAGGGAATAAACCCAGAGTCGAATATTATGAAGGTTATGATGGATTAGTAAACATAATGGAAGACACGCTTAAAACACCAAGCACAACAATATGTGGATGGAACGATACAAGCCTAGCCGTCAAAACACTTAACGGCTATTATCCCGGATATATTAAAAAAAGAGTTCAAAAAAATATCCATGTTAATGCTATTTTAACTGATGAGCCTGTGGGCCAGTCTTTCAAAGGAAAAAGTGTTGAAGAAAAACGAACTGTTAAACTGGTGGACAGACAAAAAATGACAATTAGCAACGAGATTAACATCTACGGAGACAATGTCTTCATTGTCTCCCACAAAGACATGCTGGGTGTAATAATACGCAGCAAAGAAATTGCAGACAGTCAGCGTGCCATATTCAACCTTTGTTGGAACCTTCTACCAAATAGTTAAAGAAAAAAACACCTCGTAAGGGGGGTGTTTTTTAAACTGAGGCCTGGGCGGGAATCGCACCCGCGCATAAGAGTTTTGCAGACTCCTGCCTTACTACTTGGCTACCAGGCCATTGATTGTGGCTATGTTATACACTATTCTCACCATCTTTTCAAGAGTGTTATTTTACATAACCCAACGGGTTCACACGAACACCATTGATTTGAATTTCAAAGTGTAGGTGGATACCAGTTCTACCGTAAACCTTACCGGTGTTCCCCATGAGACCGATGGTTTGGCCAGCCTCAACATAATCTCCTGGGGACACTAAGAGTTTGTTGTGGTGGCCATAAAGTGTCTTTACCCCACCACCGTGGTTAATAATGATATAACAACCATAACCGCTATTCCAACCACACTGCGCTTTTTCAACCGTACCGGCTTTCGCTGCATAGTTAGCTGTATTCATTGGACCAGCTAAATCAATCGCGTGGTGTTTCCAGTTATAATACTGGGTAATCATGCGAGCAGCCGATGGCCAAACAAAACCACTAACCGAAGGGGTGCTACGCGAAGAAGGTGGAACAGAAACTGGGGTTCTAGCAACTGTATTGCTGCGCGGGATAGAGGCAACTGCTCGTTGTTCTGGCCGAATGCCATTCGGAATCATGATCTTTTCGCCAGCCACCAAGTCACTACCGTCATCTTTTAGTTTGTTAAACTTAATAATATCTTCCACTTTGGCCTCGTAAGCATTGGCAATTTTATTTAGTGTATCTCCGCGCTTAACCGTGTGCATTAGTCCGGTGGAGGGTGGGATACGTAAAACCGTACCTGGCTTTAAGAGAGAACGTAAGGTTAGATTGTTTTCCCACATGATTGTTGCGACACTCACACCATAATGAAAGGCGATTGAGCTTAAAGAGTCGCCTTGTTCAATAGTATATTCAATAACCTTGTCTCGACGGCTGGAAACCGAAGCTCCTGGCAGGATCGTCGGTTTGTTTAAAGCCATTCCGCCAGCCATAATACCGCCCAGTTCTTGGTCAATATATGACGGACCGCTACCGGAGTAATAATTTTCGTCTATTACTACTGCTTCGCGCCAAGGAGAAACCTCTGCGCTTTCGGCCAGCTCCTCCGCATACACCTCTTCCAAACTAAAATCTTGCTCGGTTTGGGACAAGGCATAGGCAATAGTTTTTTGGCCGGGGATAATAATATCTTTCCGGGAATAAAGCTTGGTCTGGGGAACAACGATTAGAAGAAAAAAGGCCAAGGAAATGACTTGCAAAACCTTGCGCCCAAGTAACCAATAACTAGATTTGTTTAACCCACCCTTTTTAAGAAGATAGCTTAATTTGTAGTAAACAAAAGCCACGGCCCGCCAGACAGGGGAGAAAAGAGTCTTCAAAATAAAGTACAGAGCGCCTCCAACCCACCAGACAAATCGCTTAACATACACCAAAAGTCGCAAAAACCGCAGGATTATTTTATATTTCATAGCTTGACGTGTCCCTTATTCTAACATATTATATAGACCAGTCAACCTGACTATGTTAATTAATTTTTAATTTATCTAAGTATGACCGTGCTCCTTTTAGCACTTGTCCCGGCCCTCATCGCCGTAATTTATGGCGTGGTATTGGCTCTTTGGATCAACAAACAGCCGGCCGGCGATGATCGTATGCAGGCAATTGCCCGTGCGATTCAAGATGGCGCCAAAGCCTATCTCGGACGTCAGTACAAAACCATTTCCGTGGTAGCAGTTGTGATTTTCATTCTCCTCGGCATCTTTATTGACTGGGTAACCGCTCTTGGTTTCTTGGTTGGTGCAGTGTTTTCTGGTTTGGCCGGTATTATTGGCATGAGCATTTCTGTTCGCGCCAACATCCGAACGGCTGAGGCCGCCAAAAAGGGAATGAAGGAAGCTTTGGGCATGGCGGTAAAGGGAGGATCAATTACTGGTTTACTAGTAGTTGGTCTTGGTCTATTTGGTGTATCTGGTTTTTATCTATTAACTAATGATTTATCTGCCTTGGTTGGTCTAGGTTTTGGTGGCAGTTTAATTTCCGTGTTTGCTCGTATCGGCGGCGGCATCTTTACCAAAGCCGCTGACGTTGGCGCTGATCTCGTTGGAAAAGTTGAAAAAGGCATCCCCGAAGACGATCCACGTAACCCAGCCGTAATTGCCGACAATGTTGGCGACAACGTTGGCGACTGTGCTGGTATGGCGGCTGACCTTTTCGAAACCTATGCTGTAACAGCAGTTGCAGCCATGGTTTTGGGTGGTTTACTTTTTGTCGGCAATGCTAATGCTGTAATTTATCCAATGGTTTTGGGTGGTGTTTCTATTATCGCCTCTATTCTTGGCACTTTTTTTGTAAGACTTGGAAAATCTGGAAACATAATGAACGCTTTGTACAAAGGATTGGTTGCGAGTGGTGTTCTAGCTTTGATTGCCTTTTATCCGATTACTCGTTGGTTAGTTGGCAATATTCCCGGGCTAGATGTAACACGTGTTTTCTTAACTAGCGTTATTGGCCTAGTCCTCACAGCAGTAATGGTTTGGATTACAGAATTTTATACCTCAACAAAATATAGCCCAATTAAAAATGTTGCCAAAGCTTCAGAGACTGGCCATGCTACCAACATCATTTCTGGGCTAGCTTTGTCGATGCGCTCAACAGCTTTACCAGTAATCTTTATTGTGGCCGCTATTCTAGGGGCTTACTGGTTGGCGGGTTTATATGGTGTCGCGATTGCTGCCATGAGCATGTTGTCTTTGACCGGTATTATTGTAACGATTGATGCCTACGGCCCAATCACCGACAATGCTGGTGGTATTGCCGAGATGAGTGAATTACCAGAAAATGTTCGTGACGTTACAGACCAATTAGATGCCGTTGGCAACACTACTAAGGCGGTTACTAAAGGTTATGCCATTGCTTCGGCCGGTTTAGCCTCTCTGGTTTTGTTTGCTGATTTTACTCACAAAATTCCTGAGTCAATTCAATTCTTAATCAATGATCCAAAGGTTTTAGCCGGTCTATTTATTGGCGGCCTGCTCCCATACTGGTTTGGTTCCATGTTAATGGAATCAGTTGGTAAAGTAGCCGGTAAGGTTGTTGAGGAAGTTCGCCGTCAATTCCGAGAAATTAAGGGCATTATGGAAGGCCAAGCTAAACCTGACTATAGCAAAGCTGTCGACATTGTTACTAAAGGTGCGATCTCACAAATGATTCTTCCCGCCCTCATCCCAGTCGCCTTACCGATTTTAGTTGGTTGGATCTTGGGTCTAGAGGCTTTGGGCGGTATGTTGCTTGGTACAATTATTACTGGTTTGTTTGTTGCTATTTCCATGACGACCGGTGGTGGCGCTTGGGACAATGCCAAAAAATTCATTGAAAAAGGCAACTATGGTGGCAAGGGCTCCTTTGCTCACCAGGCTGCAGTAACCGGCGACACTGTTGGCGATCCATACAAGGACACTGCTGGCCCAGCGATTAACCCAATGATCAAAGTTGCCAACATCGTTGCTCTCCTCATTGTTGGTTTACTTTTAAAGTAATCATATGAGTTTTGAAAGAAGGAGGCGGTTATCCCCGGCAGATCAAAGAGGTGCGACTACCGAAAGACCGAGTCCGACAGAAATTTTGGCTCAAAGCAAGACGATTGAAGAAAGAATCACTCACGCCTCTGAAGCAAACAGAGAAAAGGCCTGGAATGAACTTGTGGTCCTCACAAACAGCATTAAAGAGGCGATAAGATATCGGGCGTTGCAAGAAGCCCTGGGCAACGAATACAAAAATTACGACGCAGTCGCTCTACGCGATTTGTTAAATCATCTAAGCTCTTTTGCCCAGCGACTTTTCGGAAAAACTCTTGATTCCTAATCCAATTCTTCTAAACCACCGGCGGTTGCCGGTGGTTTATTTTTGTGATATAACTTACCCACTATGGAAACAATTAGAATCGAAAAATTAGTATTTGGTGGACAGGCTTTGGGCAGAGCCGCTTCTGGCCAGGTTGTTTTTGTTTGGAATGCTTTACCGGGCGAAACAGTAGAAGTAAACATTACCAAAAAGAGCAAGACACACTGGGACGGGATTGCAGAGCGGGTTTTAGAAAAATCACCCGAGAGGATTGATCCAATTGAGAAACACTTTTTGTCTTGCAGCCCGTGGCAAATATTGTCGTACGAGGCAGAAAATGATTGGAAGGTAAAAATAGCAGAAGAAACCTATAAAAAAATTGGTGACTTGGATTTGCAACTAGATATTGTCCACGACACGGAACCATACCATTACCGCAATAAGATTGAATATAGTTTTGCAGAAAATAGTGGTAAAATTAGCCTGGCTTTTTTTGAACGTGGTAAAAAATTTCGTTTTCAAATACTCGAGTGTATTTTGGCGAGCCGTGAAATAAACCAAGCTGCCCGGGTGGTATTAGATTGGATAAATGAAGTTAAGATTCCAATTCGAAGTTTAAAGTCTTTAATCGGTCGCTCTACTTCAGACGGTAAGGTCGCCTTAGCAATGTTCATTAAAGACAAACTGGAATTTAGTTCTTACCCAGCTTTGGATAAAAACTGTCTTGGTTTTCAGTTATACTATTCAACCCACAAAAGCCCAGCCAGTGTTCCAACCGAACTACTTTATTCTCAAGGGCAAGACTATTTAATAAGTAAAATTAAAGGCACGAAATTAAAGTTTGGTAACTTAAGTTTCTTCCAAGTTAATTCTCCGGTGTTTGAAGCGGCCCTGGAAGATATGAAAAAATATCTTGAACCAGATTCGGAGGCTTTAGACTTGTATTCTGGCGTCGGATCGATTTCTATTCCTTTGTCAGCCAAAATTAAAAGCTGTACCTTGGTAGACAGCAATGTTGAAGCAATTGAATTGGCCAAAGAAAACATTGACTTGAACAAGCTCAATAATTTTGAGGCGGTCTGCCGACCAACTGAAGAAATTACTGAATTAATTAAGGAAGACCAGACTGTCTTTTTAGACCCACCCCGGGCGGGTTTACACGAAGAGGTAACCAAGCGATTATTAAGCGTAAAACCAAAAAAAATTATCTACCTTTCTTGTGACCTCGCCACCCACGCCCGAGATGTTCGTCTGCTTAAGGAGAAGTATAATATTGTGTTTTCCCGGCTATACAACTTCTTCCCCCGCACACCACACATTGAAGGACTGGTAATCCTTAAACGCCGCTAGAGGCCCTTACGGTTGACTTTTTGGCCAAATTAGGTTAAACTTGGCGAACAAATAATTCAAAAAAATAATTTGTAATAGAAATATGACACATGAAAGAAAAAATCTTGAACACGGCGAAGTAGAGCTTACCATTACCGTTCAGCCTAGTGATTACCAAAAAGAAATGGAGCGCGCAGCCGGAAGGTTGTCCGAACGAGCCGCTATTCATGGCTTCCGACCAGGTAAGGCTCCTTACGAAATTGTAAAACAGCAGTTGGGCGAAATTAAGATTCTTGAGGAAGCAATGCAGAGGATTGTGGAAACCTATTTTACAAACGTATTACAAACTGAAAAGCTAGCAACCGTTGGCATGCCGGAAATTACTATTTTAAAGGCCGCTCCCGGCAATGATTTTGTCTTTAAAGCCAAGGTTGCGCTTTTGCCAGAGGTAAAATTACCAGAATTAACCACAATTAAAGTAGACAAAAAAGAAGTCGTTGTTGAAGACAAAGAGGTGGACAAGCTAATGAACGACTTGCGCAAAATGCAAGCCAAGGAGGTAGTGAAGGCTGGTCCGGCTAAAAAAGAGGATAAGGTTGTCGTTGACATGAACATGTTTATCGACAAAGTACCGGTTGAGGGCGGTCAGGCCCCAAAACACCAGGTGTACTTAAGTGAAGACCACTACATTCCTGGATTTGCTGACCAATTAGTTGGATTAGAAAAAGACCAAGAGAAAGAATTTAATCTAATGTTCCCTGATACCCACTACCAAAAGCATCTGGCTGGTAAAAACGTGGATTTCAAAGTTAAAGTAACCGATGTGTTCGCGATTGAGTACCCCGAACTAGACGATGATTTCGCCAAAAAACTCGGCCAAAAGGATGTTGGGGCCTTGCGCGACTTAATTACGAAAAACCTTACACACGAAGCCACCCACAAAGAAGAGCAGCGTATTGAGGCAGCATTGCTTGAAGATTTAATCGCCAAAAGCGTTTTTGGCGAAATTCCCAATGTTTTGGTAGATTCAGAAAAGCGCAAGATGTTTAACGAACTTAAGCACAGCTTAGAAGAAAGAGGCATTGAAATGGAAAGGTACTTACAAGACATCAAGAAAACGGAAAAAGAAATCCACGATGACTTTGCTGATCGGGCCATGACCCGCGTTAAAGCTGCTTTGGTATCCCGTGCCCTGGCCGTTGAAAACAAAATTATAGTTAGCGAAGAAGATATTGATGTAGAGAGCGAGGTAATTAAAGCTTCATACAATAATGACCCGCAGGTAGTTGAAAACTTAAAGCGCCACGACGTTCGCGACACTCTAGCTATGGCCATCCAAAACCGCAAAGTGATGGAAATGTTAAAAGAAAAGGTATTGGACCTCAAGCCCCACCTTCACGGACCAGGGTGTGATCACGATCACGGACATGACCACGAGGAACAGGAGGAAGAAAAAACTGATATTGAAAAACCTAAGGCTACGAAAGCTCCTGCTAAAAAAACTACTAAAAAGAAAAAGTAAAATAAACAAGTCCCGGTGCGGGACTTATTTATTTTTTGTTCTTCTCCTGCTATACTAAAAATATTAAATTTTGTCTATGCTTTTCGGTGCACACGTTTCTATAGCCGGTGGTCTACAAAACGCTCCATTAAACGCAGCTAAAATGGGGTGTGAGGTGTTTCAGATGTTCACCCGCTCCCCACAGGGCCGCTGGATTCCGCCCCTAAACGAAGATACTGCCCGGGAATTTAAAAAAAATTGTGAAGACAATAATTTGACTGAATGGGTAGTTCATACCCCATATTTTATTAACTTTGCTTCAGGCAACAACCGTATAAGGCACGGATCGATTAAAGTTGTGCGAGAAGAACTTGAGAGAGCCTCCGTGCTCGGGGCCAAATATCTAATGACCCACCTCGGCAGTTATAAGGACCTTGGACACGATGTTGGTCTCGAAAAATTAGTGGCGGGATTAAAAGAAATGTTAACTGGTTACAAGGGCGAAACACATTTTTTGGTGGAAATTGCGGCCGGTAGCGGGGAAATCATTGGCGATCAATTTGAAGAGATCGCGGAAATCATTCACCACAAGGATCTGAAAAAATTCAACGTTGGGGTTTGTTTTGACACCCAACATGCTTTTGCGAGCGGCTATGATTTGCGCTCAGCCGAAGCACTGAATGAAACTCTTAAAAAATTTGACGATATAATTGGATTAGACAATTTAAAGATGTTCCATTGTAACGACTCGAAGGTCGCCCTCGGTCTAAAGAAAGATCGTCACGAGCATATTGGTGAAGGAGAAATAGGCATAAAAGGTTTTTGGGCCATGATTAACTCTGACAAACTTAAGAATATCAACTTTTATTTAGAAACTGAACACGATCGCGTGGAAGAAGATTTGGAGTTACTAAAAAAACTAAGAGGATAGATTATGAAAATAAAGGTTAGGGTTTTACCGCGATCATCGAAAAACGAGGTGGCGGGAGAAATGGCTGACGGCACCTTAAAAATTAAAATCACTACTGCTCCAGTGGAAGGGAAAGCAAACGAGGCGCTTATAGACCTGCTATCAGAGCACTTTAAAATTAAAAGAAATAAAATAAAAATCGTGAGTGGTATCACGAGCAAAAACAAAACAATTGAGGTTGTTGAATAGTTTTTTACCTGGGTAAATCTACTCCACCCTTACTCCAGGGATTACAACGTAAAATACGCCAAATAGTTTTTGGGAGGCCGATGATAAGGCCCCTTTTTTTTATTACTTCGTAGCCGTACTGACTGCAGGTTGGATGAAACCTACAGTAACCATAAGGAAACATGTCTTTCATTGGACCATGGTCAGGAGATAAAGTTTTTTGATACACACGAATTACCCAGAGTATTGGAACTCTGGGTAAATACATGATCTTCTTTATAAATTCAACAAAACCCATGTTATATTAAACCCGACTTTTTTAATAATAATTTAATTTCTTCGCTAATTTCTGGATAATCTTTTTCCAACACATCACTCTTTGCATTAATCAATATATAATATCCATTTTTTAAACTTCTTTCTTTAAGAAGCAGCCGAACCACTTCGCTCGCCTGTCGCTTCAGCCGATATCTCTTCACTGCACTTTTGGATACTTTAACACCAACATTTACGGCTATTCTAAGCTGTTTTTTAAAATTATCTTTATCTTCCATTTTTGGAAAATAGTTCTCAAATTTGGCTAACTCAAGAGCCTTAACATTAAAAAGGCGGCCGTTTATCCAGGAGCCATATTTCATTAAGAGATTAAAATCTCGAACTTTAGTTAGTCGGTTGTCTTTTTGTAACATATAACAAAGCCATTATACCACAATTTTCAACAAAAAACACCCTGGGAATTCAGGGTGTTAAAGGTTTGCTTTAGCGAGCTTTGCGGGTTAGTTTACCCTTCTTTTCGTCAGAAACAGTAAGCTTCTTTCTTCCTTTGTCTCGACGGCGCTTTAAAACAGCACGGCCCTGTCGAGTCTTCATTTTAGCTCTAAAGCCATGAGTTTTTGCTCTCTTGCGCTTTTTTGGTTGGTAAGTTCTCTTTGTTGCCATAGTAAGATATTATTAAAGTATGAATACTATACACTATTTCTTGGCTTTAGTCAACACTGTTTAACTGTTATCCACAGTCATCCACAAGTTGTCCACAAATTATACACTTTTCCTCACTGAAAAGTTTGTTTTTCCTTATGATTATGCTAAAATTACTTTCACATAACTTAAAAACACTTTAAAACAACTATGACCAATCAGGAAATTTGGCAGGGGGTTTTAGCCGAGGTTGAATTATCCATGTCTAAAGCCAATTTTGTTACTTGGTTTAAAAATACTGGTATTGTTTCAATTCAAGACGGCCAGGTTATAATTTGCGTACCAAACCTCTTTAATAAGGCCTGGATTGAAAAAAAATATCATGCTCTTATTATTAAATCTTTAGAAAGAATAACTGGAAAGCCGATAAAAAAGCTGGATTATAAAATCGAAAATATTAAAAATATTAGTGAACCATTATTTCCTCCTGCCCCAACCGTAGTTTCTGGACTAGAGTCCTTACCCGCTCAAACCACCTCTTCAGAAACTAAACCCACACCGGCGGTTAGCGGCAGCTTGCCTCTAAACCCCAAATATACCTTTGAGAGCTTTGTTGTGGGTAAAGGTAGTGAGTTGGCCTATGCCGCCGCCCAAGCGGTTGTAGCGCGCCCTGGAGAGGCCTACAACCCATTGTTTATCTACGGCGGGGTTGGTCTAGGAAAAACCCATCTTTTACAGGCGGTTGGCAATTCTCTTCTTGAGAAAAACCCAAATTTAAACATAATGTATTGTAGTGCCGAAAAGTTCTCTAATGACTTTATTTCCTCTGTTAAAGAAGGAACAGCTAAAGAATTTCAAAATCTCTACCGCCACATTGACTTACTTCTCATTGACGATATCCAGTTTATCGCCGGCAAAGATCGTACCCAAGAATCATTTTTTCACACTTTTAACGAGCTTCACCAACAGAATAAACAGGTCCTAATTACCTCTGACCGCCCACCCAAAGCTATTCCAGCCCTAGAAGACCGCTTAAAGTCTCGGTTTGAGTGGGGCATGATCGCAGACGTGGCTGCACCAGACTTCGAAACCAGAGCCGCCATCTTAGAAAAAAAGAGTTTAGAGAAGAACTTTCCTCTTTCCCAGGAGATTTTACAGTATATTGCAACCAATGTTCAAAGTAATATTCGCGAGTTAGAGGGGGCGCTCAATAAGATTATTGTTTTCCACCAACTTAAGTCTTCAGAGCCCACCCTCGATTCCGTAAAAGGCCTTATTTCGACCCTCGGCGGTGTTTCCTTAAAGCGCTCTGTTAGTTCTCTGCAACTCATCCAGTCGGTCGCTGAGTTTTATAATCTCACTTTAGAAGATCTCAAAGGTAAAAGTCGCGAGAAGAAGCTTTCTTTCCCACGACAAATTATTATGTATATGCTTCGGCGCGAGTTAAACATGTCCTATCCAGCCATTGGCGACGAATTAGGTGGCCGGGATCACACCACAGCCATGCATGCTTATTTAAAAATTGAGAAAGAAATTGAAAACGATCCTAGATTAAAGCAAGAATTAGAATTAATTAAACAGAGATTATATATTAATAATGTTTGATTTAATTATAAGCTAGCAAAGATATGTTAATAACTTGTTGGTAAGTGTTTAATAACTTATGGACAAGTCAGCTGGTTATTAACAATGGAAGAAAAATTATTCAATCTTATACACACCGAGCGTGAGCTTTCCACAAGTTAAATCGAAAATATCAATTTTATACACAGGGTCGTCTAATAATATTTATACTAAGATTAGAGTAAAAACTAAATTCTCCCCACTGTCCACAGCCTTATTATTACTATTATTACTTTATATATATACTTAAATAATTAATACACAAACCTTTAATGAAGTCATATGAAATTTTCATGCACTAAGGAGAACATGTCAAAGGCCTTAATGCTGGTAAGTGGGGTGGCCGGTAAAAATATTAATTTGCCAATTTTAAATAATGTTTTAATAAAAGCAGAAGATCAAAAAGTGGAGGTAGTTGCAACCAACCTGGAAATGGCAACGGTTGTAAATATTCGAGCGATTACGGAGGCGCCTGGTTCATTTACCGTGCCGGCTAGAACCCTGGCAGATTTTATTAACCTATTGGGAGAAGAAAAAATAGGTTTTGAATTAAAAGATAATGAATTAGTAGTAGAATGTGGAAAATCTTCGACCAAAATTAAAGGGACACCGGCTGAGGATTTTCCGATTATTCCATCTGTAGATGAGGGAACGGGTTATGTGGTTGAGGCGAGAGAACTAAAGAGAGGTCTAAGTCAGGTAATTCCAGCCACGGCCAAAAACGATATTCGCCCGGAACTGTCAGGCGTATATTTTGGTTTTAATGTTGAAACGAAGAAGTTGGTAATGGCTGCAACAGATAGTTACCGTCTCGCAGAAAAGAAAATAAATCTAGTTCAGGGAGAAGAAGAAAAGAAGGTGATTGTTCCGGGGAGAACTGCGGTAGAAATCTCCCGCATTCTTTCGTTGGAAGATAGTTTAGAAAATGAAAAAAATGCCAGGGTATTAATAGGAGATGGTCAGGTCGCGTTGCACTATGGCAACGTACAAATGGTTTCTCGGCTGATCGAGGGCCAATACCCAGATTACCGCCAAATTATTCCTAAGGACTTTAAGGCCAGCATTGAATTGGAAACAGATAAACTCATTAAAGAGGTAAAGGCGGCCAGCCTGTTTTCCACCAGCGGAGTAAATGCTGTACACCTTACTATTAAACCAAATGAAGGACTAGAAATAGTCTCGACTTCGACACAAACCGGCGATTATCGATCAGAACTTGAGGGGGAAGCTGAGGGAGAAACAGTGCGGGTTTTATTAAACCACAGATACCTATTGGACGGTTTGAATAATATTGAATCAGAAAAAGTAAGTCTGAGTGTTATAAACGCCGACAGCCCTTGTGAGTTGGCCCCTAAAGAAAATGGCTATTTGTATATAGTGATGCCGATCAGACAGTAGTAAAAAACACCCCGGTCTGGGGTGTTTTTAAATAATGTTTATCGGGGCAGTCTTTTCTTCGGTAAATTAATACGGAAATTCCAGACGTCTTTTAGGAATTTGATTGAACCAAGACAGATAAAGATAATAATTAAGAACCAGTTATAAAAATTTCCCCTATCTTCGGTCCAAAAATATATACCACAGTAAGTGGTCGCCGAAACCACTGTGGCAAACACAGGAGAGAGAAACCAATTAAATATAAATGGTAAAAAGCGGCCATTTCTTTTTTGGTTCAATAGGTTGGTGGGGAAATATATTTTGTTCCACGTAATTCCGGCCACCAATGAAAAGACGCCAAGAAGGGTATAAAAACTGTTGGCTTCTGGGCTAGTTAGTTTTAATGATAACAACAATATAAGGAGAAGGGTGGGGACGCAAAGTGTGATTGCGCCGAATAGTGTGAATTTAAGAAGAAACTTTTCTTTTGAAGAAAACATATTAATGGGGAGGCCGTCTCGCTACCTGCCTTTCACCCCCAGGTCCTTTGTGACGATGCGACCGGCATTGTCAGACATTTCTGCCGACAGAGTATGCTCGCCTGGTCCAGGAAAGGTTCTCCACGCGAAAAAGAGCTTGTTGTTTTGGAGAGGCTCGCTGTGGTTAAAGGTATAAATTAACCTTCGATTGCCGTTGCCAACAAGATAGATCTTAACTTCCTGGATATCTTCCCAGCGGAAAGTGTTTAAATACATGCCGCGCGGAAAATCAGAGCCGCTTACCTCGATTGACCCACCGTCCATCCAGGAAATGTTGGCTGGTTCAAAAGCGGCACTTAAATTAAACTTAATTTCTTTTTCGGTGTAGTTACCAAGATCGTCCTCAGCAAGAATAATCAGAGAGTGTTCTCCGGGAGCCAGGGTTTCAGCGTGGTAAGTTATGCTGAAAGGAAAGCTCCCAGAAAGAGCAACTTGATTGTTATCGATATAGTAAGTTACTTGGTGGACGCCGCGTGGGGAATCAGCCCTAACTTCGAAAAGAAGGTCGCGGGAAGTGTAGGTTTCCCCAGGTTGCGGATGAATCACCTCGAGGCGTGGAGCAAGGGCCGGGTCAAGCGGGGCATCAACTTCAGTTGGAGGTTCTTCAAGAGTAAATTCAATACCTTTTTTTCGGTTGCGTTCGACCCAGCTTTGCAACGCTGTTTCCCAGTTCTCATATTGAGGATCGTCGCTCGGGTTGGTTGGATAATCGCCCCGAGGGTCATCTTTTTTGACATAATGAAGGATGTCGTGGGGAAGCAGGTATGTTCTTTCAGTTGTTAGGTGTTCTGGAGTTGACGACGCTGCTACACGACCAGTTAAGCGATTAATCTTAATTTTTAAACCCCCTTCTCCGCCCCGCAAGATGGGTTTAGTAATGTCTTCCGTTTTTGGTTCAGTAAATTTTTCGACAGGAGCATCTTTCGTCGCAAAACGCATGAACTTGTTCCAAATGATGCCTGCTAATGCATTGCCGCCACCCTTCATCGGGGCGGGGGTGGTGTTGCCCACCCAAACACCAGCAGCAATGCTTGGGGTGTAACCAAGGGTCCAGGCGTCTTTATTATCGTTCGTTGTGCCGGTCTTTGCTGCCACGGTACGCCCGGGTAAGGTAAGGTTGCCGTTACGACCAAAAACATATGAACGTGACGCGTCATCAGATAGTACATTGGATGTAATAGCTGCTATCTCTGGCTTAATCGCCTCAGTTCCTTCGGATTCTTTCCATTCATACATAGTATTACCGGCGCGATCCTCAACCCTCAAAATACTAACAGGCGAATGGTATTTTCCTTGATTAGCCAGTGTAGCGTAACCATTGGTGTGTTCAAGTAGGTTTACTTCAGCGCCACCCAACACCAAACTTAAACCGTAATCGCCGGTAAAAGTGGTATAGCCAAAGCGTTTAGCAAATTCAATAGTTTCTTTGGAGCCAACCAGGTAAAGCGTTTTTACCGCCGGAATATTTAAAGATCCTTGGAGGGCCTTTCTCATTGTTACTAGTCCATATTCTTTGCCGTTGAAGTTTTTTGGAGTGTAGTTTCCACCAGTACGACGGTCAAAATTAGTGAGAACGTCGTAGAGCATGGTTTCTGGAGTGTAGCCTTTTTCAAAGGCGTAAGTATACACGAAGGGTTTAAAAGATGAGCCGGGCTGGCGTTTTCCCAACACCGCAACGTTGAATTGACCGTCGATTTCGTCATTGTTGTAGTCCCGAGACCCAACCATAACTAAAACCTGGGCGGTCTTAGGATCAAGAGCAACCAAAGAGGCGTTGTTGGCGTTTGCTTCTTTGGCCAGACGATCACCCTCCTCCTTTACTATTTTTTCCGCCTCCTTTTGTTTTTCAAAGTCTAAGGAAGTGACGACCTTTAATCCCCCAGTATCGACAACTTTTTCACCAAATTGTTCGGCCAGCAATTGTTTTACATATAACGAAAAGTGGGGAGCCTGCATTGAGCCAGCGTTCTTCTTAAGTGTGAGTACGGCCTCCTTGGCTTTAGAATATTCTTCTTCGTTAATCATGCCCTGTTCTTTCATAACCAAAAGAACGTAATCGCGACGGGTTTTCAGGGCTTCGGGATTGTTAAGATAGCGACTAGGAGCCTTGGCAAGGGCGGCTAAAGCAGCTGATTCCGGAAGGTCTAGGTCTTTGGCGTTTTTGTTAAAATAAGAAAGACTGGCTGCCTCAACACCGTAGTTGGTGGATCCATAAGGAATCTCATTTAAATACATTTTTAAAATCTCATCTTTGCTGTATTTTCTTTCCAGGCGAATGGCCAAGATCGCCTCCTTTATTTTACGGTAGTAAGAGTGATCGTCACCAACAATGGCGTTTTTTATTAACTGTTGAGTTAGGGTGGAGGCCCCACCAGAACCTTCGCGTCGGCCGATAAGGTTGCTAAATTGGGCACGCAAGATACTTTGAATACGGATACCACCGTGTTCGTAGAAGCGTTTATCTTCAATAGCAATCGTGGCTTTGGGAATCCATGGTGACATTTGGTCAAGTTCAACCATGGTCCTTTTTTGGTTTTGAAAAATTTCATATAAGAGGTGGGTACCGGTTCGGTCGTAGATTTTAGTGCTTTGTTCCTGTCTTTCACTTAGACGGTTCGGGTCGGGTAACTCTCGGCTAACCCAAAAGACGAAACCAGTAAAAAGAATCAGGCCACCGGCTCCAACAACCCCACCGTAGAGAAGGGCTTTTTTCCAAAAAGTTCGGCTTTTTAACTTAGAAACCAAACGGGGGCGAAACTTATCTTTAACCTCACCGTAGCTACGTGTCTCACGACGTCTTAAAGAAGGAATTGGCATAAATCTGTTGGCTTGTTGGGCCGGAAAGTAATTAATGTTCTTAAATTATATCTTAACATGTCACCCTTGACAATTTTAGTATTTTGTGGTATAGTATTGCGTTGATTGAAGAGGATAGCCTAGTAATATGGTTATCTTTTTTAATTTACCAATTATGAGCTTATTTAAGCCAAAATTTATCCAGAACCCGGTTACCTTAGTTGTCCACTATACCCTTGTTTTAGCCTTTTTATTGAACCTTTTGAACCCAGTTGTGGCCCAAGGTCAAAGCAATAAAAAGCTGGTTTTTTCTGCTAAAAGAACCGAAAAAGAGCTAATCAATAACATTTTGGCCAAGGAATTGGCTTGGGAAAACGGACAAAACATCTTTTTTGCTAATGATAGCGAAAAAGACAGCATACGTCAACCAGACAGAGTTATTAACGCAGTTATTACTGCTTATACCTCCACTCCCGATCAGACCGACGACGATCCTTTTATTGCAGCTTCTGGCAAGCGGGTACACGACGGCATGATTGCAGCCAACGGACTACCTTTTGGAACCATAATTAAAATCCCAAGTTTGTACGGGGAAAAAGAATTCATTGTTGAGGACCGCATGAATGCTCGCTATGGATTTGGGCGCATGGATGTCTGGTTAGACACCTCAAAAGCCGAGGCCCGAAAGTTTGGTGTTAAGCGTTTGAAAGTCGAAATCTTTTACCCCCAAACCAAACTTAGCCGCGTTGGCAAATAATATACAAGATTTAAAAAGACCTCGTTACAGGGGTCTTTTTTGTTAGATGTTTTGAGCGTCCCTCTTTTTGGTCGAGATCCAAAGATAAAGTAAAAAACCAGCAATAATCATGAGGTCAGCAACGTTGAAAACGCCAGTATATAAAAGGAGATAGTCGACGGTGTGTTTAAAAATAAGACGATCAATTAAGTTGGACAGGGCGCCAAAAAAGACCAAGGACAGTCCAAGCACGTGCGTTGGAGGGGCGGTTTTGCTGTTCCACGCCCTTAGTATTAGACATGCCAGAAAAATCAGCACAGGAATAGTAAAAAGGAGAATAATTGGCTGTGGTACTGGCAAACTGAAAGCAACGCCGGGGTTTAAGAAAGGCTTCCAGCCGAAAAAACCAAGATATGTGTGTGCGGAATCAAAATTTTGCAAAGCAAAATATTTTAGAGACTGGTCGAAAATTAAAAAAAGCCCGCTTAAAAACAAGTAATATACGGAAGCGGGCCCCTTAGCGTTCATATAACTAAACCTCTTGAGTAATGGTTTTTTTGCAATCTACGCAGGCGCTAGAAGTTGGTCTGGCAAGTAGGCGGCGAGAATCGATTGGCTTGCCACAATATCGGCACACGCCATATTCACCCTTTTCTAAGCGAGCGAGCGCCTTAACGACGTCGCGGTATGATCGCTCCAGACTCTCTTCAATTGTTAGGTTGGCTGCGTACTCGGCCACCTCGTTAGCGTTCTCATCTTCTTTATCACCATATTCTGGAAAGTTAGCGCTGTCTCCACCCGCAGATATGGTTCCCAGCTCCTTTTCTAAGCGAGCCTTTTCCTTGTTTAGAACCTCAGTAATTTTGGTAATGAAATCCATTGGGAAAGCAGTTACAACTTTTTTTACTTGTTTAGACATACTGGATATTAGTGATCAAAATACGGGGTTTACTGCCGTTGTGAGCTTAAAAAGCCCCAGATTGGATATATGCTATCTTATTTATATAAGCTTGTCAAACGGGTTTTTGCAATAAAAAAAGGGCGGATGACCCGCTATTTTTGTTTTAAGGTCTCGCCCTTGAAAAAACTGCTGGCGAGAACTTAAAGCCCCGGCTGGGGCGACGCTCATCGCTTGAGCAGAATGTTCTCCGACCGCTTATGTGGGTATTTCCTCGGTGCCAGCTGGTGCACAAGAGGCACGCGCTAGCTATAAAGTTTATGAGGTTACCCGAGAAGTAGTACGGATTTGCCACTATCCTGTATTTTTTCAGGACTGTTGTAAATCCGTGTTCTTTTGTCGCAGTTCGGAGGTGGTTTTCAATGAACTAACAAATATATTATAGCACAGGGCGCTGCTGTCGTCAAGAGTCGACTAAATTATATTATTTTTAGCTAAAGCAAGAGAAAAAATAAACAAAAACAGGCAAAAAAGTCTTGTGTGTTTGTATACACTAGTGTATACAAAATTTATTTTTGCTAATTTAAGAGAAAAAGTTGTACAAAATATTTTAAGTTATACACATTTATACACAAATATGCACACACTTATCCACAGTTTGTATAGACTAGTGTATACAAATTCTTAAATTTTATGTTTTTAATTACGATCTTCTCTTGTTGTTCCCGCACCACTGGACAAATCATTTTAGATTTGTTATCATTTTGTGTTCCGCGCGCGTGCGTGGGAGGGGGAAGACATGACGGTGTTTTTCGTTGACCCGGCCGGCGGTGGGGCCTATGTGTTGCTGGCCTTCCTGGCCGGCACGGCCCTCCTTGTCGAGGGGGCCAGGCGTCTGGTGTGCTGGCGGTGGCCCACGGTCACCGTCAGAGAAGAAGTTCAAGAGAGAGCGGAGGAGGAACCATGAGAATAAGGGGGAGACCAACGCAGTACTCGGTCGAACCCTTAGATAATAATAAGTTGTTGTCTAAGGGTAACCGGGTACTTGGCGGAACATAAAATACTTCAAGTGATTGAGGTATTTTTTAATTCTTTACTTTTTGTGTTATACTTTATTTGTCTTATAATATGAGCGAGCATGAGCGTTATAGAAGTCCAGCTAGTTTAAAAAGGGAATTGTCGCCTGGGGTTTTGGCTGACCTGCTGTTGCCAAGAGACGGGGGAGAAAAAGCCAGCTTGAATTTTGAAATAAAGGCGCAAAGAAGGGGAGAAAATTATTGTTTGGGATTTAAATATGTTGGACAGGGTAAGAGATGGAAGAAGAGCGAAGACTGGGAATTTGATCACGCCAATGTTTTTACTGGAGAAGAAAACGTAAACGAAAAGCCAGAAACCATAACTAGAGGCCAGGTGGTAAATTACCTAAGTTCTTTGGGGTTTGATGGCGAGGGGGCGCTTAAAGAGTTATTAAAAGAAGCATTAAAGAAAAGCTCTTGGCTTAAATAAATTAATAAATTTAAATTAAAGGAGGTTATGCAAAACAAGCTTTTTGTATTAACTGTTGGGATAATCAGCAGTTTTTTTGTTTTATTCAGCTTAGCCCGGGCAGCCAACACAGACATTGTAATTAACGAACTTGGTTGTTACGCGGCGAGCGGTCACGAGTGGTTGGAAATATGGAACAAGGGCAATGAGCCGGTAGACATTAAAGATTGGAAATTTTGGGAAGATGGCACCAATCACGGATTAAGTGTTAGTACAACTGACAGTATAGTTAATCCTGGCGAGTACGCTGTAATAACTCAGAACGCTGAAAATTTTTTATTAGACTATCCAAGTTTTTTGGGTTCGGTATTTGATTCTTCATGGAGCAGTTTAAATGAGTCCGGTGAAGAGGTTGGCTTAAAGGATGAGAATGGAAATTTTATTGAGCAATTTACATTTATTAATGCTGCGAATAATTCTTTGGAAAGAATTAGTCCCTTTATTGTGGTGTATGACGCCAGTAATTGGCGAGAACATTCGAGCGGCAATACTGTTGGTTTAATTAACAGTGTTTTTTCAACCGAACCGTCAGGCTCGGTCGTGACTACAACACCCACTACCACGCCCACTACCACGCCCGAGACACCAACGTCTACACCAGAAACTCCCAGTTCAACACCGAGCATTTTAGACCTTTGGGAATTTATTAAAATAAATGAATTTGTTTCTGATCCGGTCGAGGGAAATGAGTGGGTGGAGTTTTTTAATACTACTAGCACCGCCTTTGATTTGGCGGGCGGTTTACTTTGTGATAATCGTGAAGCAACCTCCACTTGCAAGATGGTTACCGGCACTATTTCAGGATTAAGTTGGCTATACTTTGATTTGGGTACAAAGAGTTTCCTAAATAATGATGCAGACAGTGTGGTTTTGCGTAAACCTGGTGGTGAAATAGTTGACCAGGTAGAATATAGTGGACAAAACTCTCCAGAAAAAAATGAGTCGTTGGCGAGAGGGAATGATGGTGAGGGCAGCTTTGCAATTACCAGAACAATTACTTCTGGAGCAGCCAACATCATAACTCCTCGTCCGGTTCCGACCGGTGGAGGTGGTGGAGCGACTCCGCCCAAAATAGAAAACAAAACAGAGGATAAAAGCGAAACCAAAGCGGACACTTCGACCACCACTTTCAGTGGCCTACTAATTAATGAGGTCTATGCTAATCCCCCGGGCTCAGATTTGGAGAATGAATTTATTGAAATTATTAACGTTAGTGATAAAGAAATTAATTTAGCAAATTGGAAACTGGGTGACACGACAAAAAACTTTGTTTTAAGCGGAACAATCTTGCCGGGGAAAATCGTGTTTTTTAGAAGAACTATTACTAATATTTCTTTAAATAACTCCAGCAAGGAAGAGTTGCGACTGTACACACCTAATAATTTTCTAGCAGATTATGTTGCCTACGACAAAGCCCCAGAGGGTGAGAGCTATAACCGATTTGAAAATAACAAATGGGAGTGGTCAAGTGAACCAACACCAGGTGAAATTAATGAAGCTGTTACTCCTGACGAAACCAAAATAATTTGGAAGATTAAAGCACCTAGCCAGGGCGAACCGGGCGAAGCCCTGGTATTTGATGCCGAAGACTCGGCAGACCCGCGCGGTGGAGAGATTGAATATGCCTGGGAATTTCCGGACAAGACACAGTGGGGCGGTGAAGTCGAATACGCCTTTGCAACCTCTGGTTTATACATTGTTAAAGTCACGGCAACCAGTACTAGCGGCACCAAAGGAGAAAAGAAAGTAGAAGTAAATATTGGGGGAGGGTTGTCGCTAAAAAACAGTGCGGTAATTATTAGTGAGATATTTGTTAACCCAGAGGGGGCAGATAGTAATGAATTTGTAGAGCTGTTTAATTTTGGGTCAACACCCGTGAATATTAGTGGTTGGCGACTTCGGAACATAACAAATAAAACGTACATTTTTCCAGAGAACACGATTATTGCGCCGCAAAGTTATCTAGTATTCTACCGTTTAGTGACTAAATTAAATCTAGATAACAAGGGGGATAAGGTGGAACTTTTAACACCGGAAAACATTAGTGCTGACCTAGTTAAATTTGGAGAAAGTCAACCCGGACAGAGCTATGGTATCGCTGGTCAGGAATGGAGGCTTTTCGCCAAACCTACTCCCGGCAAGGCTAACTTAGCGCAGGTTTTAGGCTTAAAAATTATCGCCCCAGCCGCCAGCGCCAGTAAATCCAGCGGTAGCGGCAAAATTGGTGTTGGATACAATAGTATGAGTTTGGCTTTGGCACGAGAAGCACCAAAAAATTATGGCGTGAAAGTTAGGGGAACGGTAGCAGTCATGCCAGGGGTATTTGGGAGCCAGTATTTTTACATTACTGACGGACTGGCCGGTATTCAAATTTATCAATATAAGAAATTATTTCCGGAGTTAAGCGTGGGCGATGCAGTAGAAGTGCAAGGAATAATTTCCGAAGCGAACGGACAGAAAAGAATTAAATTAAGCGGCGCCAAAGATGTTGATGTGCTATCAGTTGAAAATGTTGTCTCAAGTACACCGCACACCATCGATGAGTTAAACGAAGACATATTGGGTAGTTTAGTAAAAGTTGTGGCTGACGTTACCGAAATCAAAAGCACTTCTGTGTATATTGATGATGGTCAAGCGGAGGCCGTAGTGTACCTCAAACGAGGAGCTAAAATAGATAAAAAAGATTTCGCTGAAGGAGACAAGGTAGAAGTGGTGGGTATCCTTGAAAAGTCAGAAACTGGTTTGCAGATTTGGCCGCGCAGTCAAGAAGATATTAAGGTTGTGGGACAAGCCGAGGAAATAAAAGAAAGAAACGGTGTAGCACCTAATAATGAAATGAGCGATAAATATCTGCCTGCTCTAGGCGGCGGCGCAGCCGGCGTAATCGTGGGATTGTTACTAAAAGGGAAAAGAAGAAGGTTTGACGGAGAAAACAAAAAAGAATAGAATAGAGGCATTATTAATTTAAATATATGTTTAATTTCAAATCGGACAAAAATACGGGCCCGCTCCCGAATGTTACAAATAATCGGGTGCACTTAGTAATTCTTTTAGCCGGCGCCGCAACATTAATTGTATTGAGCGCGGTGGTTGGGTATTTCTTCGGAAGAAGTGAAATTGAAGATTTAGAAAGAGAAAATAGTGTAACCACAGGCGTGAATGGCAGCCTTGGTGCTCCGTGCAACGTCGGAGAGGTGTTGGAAAACGGGGTGTGTACTTCGGTGTCCGATGTTTTGTCGTCAACTAGTACTGAAGAGCAGATTGTGACTTCCACGGTGCAGGCCCAATACGAGAATTTACCAGCAGACATTTTAAAAAATGTTAGTTGGCAGTGGCCGGATAAAACAAATAAATTAGGTTTTTATTTGAGAGCAAGCGACGAAAATCAGGCTAATTATTATAAAGTTGGTACTTTTAGCCGTGCTGGTTCAGTAGGAACAGTGTATTTTATGAAAGGGGTCGGATACGACATGGGTCTCTCACAAGATGCCTACCTAATTTCCTTTAACAGTAAGCTTTATTATGTCTCCAAGGCCTCGCACAAAGTTGGTGAACCGGAGATGTATGTACCGAACTACGCTAATTTTTATGTCGACAAAACCTTAAATATCCCGGCTTGGGATTTTCCTCAGAGCTTTACGTATGGAGGAGCTAAATTTATCCGAGAAGGATTTGAAGGATACTTGGGCGAGCCTGCCCGCCCATACCCACTGGTTTGGTTAAAAGAAGATATGGCCAAGACAGTTGAGCCAAAATACAAAAAAGTTTTTGTTATTGCTAAGTGGGGAGATGTTTACGAAGACGTACAGAACGGCTCTCACAAAATTATTGCTCCAGACGGAACGGTGGCTATTTATGTTGTTGATGTCCCTTTTATCACCTCCGAGAACGTGGCGAAAGTTACCTGGAACGATGGAGACCACACCAGCCATTCTTTTACTTCTTACCAAGACAGTGGGTGTAGCGGGTACGGAACTGTCGCAGTAGAAAGAAATCTTAGTGAGACTGATTTAGTCGAAATTGGCAAGGCGAGCAGCGGCGACGAAGTTTATGGTCTTAAAGACATTAATCACGAACTATTAAAAAGAGCTTATGAGTCAAGTTTTTACCCCAGTGAGGGTAAGAATATTTCTTACGACGAATACGTCAAATCTAAGCCCTTGGTGTTTTGGAAAGATCCGTTGGGTCGCTGGATTCGTTTGAAGAATTTAAAATTTAAACCACCAGTTGAGTGTGGTAAACCGGTTATCTACCTATATCCAGAAAAAGAAACAAAAATAAATGTTAAACTCGATTTGCTAAAAGTTACTTATTCTGACCCACTATACCAAAACGGCTGGGAGGTCGTGGCCAAGCCTAACGGAGAACTTAAAGAAGTAAAAAGTGGTAATGTTTATCCGTATCTTTTTTGGGAAGGGTTGGGTTCCGGAAGATATCTAATGCCAGAAGAAGGTTATGTCGTAAAGAAAGAAGAGGTGAAAGGAATGCTGGAAGAAAAGCTCGGAGTTATGGGGTTAAACGAAAGAGAAAAGGCAGACTTTATGGAATTCTGGTATCCAAAGATGCAAACTAGTCCATACTACTTGATAAAGTTTATGGGCACTCGCGCTATGGAAGAATTAGCACCTCTTACAGTTCAACCGAAACCAGACACTGTAATTCGCGTCTTTATGGAATTTGAGGGATTAGAAAGACCGGTAGATGTTAAAGAGCCAACCCTCCGGACACCGAAGAGAAATGGATTTACGGTCGTGGAGTGGGGAGGCTTACTAAAGTAGTTATAAAAAAGCACTGTCTAATGACAGTGCTTTTAAAATTATATTAATTCAAGCGCCAGATGAAGAAGTTTAGTATCGAGGCAAAGCTTACCCAAGCTATATATGGCAAAAGTAACAATCCGGCAATTGGCTTAAGGCGCCAGAAATATACAATGGTCAAAAGAATTAAGATCCAGAGGGCAATAATTTCAATAAATGCTGCACCTGGTGCCTTAAGACCAAAGAAAATTATTGACCACATTGTGTTGGCGATTAACTGTGCGCCGTACAAAAGTAGCGCAGAACGGACCTCCTTTTTATTTGATCCTTCTTTCCAAATTAGATAAGCAGCAATGCCCATGAGGATAAAGAGAGTTGTCCAGACTGGACCAAAAACCCAATTGGGCGGGTTAAAACTCGGCTTGTTTATATAGGCGTACCAATTGGGTATTGATTCTGAAGTAAAGATTGAACCAATACCTCCGGCGGCCTCGGCAATTAAAATCGAAAGAATTAGTGGGATATATTTTTTCATAATAAAATTATTAGATAAATATATTGTATAACAAAATAACCCTGGAGCACAGAGCTATTAATTGCATTGGCGGAAGGGGTGGGATTCGAACCCACGGTCCCTTGCGGGACGACGGTTTTCAAGACCGTTCGATTAAACCGCTCTCGCACCCTTCCAAAACAAAGAGAGGATAACATATTTTAGTTTGTTTTACAAGACCCAGTTGGTTGACCATAAACTACGTAAATGATAGTATGGTGCAAATGGAGAGGTGCTGGAGTGGTTGAACAGGCCGCTCTCGAAAAGCGGTAGGCCGAAAGGTCTCGAGGGTTCAAATCCCTCCCTCTCCGCCAAGTTTTACTATGGTTAAAAAATCATTATTCCTAATGTCGGTTTTGGTCGCAGAAGCAATAGTTTTATGTTCTGCTGGTTATCTTTTTTTTAATGCGTACTCTCAAATTTATTCGGCCTCTTCCGATGTTAAAGACAAAAAAGCACAAGCACCTACTAGCCAAGAAAATAGAGTAGAAATACGTTTGAAAAAACAAGAGACAGAAGCCCAAAAGGAGGGGGTAACCCAACCAAATATTGTTGAAAATGACAAAGTGACAGTTGTGGACATAGGGTTCGGTAAAGAAAGAAGTAACATCGAACAGATTAAATATCTTTCTTCCGGAGTAAAACAATTGGTTACCGGGTTAGAAGATAATGAAGACCTGGGCTCAAAATATTATGAAAAATATCTTGGAATAAGTACGCTGTTGGGTGGAAAAGTAAAGTTTGAAAAGGAGGATAAAATTTATACAACCGACTTAGTTTACATACATTACAATTCTTATGACATGTATTCGGACTTGTATGTCATTCCGTCTTTCTATTATGAAGACACTCTCTACATATTTTCACTCAGAACAGACGGAGACAACAACATTCACCTAAATCCAACCCACCAAGAAGATTATTTGTATTATCCCTTACTAACTATTACTGAGGTGTTGAAGAAAAATAAGCAAGGTAAGGACCTGGTCTTCAACAAAGTAGGTCTATCTTCTGAGCTTTTTAAGAGTTTGCCTCCCAGTACTGTAGCTCTTAGTGGCAAGGATTATTTTTTGGTAAAAGGTGCTGTAACCCAAGATTGTTGGGAGGGCGGGGTAACTTTCTATAATTTCATTGACCGGGCAACCTTTCTTTCTAATGAGAAGTGCTACGTGATTACCGAGCTGGAAGACAAAAAGAACGGCTATACCTTTTTTACATTTCAGCCTCGATATCCATATGATATTGACGAAGATGATGAGGGCATATATGGCGTGATTAGGGAAACACAAGAAAAGTTTTATACTTTCCGTTTTCGAACAAAAGTAGATGGGGACAGAAGAGATGATTATCGTGGATGTTTTTACGACTGCTCAAAATTTGAAGACTATATTTATACCAAAGGCCCAGGCGGGCTATTGTATAGTTACCACCAAGCGAAGTAAAAAGTAATTATGCCTCCAAAAGTCATACGTTACAGTGATAAATTCCAGCGGAATTATACTTATCGATTGACTGAACCGGTTGGTAAAAATTTTCATGCAGATTTTAAACCACATTTAACACCACCGGAAATGTTGAAGGTCGGTGTATTTGATGGTGCCTATTTCATCGGTGTTGACGGTTTAATTCCAGCCGATTTACCTAAATCCTGGTTTACAGGTGTTAAGCGTCCTCCGGACGGAAATAAGCATAAAGAATATAACTATTTTGGTGCGTCAGCTAGTCTGCCGCTAAAAGTTTGGCAGGAGAAGGGTTGGATTTATAAAGACGATCCACACGGCTGGTTTCAGTGGTATTGTCGGTATTATTTAGGAAGAAGAATCCCTGGAGAAGACGAGAGGCAGGTCGGGCGCTGGAGAGCATATGCCAGGCACGCCCATGCGGTAAATAAAAATTGTCGAAAGGGAGACCTTAGTTGTCGTCCCAAGCAGCGCCAGTCGTTATTGCACTGGGCATATGACGGAAGAAAAATATAAAAAGGATATGGAAATAAAAATGTTTGTTGCTACCAAGGCGTTTCTAATACACGAGGGGAAAGTACTGTTGTTGCGCGAGTCGGGAAAATATAAAGACGGAACCAATATTGGTCTTTACGATGTTCCTGGCGGCCGGGTTGAACCGGGCCAGAGATTTGATGAAAGTTTGCTGCGCGAGATAAAAGAAGAAACTGGCTTAGAAGTTACAACTGGCCGGCCCTTTTTTGTAAATGAATGGCGGCCTGTCGTGCGGGGTGAGAGTTGGCAAGTGGTGGGCACATTTTTCGAATGCTTTACGTATAACAAAGAAGTGGTACTTGGTGAGGATCATGATCACTATGAATGGATTGATCCAAAAGATTATTTCAAATATAATATTGTGGAGAATTTAAAAGTTGTTTTTGAAAGCTATTTGGAATTCAAAAATCTTATAAATTATGCCCACCATTCACCACCTGTTTAACCACACCAAAACCTTTAAAAATAAACAGGGGATGCTTTACGTTATTTCTTTCATGTTGTTGTTTTGGGTGATGTTTGATGGGATATTAATGTTTATTTTACCTCCTCTCATGGAAAGGACGGGCTTTTCAGAATCAACCATGGGGATGATCATTGGTTCTTCGTCGGTCGCTGGCATGATTTTTGACTTTTTGTTATGCCGTTTATTAAAAAATGTCAATTACCGTCGTCTATACTTTGTGATGTTGGCGCTTAGTGTTTTATACGTAATAACTTTAAGTTATGCTAACAGTATTTGGTTGTTTTTGTTGGCCATGGCGATTTGGGGCTTGTATTACGATTTACTAAATTGGAGCAACTTTGATTTCGTAGGCCGTCATGTGGCTCCGGCCGAGCACACCTCTTCGTTTGGAGTATTGCGGGTATTTATTTCTTTGGGTTACATGCTGGCCCCGTTAGTTGCAGGATTTCTTATAAGTGAAACAATTGATTTTAAACCTTTTGCGATATCTTGGGTAATGCTTGCCATTTCCTTTTTGTTTTACCTGGTTTTGTTATTGGTGTTTAAAAAAGGAAACAAGAGCGATAGGTTCATTAATAATGAAGAAGCGAAAAAGATTGGATTAACGCAGGAGTTTAAAGTATTTAAGAAGTTGGGACGAGTAATATTACCAGTATTGGTCCTAACTTTTATACTTAATACGATCGATGGCTTTTTTTGGTTGATTGGTCCATTAATCTCAGAGAGCTTAATTTCAGCCGGTAAGTTCGGTGGATTATTTATGGTGGCCTATACCCTGCCGCCGCTTTTGGTTGGTTAGTAGGATATATGACCGGTCGAGTTGGTAAAAAGCGAACCGCCTTTTTTTCTTTGCTAGCCGGTTCTTTAATAATGAGCGGATTGGTTTTTTTGAAGGACGCGCCAGTTATATTAATAATAGTTAATTTCCTCGCCTCATTTTGTACTTCACTCGCTTGGCCGGCGATTAATGGGGTTTATGCAGATTATATTTCTGAAGCCCCGAAGATCGAAAAAGAGATCGAGGCGCTACAAGATTCCACAACTAATTTAGGGTATGTAATTGGGCCAATCCTTGCTGGTTTTGCCTCAGAGTATCTAGGCCACCTTGAAGCCCTCTCTATTCTAGGTGTTGTCTCAGGCATAACGGCCATTGTTTTATCTAGAACAACACCCAGAGAAATTCGTGTCGACAATGTTGGGGCCTAGACCTTGAATAGGACAAGAATTATTAAGCAAAAAGAATAAAATTGAGGAAAATAATTTAGTGTTTGCAGGAGTTTTAGCTCAATATAACAAGCTACAAGATAAAAAATAGAGGCCGGTTCGGCCCCTGTTTTTTATTGGTTTATTTTTTGTTGGCCGCAAAATACTTGGGTGGCATCGTGCAGGAATTCAGCCGTTTTTTGAACTTTATATACCATAGCGTGTATTATTTTTAGGTGTCGATCCGCGCCATAACATGCTTTAAACTATGACGCAACACTAAAGTCAAGGGGGTAAAGCATTGTAAACAAAATTGTCATTTGTTACTATTACAAGGTGTGGGTAGTGCTCTTAAATATATGGGAGTATTTTAAAAAACAACTATGACAGAAAAGCAAATTTTGTTAGAAATAAAAAAACACAGAAATGCGGTAAAGGCCAGGATTCTGCAGCGTTTTTTTAAGACTGGGCCAGGCGAATATGGTGAAGGAGATAAGTTTCTGGGAGCAACCATGCCAGATTTGCGGCGTGTTGCGATCGCCAGTCGCGAGGCAAACTTTGAAACAATACAAAAATTGTTAAAAAGTGAATTTCATGAGGTAAGGATGACAGGATTGTTGATTTTGGTGTACAAATATAAAAAGGCAGACGAGAAAATAAAGAAAAGGATTTATTTTTTTTATTTAAAAAATACTCAAGCCATTAACAATTGGGATTTGGTAGACGTTACCTGTCCCGGTATTGTGGGAAGTTTTCTTTTCGAACATCAGGAAGAAAGAAAGGTGTTGTATCGTTTGGTGGAGTCTAAGAATTTATGGGAACGACGCATTGCCATGTTGGCTACTTTTACTTTGATACGTGGAAGAGAGTTTGGGGAGGCTTTACGGTTAGCGAAAGTATTGTTAGACGATAAACATGATTTAATGCACAAAGCAGTAGGTTGGATGCTTCGGGAGGTGGGGAAAAGAGATAAAAAACTACTAAAAGATTTTTTACTGAAGAACCGCGCACGCTTACCCAGAACAACCTTGCGTTATGCGATTGAAAAGTTTTCCTCTGCTGAACGGGTGAAAGCCATGGCTAAATAGTATGAATTTGACGATTGGATATTTAAACGATATACTGTTAGTGATAAAACATTATCTATGAAAAAGAAAACCAAATATTATTTAGGAATTGGAATTATGCTTGCTGCAGCTATAATTCTTTTGCTAGTGTACGTTAGCCGTTTGCCTGGGAAATATGATGACTTCGCTCGCTGTATTAATAACAGCGGTGCCAAATTTTATGGAGCATTTTGGTGCTCGCATTGTCAAAACCAGAAAAGAGCTTTTGGAAAATCGGCTAAATACATACCCTATGTAGAGTGCTCAACTCCGGATGGCCAGGGGCAACTCAGTGTTTGTAAAGACGCTGGTGTACAGTCTTATCCTACTTGGCAATACCCAGACGGAACCCGTGAGTCAGGGGAAGTATCGTTCGAGCGGTTAGCTGAAAAGACTTCTTGTGCTCTGCCGGCCAACTGAAAAATATGAACATTGAAATTATTAATTTAGTGCTTAGTGTCGCGACCATCATCGCCCAAGTGGGCTGGGTGATTGGCCTGTTGATTTGGGTTTTTGTTCGAAACCATAAAATTATTGACTTTTTAGAGAAAAATGCCCTTTTTTTTACTTTCTTAATTACTCTCTCTGGTACTCTTCTTAGCCTGTATTATTCCGAGATTGTCGGGTATCCGCCCTGTACTCTTTGCTGGTATCAAAGGGCCTTACTGTATCCACAGTTAGTTTTAACTGTTTTTGCCTGGTATTATAAAGATAATAACATATTTAAATATCTCTTGCCTTTGAGTATAGTGGGAGGCATAGTTGCAATTTATCAGTACCTTTTGCAGCTCGGGCTGGTCGCTGGTTCTTTCTGTGGTGTAAACGGCGGATCTTGTACTCAAGTTTACATAAAAAACTTTGGCTACGTTACAATGGTGATGATGTCCCTTACCACCTTTTTGCTTTTGGCTTCTCTATCTTATATTAAGCTAAAAAAGAAATAAGTTACGAGCGTTGTCTGGGCTTGCGTTCTTAAATTGTTTTGGCTATAATGGCTCTACTTATGCTCCGCAAGCTTATAATTAATAATCACGAGCTTACGTACACACTTCGTAAAAGTCGCCGCGCCAAACGCTTAAAAGTGGCAGTTTTTTGCGACGCAAGTGTTGTTGTCACGCTGCCACACAGCGTAACTGTTACTTGGATGGAGGGGTTCTTGAAGCGAAAAGCGCACTGGATATTGAAAGAGATAAAATATTTTAAGAAACTAGATCCTAAATTAAGATTGCGTGGCAGTAATGAGGAATATCGTTTACGAAAATCTGAAGCGCTGTCTTTAGTTATGAAAAAGATTGCTAAGGTCAATGCTGTTTATCAGTTTCCGTTTAGGAAAATAACAATTAAGAATCAGAAAACACGCTGGGGCAGCTGCTCTTTAAAAGGAAATCTGAACTTTAATTATAAAATCATTTACTTACCAGACCGCGCGGCGGAATACTTGGTAGCGCACGAATTGGCACATCTGCAGGAGTATAATCATTCAAAAGATTTTTGGCGCTTAGTCGAAAGAGCGGTGCCTGATTATCGAGAGCAGCGAGCAGAATTGGCAAAAAGAATGCTAATGTAAAAATGTTGTCTTCCAAACGTTTGTTGGATCCTAAAATTGAGAAGGGTCTTCTTGTTACATTTGACATACTGTGTTAGTATGATATCCTTGATTGGATATAAACTAATTTATGCAAGGATTTATTGGTGATAATGTCAGCCCAAAGTATAGACGCGTTTTTTTCCTATTAGCAAGTCTGACTACTATTTTCGGTGCTCTGTATGCCCGGTCTCTTACTTATGGATTTTTTCATAATTTTGTTGAGGTAGTTGGAATTATGTTTTCGGGCGCGGTATTTGCCATTACTTGGCATGCCCGTAGAATTATTCAAAATAATTATTTTTTGTTTATCGGGATAGCTATAATTTTTGTTGGATTTCTTAATCTGCTACACGTTTTAAATTACCCAGGAATTTTGACGCCCCACTTGTTACCTTCTAACGAATCACACCTTCTTTCTTTGGTTGCCGACTATTTGCTGGTTTTGTCTTTTGTCCTTGCACCTTTTCTGATTGGTAAAAAAATCAATGTTAATCACATATTTTTATCTATTTTTGTAGTAAATTTATTTGTTTTACTGGGTGTTTTAGAGTGGAAGATTTTTCCGAACGCACTTGGAAGTTATAGGGAATTTAGTGATTTTAAAAACATCAGTGAGTACACAATAGCTCTGTTGAGTCTTGTGGGTATCTTTATGCTCTTCCAGTATCGTGAATACTTCGACAAAGAAAGCCTGTTTTATATTTCTGCTTCATTATTTGTTGGCGCGGTGTCCTCGGTGGTGGCTGGTACTTTTGCAACTCCGTCTGGCAACGGAAATTTTATTGCTCATCTGCTTAAAATATTTTCCTTTTATTTCATTTACCGCACGGTCGTAAACATGGCTTTGAAAAAACCATACCGATCATTATTTTTAGACTGGCAACAAAGAGGCCGCGACCTTAAAGAAGAGCGGGATCGCATGCAAACCCTATTTGATTTAGCCAACACCTTCTTTGTTTTTATTGATCGCCACGAAAAGGTAGAAAGAATTAACCGTAAAGGACTTGAGCTTTTGGGCTACGAAGAGCAAGAAGTAATTGGCAAAAACTGGTTTGATAGTTTTATTCCAGAAAGCATGCGCCCACAACTAAGAAATGTTTATACAAGTCTTATGGAGGGTAAATTGAAAGACTTTGAGTTTTATGAAAATAGTATCAGAATAAAAAGCGGGGAGTTACGTGAAATTTCTTGGCGGAATGCCATTATGAAAGACGAGGACGGACGAATTTTGGGGGTTGTAAGTATCGGAGAAGACATTACGGAAATTAAAAACCGTCATAGAAAAATGCAGATGATTAATGATGAACTAAAATTGACAGGACTGAAAAACTAGTCCTAGAACGGGTAAGTAAGTTATCCACTTATACGTCTTGACCTACACCTGGGGTGTAGGTTATATTATTACTACTCAATTATTTATTAAATAAGAATATGCTTGAAACATATCACGCAAAGGTTTCGACGAATTTAAAAAAAGCCAGTGGTCAATTGAAACGTGTGGAAAAAATGGTGGACGAAAACCAGTATTGTTTGGATATTGCCCAGCAAATTAATGCGGCCATTGGTTTGCTTAAACAGGCGAATAGTTACATTATGGAAAGCCACATGCTTTCTTGTGGTGTTGAAAAACTTAAATCAAAGGACCAGGAAGAAAGAATGCAATTTGTAAAACAAATGATGCAGACTTTTAGCATTACTAATCGTTAAATAAGTATGACAAAACTTAAAGTGCCCATTCGTGGCATGCATTGTAAATCGTGTGAAATATTAATTGAGGAACAATTAATAAGTTTGCCTGGTGTTAGAGAAGTAAGGGTAAATCATAAAACTGGCCAAGCCAATCTTTTGTGCCAAGGTAGTCCACCGAGTCCGGAATTAATTGCTGTGGCCGTGGACAAGGCTGGGTATGTTGTGGGGCAGGAAGAGAAGGTTGGGTGGTTCTCTAAGAATCGAGAGGATTATAAGTACCTTGGATATGCCGCGCTAATTATCGTAGTTCTATATTTAATTGGAAAGGCCGCTGGTATATTTGAAATGAGTCTTGATACTGATAGTTCCAGCCTTTGGATTGTCCCATTAGTTGGGCTAGTAGCTGGGTTTTCAACCTGCATGGCCATTATTGGTGGCCTGGTTCTAGGAGCATCAGCTCGTTATAGTGAGTTACACCCAGAAACAACCAGGAAACAGAAATTCGTACCACATCTATTTTTCAATCTGGGAAGAATTGTTGGTTTTGCTGTGTTGGGTGGTCTAATTGGATTAGTTGGTTCTGCCCTAAGTCCATCGGCTGGTTTGCTTGGCTTTTTAACTATTATTGTGGGATTGGTAATGATTTTGCTTGGTCTTAAGTTGGTGGATATCTTCCCAAAGTTAAAAAAGATTTCGGTTGCTTTGCCAAAGGGCATTGGTCGGCTGCTTGGTGCAAATAAAGGTGCTGAAAAATATAGTCACAGAACAGCAATTATTTCTGGTATGCTCACCTTTTTCTTGCCTTGTGGGTTTACGCAAGCGATGCAGCTGTTGGCTGTTAGTTCTGGCAGTTTTGTTCGTGGTGCGCTAATTATGTCTTTGTTTGCTGTTGGCACCGCACCGGGGTTGCTGGGTGTGGGTGGTTTGGCCTCGGTCTTTAAAGGCCAGAAGGCACGACTTTTTTACGCCACAGCTGGTTTGTTGGTTATTGTTTTGGGGTGGATAAATATCGCTAATGGTAGTCGGTTGGTTAATTTTGGTGGTGGAGAAAATAACACAACCGCTAATGAGACTACGGGCGAAGAGCAGATAGTACGTATGACTCAAAAAGCCAATGGTTATTATCCAAATAATTTAGTAGTAGAAAAAGGAAAACCAGTGAAATGGATCGTAAATTCAGAGACTAATTTTTCTTGTGCCGCTTATTTGGTCGTTCCGGAATACCGGATAAGTCAATCTCTAAAGAAAGGGGAAAACATTATTCGTTTTACGCCAACCCAGACCGGTACTATTCCTTTCTCGTGCTCAATGGGCATGTACCGTGGTCAGTTTACTGTGGTTGAAAAGAAGACCGAAAACGAGACGGCTAATACTAGTGTTCAGTCTTCTCCTTCCGGTGAAAATGTTGTGTGCCGCTTTGATGCTGGTTGTGGACCGCAATAACTTAATATACATATGACAACTTACAAAATTAAATTATCTAATTTGAATTGTGATGCCTGCGTTAAAGTCTCTCAGTCGAAAATTGAAAAGATTGCTGGAGTGGAAAAAGTGAGTCTGGAAAGGAACGGTTCTGAAGCGGGCGGACAATTAGAATCTACTCATGAGATTAGTCTAGAAGATGTAAAGAAAGCTCTAAATGGTTTACCCTACCAAGTGGATATTTTACAACCGAATTAAATATTAAGGATATGGAAAAAAAAGTTGAGTTAAAAATCGAAGGAATGCACTGTAAGTCTTGTGAGGCAATTATTACTGACGAACTAAGAAATGTGCCTGGAGTACAAGACGCCACAGTATCCTTCGTTGACAGAAAAGCAAGTGTAACGGCCGACCTTAATCAGGTGACTGATGCAGACTTGGTTGCGGCAGTTACTCGGGCTGGATATGTTTCTGAAGTAGTTACAAAAAATCCAGGACACGAATCAACCGGGTTAAAGGTGAGCTTTGAGGAAGCTGAAGTAGGTGAGCCGGTTTCTTTAAAAATAGATTCCAGCACTGAAGCCGAAGGTAGGGTAAGAGAAGACGAAAAGGGCAAATCCTACTTTGAGGGAAAGTTAAAAAACCGGAAAGTAGCGGAGATTAGATTGCCAAAAGGGCAAGAGGTTTCAAAAAAGCACTGGATTGAATTATTTAAAAGTACTCAGTTTTTAAATAATACTTTTGAGGGCACGGCTTCTCCAAAAGATGGGCCCAAGCCCGAAGCCGGATCCATTGTTAATACGCCCCTTCCCGATTCAAAAAGCAAGGAACAGCAAACAAGGTTAAATTTAGCCATCTCCGGAATGCACTGTGCTAGTTGTGCGGGGATTATTGAACGATCACTTAAGAAAGTTCCCGGGGTTAAAGAGGCCATCGTCAACTTTGCTTCAGAAAAAGCTACGGTTACCTTATTGGGAGGGGTGGAAATTGGGGAATTAAAGTCCGCGGTTAAGAAAGCAGGTTATCAAGCCGAAGAAATTGATGTTAAGGATACGGAGTGGGAAAGTAAGAAGCGGGAAGTGGAAATGAAATCTTATTTTAGGAAGTTTCTTTTTAGTGCCATCTTGAGTTCTCCGATGTTGTATTTCATGTTTTTGGATTTCTTTGCTTGGTTACCGGCGAGAGCTTTTTTAATGCCATATATCGGAGTCGTTTCTTTGGTTTTGGCTGCCCCGATCCAGTTCGTGATTGGGCGAGGATTTTATAGAGGTATGTGGTCCGCTTTGCGCATGAGGACTTTTAATATGGACAGTTTGATTGCAATTGGGACCTCAACCGCCTTCTTTTATAGTCTCGCCGTTTTTATAATTTATGCTATTACTAATAATTCAATCACTGGTTTAAACGGAGAAAAAATACCTGATTTGTATTTTGAAACCGCTGCTTTTCTTATTACTTTTGTAATTTTAGGTAAGTGGTTAGAAGCTCGAACGAAAGGGAAAACTTCAGAATCAATTAAAAAATTGATGGGACTCCAAGCTAAGACGGCTCGCGTAATTCGAGATGGAGTTGCTAAAGATATTTCCATTGATGAAGTGGTCAGGGGAGACGTGGTGATTGTCCGGCCAGGAGAAAAAGTTCCGGTTGACGGAACGGTTGTCCGTGGTGCTTCCGCGATCGATGAGTCCATGGTAACGGGCGAAAGTATTCCGGTAGAGAAAAAAGCAGGAGATAATGTGGTCGGCGGCACGATAAACAAAACCGGCAGTTTTGATTTTACAGTTACCAAAGTAGGTAGTGAAACGGTCTTGGCGCAAATTATTCGTTTGGTCGAAGAGGCGCAAGGAAGCAAGGCTCCAATTCAGGACTTTGCAGATAAAATTTCTGCTAAGTTTGTCCCAATCGTTTTGGTTTTGGCTGCCCTAACATTTATAGTTTGGTACTTCTTTCTCGGCGCTTCGTTGGCTTTCTCGCTCATGGCCTTCACTTCGGTAATTGTTATTGCCTGTCCGTGCGCTTTGGGTCTAGCAACACCGACCGCTATTATGGTAGGTACGGGCAAGGGGGCGGAAAACGGTATTCTTGTTAAAGGCGGAGAACCATTAGAGACTGCTTGTAAAGTAAATGCCATTGTCTTTGATAAGACTGGTACCTTGACTAAAGGTAAACCAGAAGTAACGGATGTAATAACTTTAGGTGGTAGAGATGAGGACGATATCTTATCTGTTGTCGCTAGCCTAGAGAAACTATCTGAGCATCCTTTGGCTGAAGCCATCTATGCCTATGCTAGGGAAGAGGGAGTCGCCTTAGTAGAGGTTGAAAACTTTAAAGCCGTACCTGGTTACGGTGTGCAGGGACAAATTCAGGGTAAGTTATATTACTTTGGTAATCGGAAGATGATGACTGAGGTGGCCAATCTCGAAGTGGGGGATGCTAATCGAAAATTAATTCGTCTAGAAGAAAATGGCAAAACTGCCATGCTTCTCGGGAGTGAGGAAGGGGTGTTGGGTATAATTTCTGTAGCAGATACCGTAAAGGAAACCTCAAAGCAAGCAGTAGAAAAACTGCAGAAAATGGGAGTAGAAGTTTACATGATTACTGGCGATAACGAACGGACCGCGCAGGCGATTGCTCTTCAGGTAGGTATAAAAAATATTTTGGCTGAAGTGCCACCGGAGGACAAAGCAAAAGAAGTAAAAAAATTGCAAGAGTCTGGCAAGAAAGTTGCTATGGTTGGTGATGGAATCAACGACGCCCCAGCTTTGGCCCAAGCCAATCTTGGGATTGCTATGGGCAGTGGTACTGACGTGGCAATGGAAACTGGTGGGGTAGTAGTAATGAGAAACGATTTAAGTGATGTTGTGCACGCCATACAGCTTTCTAGAGAGACCCTAACGAAAATTAAGCAGAACATGTTTTTTGCTTTGTTTTACAATGTGGTAGGCATCCCGATTGCTGCTCGTGTGTTTGTTGGCTTAGGTTTAGTGTTGAAACCCGAGCTTGCGGGTTTGGCCATGGCTTTGAGTTCTATTTCGGTAGTGGGAAATTCTTTGTTGTTGCGTTTTTTCAAACCAGATAAAAGAAACTATTTTTCACTAGTTGCCCCGTTAGTTATGGTAGTGGTATTTACTTTGGGCTTTTTCCAGTTTGCTAAACTTAGTTCAGGCATGGAAAGCCGGGGTATGAGCGGTACTGTATCAGCTGAGAACGCCGCAATCTTTAATACTTTTATTGCTAACGGACAAACCAAAATTTATTTTGCGAGTGGTGACCCTAAGTTGTTCTTGGGTACAGAAAATTTACCCGGCATGCTAAAAGCCAGTGAAGGTGCCTTGGCCCTGGGTAATAACGAAATGGTAATTGGTTACGATGAAGCCATGATGATGAAAGAGGAAGGTCTTATTAAAGGTGCTGGGGATAGTTTAACAAACTTCTTTGGCTTACCAAGCGTTAGGGTTGTTGGGATACTCGAACCGACTGGTACTTTGATCGATAAGTATCACTTCCTAAACAATGCCACCTTAGCGAAGATGATGAACTCTGCATCGATTAAACATGTGGCGGAGGGGGAGATAATAAAGAGCTTCTATTTCATTCTTCCTGCATCCGGCCTATCAACTACGATACCCACGGAATTACCTAATGGTTCTCGCCCTGTCCCACAAAAACTTAAAAATGACATCCAAGGCTTTGACATTGTTAACCTGGGTGGTGAGCAGTACTTACCAGTATATATTGGTTCAAGCGAGGCAAAAACGATGATTGAGAGCAAACTGTTTAGCAAAGTAGGTGATGTTATTGAGAATTTTTTTGGTAACAATGTAATGGTCGCCGGAATATTACCAGAAACCCAAACGATTCTTGATGCCATGCATTTTGTTGGGCCAGGGTTTGAAATAAATAAATAGTCGCAGGTTAATGATTGTAATGACAAAAATCAGCCGGATGTTTAGTGTTAAATAAACTAGTTTAATTAAAAACCTGGGCTCTAACCCAGGTTTTTAAATACTTGTTAAAGTTACTCAAAGAACACTAGTCCAGAGATTATGGCTACGCCTAAACAGAAGGAAAGTATCTGCCAGAAACTTTTTTTACCTTCTGTTTCCTTATGTAGTTCAGGGATAAGGTCGGCACCAGCAATGTAAATAAAAGTACCAGCGGCAAAGGGCACAAGAAAGGTGGTGAAGACAGGAGTAAAGTGATTAACATAGAGCGCAACAACAGCACCAACAACGGCTGTAAGAGCAGTAAGGAAATTTAAAATAATTGCCTTCTTTTTATTAAATCCCCCATGTAAGAGTACTCCAAAATCGCCGACTTCTTGAGGGATTTCGTGGAAAATGACCGCTACTGTCGTGGCGATCCCAGCTGGGATGCTTACCAAGTAAGAAGCGGCGATGATCATACCGTCAATAAAGTTATGTAGACCGTCACCAAACAGGTTCATAAGAGCAAAGGGGTGGGTATGTCCATTAGTTTCCGGAAGATGGCAGTGACGCCAGTGGATATATTTTTCAAGAATTAAGGAAACTAATATGCCGGCGATAACAAATAGGGGTATGCGAATTCCGCCATGTTCCTCTAAAGCTTCAGGCAAAAGATGAATAAAAGCATCGGCGAACAAGGCGCCAGCTGAAAAGCTGACCATGTACAGCAGGATTTTTTTTAGTTTTTCCTCTTGGAAAGATAGAAAACTGATACCGATGAGAGCAATTAAACTAATTACGCCGACGCTTAAAAGGGAATAAGTAATCGTATTCATATTATTGACAATTCCGGCATAAACCGAAAAATTCTAAAGAATGGTTTAAAACTAAAAATTTATTGTTTTTCTTAATCTTTTGTTCTGTATCTTTTAAATCATTATCGAGCTCAATATCACTAATTGATTCGCACTTTGTACAAATTAGATGATGATGGTGGTTGTGCGAAATTTCATAATATTTTTTATTTTTTCCTAGCTGCACTTCGCTGACAATCCCTTCGTCGCGAAGGAAATATAATTCTCGGTAGACGGTGGTCTTATTTATGTTTATTTTCTCATTCATTAATAGTGATTGTAATTCGGGTACGGAAATCGGTTTCCCCAGTTCGGCCAGGATATTAACAATAAACTCCCGTTTAGGCGTGAGACGGAAGCCGCGCTGTTTAAGTTGTTGGGAAATATTATGTTTGGCCATGGCATAAGTATACGCAACTTAGTTGCATTTGTCAAGAGCCTTAAGATCAACTTGGTGGAGCATATTTATAGACATTAATTAGTTTTTTTGTTATATTATAGCCATAACTTTTAACTTGATGTTATGGCAATTTTAATTTCCGGGTCATTGACCTATGATCACATTTTGAACTTTCCTGACAGTTTTCGAAATCACCTGAAGCTAGAAGGAGAGCATGTTTTGGATCTTAATTTCAACATTGAAAAGCCCCGGCAAAGTCGAGGAGGCACGGCTGGTAATATTGCGTATACCTTAAAATTATTAGGAATTGAGCCGATGGTAATTTCAGCCTTAGGTAATGACGGCTATGAATATCGGAAATATTTAAAGGAAAAGAATATTATTGTAGATAATGTTGTAACTTCGAAAGGAATTCCTACGGCTTCGGCATATATTTTAACTGATGCGGACAATAATGAATTAACTGCCCTGCATGTTGGTGCCTTAACTTTAACTCGAGAAATATCTTTGCATAATGTGAAGGAAAAACCTGGTCTGGCGATTGTTTCTTCAACAGACAAAGAAACCATGATTAACCATCTGAAGGAGTGTGCTGAATTAGGAATAAAAGCAGTTTTCGATCCGAGCCAACAGCTGGAGAATTTTACGGAGATAGAACTAAAAAAGATGATAAGCCAATCACATTTTGTCATCGGGAATGATTACGAAATAAAACGTCTAGAAGAAAAAGTTGGATGGAATTCTGAGGAAATGTTAAAAAATACCAAAGTAATCGTGATTACTCGAGGAGACAAGGGTTCTCTGGTTTTAACAGCCGAGGGAGATGCGGTGGAGGTCCCGGCTTGCCCGCCTTTATCCTATGATGACCCAACCGGGGCAGGGGATGCTTATCGTGCGGGATTTTTTGCTGGTTATGAGCTGGGGTATCCATGGAAAACCTGTGCGCAAATGGGAAGCTTGGCGGCCTGTTATTCGATAGAAAACATGGGCACTCAAACCCACACGTTTACCAAGGAAGAATTTTGCGAAAGGTATAAAAAGGAGTTTGGTGAAGTAATTACTTTAGAAAAATAGGTTATGCTCATCTTCATTATTTTAATTATCCTAGGTTTGATAGTGTTAATCGCTGGTGCCGAATTTTTAGTGCGCGGCGCCTCCTCCATCGCCAAGAGGGCTGGGATTTCTGAATTGACCATAGGTTTAACGGTGGTAGCTTTTGGCACATCAATGCCAGAGCTCGTGGTAAATATGATTGCCGCCTTTCGTGGTACGGCAGACATAGCAGTTGGAAACATTGTGGGTAGTAATATCGCTAATATTCTTTTAATACTTGGTATCTCCGCGATCATTTACCCTTTGGCGGTAAAAAGCAACACGGTTTGGAAAGAAATTCCGTTTGCACTTCTAGCAATGTTTTTGGTTTTTATCATGGGCAACGACGCCTTTTTGGATGGCGTCGGTTATAATGCAATTACCAGGACGGACGGTTTGGCTTTGTTAGCCATGTTTGCAATTTTCATGTATTACATTTTTGGAACTGCCAAAACGGAGGGTGAGAGCGAAGATGTAAAATTATATTCTTGGCCAATTTCTTTACTGTTTACGGGGCTAGGGCTCGCAGCCTTGTTTTATGGGGGTAAACTTTTAGTAGACAATGCTGTCGTAGTGGCACGCTTGGCTGGATTGTCTGAAGCATTGATTGGTTTAACGGTGGTAGCGGTTGGTACTTCTTTGCCAGAGTTGGCTACTTCAGCTGTGGCAGCTTATAGGCATAAAAATGATATTGCGGTGGGTAATATTGTGGGCTCTAACATTTTTAATGTCTTCTGGATTTTAGGTTTGACCGGTTCGGTAATGCAGATGCCGTTTAATCCAGCCACCAATATTGACGCCTTAGTCGCCTTAGTGGCTACTGTGTTACTGTTTGTGTTTATGTTTATTCATACTAGGCACAAAATCAACCGGTGGCAAGGAGTGACTTTTGTTGTTTTGTATATTATTTATACAATATATTTAATTATTAGAGGGTAGTATGTTGATTGATTCAATATTGCTCCTAATTCTTTTTTTACTTCTTGGTTGGGCAGCAGATTTGGTGGTGGTAAATCTAAGGGCAACAGGGGCTAAATTGGGGATAAAGGTTTTTTTCCTCGGTTTACTATTAGGTTTATTTACTTCTGCGCCAGAAACAGCTTTGGGCATCAACTCTTTGATTAATAATATCGAGTCAGTTAGTGTTGGGAATCTTTTGGGTGGAATCATGGTAATTTTTGGTTTGGTGCTTGGTTTGAGCATAATCTTGAACCGTAAGATTAGAACTGACGGCAAGATTACGCATATTATTCCAGTGTTTTTTTACCTTTTTTTGACTCTAGTTTTAGGTCTGGATAACGTCTATAGTTTTATTGACGGAGTGTTGTTGATACTAGGTTATGTAGGGTTGGTGGTATTAATGTATTACACCAAGGGAGGTCATGAGATGGTGATTTTAGAAAAAGTAGAGAAGAAAGAAATACTGCGTCATTTATTTAAAATAATTTTAGGTTTAATTGCGGTGGTGGTAGTTTCGCATTACATCATTGATGTGTCAGTTGATCTTTTAACCAGGTTGAAGCTTTCTCAGTTTTTTATTGGCACAATGATCTTTGCCATTGGTACAAATTTGCCCGAAATAATAATAACTTTACGTTCGTGGCGGAGGCACTTAAGTGAATTATCAATTAGCCATTTGATTGGTTCGGCCATTGCTAACCCTTTGGTAATCGGTATTTTGGCGAGCTTTAAGTCATTGACTATTGATAGCGGCCAAAGCTTTATTTTATTGTCAGTTTTTTTGTTAATGCTTTTTGGGTTATTAGCCATTTTCTACAAAACAGACAATCGCTTGAGCCGGGTGGAAGGGGTAGTATTGCTTTTGGTATATTTAGCGTTTCTTTTTACCGAAATATATTTGGTCTCTTAAGCATATGAAGCAACAGGTGAAGATGGGAAAATTGGAAACAGTTTACCAAGGGAGGTTTATTGCTTTAAAAAGACGACAGGTCGGTTTTCCTAATGGTGAAGAAAAGACATTTGAGTATTGTGAACGGCCTGATTCGGTAACGGTGTTGCCCTTTGATCAAAAAGGACGCCTCCTGCTTATAAAAGAATATCGTCACGATCATCGTAAGAGTGTGTGGTTTTTACCGGCCGGAAGTCGCAAAAATAACGAGCCACCGGTGAGAGCCGCCCACCGTGAACTCCGGGAGGAAACAGGTTTTGATGCGAAGAAACTTAAGAAACTTTATTCTCGCTCGTCGGGTAGTAGTATAATTATTTGGAATATTCATTTGTTCGCAGCGAAAGATTTGTTTTTAGCCCCTTTGAAAGGCGACGAGGAGTTTCCAATTAAAGTAGTGCCGACACCACTAAAAACTGCTGTGAAAATGGCTTTAGACGGAACTATTGAAAATGAATTTATCGCTTACCACATTATACGTTTTAACGAATTGATTAAAAGTGGAAAGTTTAAATGGTAACTATTATGTTTAATTTGTTAGCTGGCATATTCTTTTTGTGCTTTGCAACACTGGCTTGGATAAATTTTCGTTATGCAATTTTGGGCGTTATAGTTTTGCTGCCCAGCTATCTGATACGCTTACAGTTTTTAGGGCTGCCAACGACCATACTCGAATTAGCGTGGTTGGCTATGGTAGCTGTTTGGTTAATAAAATTTTTTAGAAAGGATTGGGAGAAGATAAAAGTTTTTTTTCGAAATAATAAAATACTCTTTGTTTCTCTGGCCGTGATATTTCTGTCTTCGCTTGGTGCTATTGTAGTCTCTGGCTACCACCATGCTGTGTTCATGCGCGGTGCGTATTTGGCTCTCGGACAGTGGCGAGCCTACTTTTTTGAACCAATGGTGTTTTTCATGATTTTAATTGGTCGTCTTGTCAAGGACAAGGCAAAAGAAGAGGTAGACAAAGATTGGTTAGTTATCTCTTTAGTTTTATCTTCGATCAGTGTTGCGGTGATGGGACTTGCGCAAAAGTTTTTTCCTGCTCTGTATCCCCCGAGTCTCTGGAACGATGTTTTGAACGGTCGGGTCACCTCTTTTTTTACTTCGCCAAATGCGGTTGGTTTGTTTTTAGTTCCCATTGTTCCTTTGGTCGTTTACGAAATAAAGAAATTCTGGGAGAGAAAAGCAGAAGGCATCGCGCTGCTGCTTTTTATTCTACTTTTTCTTAATTTAGTAACAATATACTTTTCTTTTTCTCAGGGCGGTTGGATTGCTTTAATGGTGGGGGCGTGGGTTGCAGTCATTAGTTTTGGTTACAAAAAGACAGCACTTGGTTTAGCAGTGGTTGGTGTTATTTTCGCGATTTTGTTTGCGCCGTTAAGAGAAGCTGTTTTATTTAAAGACAAGGGAAGTCAAAACCGGTTAAGACTGTGGCAGGTGACTGAAGAATACCTAACTAAATCTCCTTCTAATTTTATTTTTGGTACCGGTATTCGAAGATTTCATGCCGACATTCAAAAACCAATTTTTGAAGCTAAGGAAATGGAGCGAATAATTTATCCGCATAACATTTTCTTGAATTTTTGGACAGAAATTGGTTTCCTAGGGATGTTGGGAATCGCCGGTATTTTGGTTTGGGGGTTTTTCAAAATCAGGGAGGCGCGCAGGAAAAACTTAATTTGGGGTACGACCATTTTTGTTTCTCTGCTGGTATTGGTCGTCCATGGTTTGGTAGACGTGCCATACTTTAAAAATGACCTAGCGTTTTTATTCTGGACAGTCCTAGGTCTAAACATTGAAGAATAGTCTGTTTAAAAAGACCCAGCTAGTTGCTGGGCTTTTTTATGTGTTCAATTAATTTTGTAATTAGACCTCCAGAGTAGTTACAGTTCATTATACGACAGAGTCGGGAGCATTTACGGATTTCCTTGCGAACATGCTCGGCGCGCGCTCCGCGCCAAATAGTTTTTGCTTCTTGATTTAAGAGATTACCAATGCGCGGACCCTTAAAGCAGAAAAATACATCACCATTTTTAGAAATTATTAAATTGTTATGTCCAGCTCGACAGGCGAGATGGCCAATATTTTTCCATTCCTCTAGGTAATATTTGCGCATTAACTTTAGTTGGGGAAGACGATTGTAGATTAATAATCCCTTTTTTTTCAATTCCACTAATTTAGCAAAAGTATTGTTAACTAGTTCTTTGTCTTTAATCCATAGTTCACTAGCAGTTAATTGTTTTTCTTCTTGAAAGTCATCTTCCTGGCTTAAAGCTTGAACATTTGTATCGAGTGATTGAATCGTTGTCCAAATTCCTTGTTTAGTAAAATGCCGTACAAATTCTTCAATTTCTTTAGCATTAACTTGGGTGAGTAAAAAGGCAACAAGGATTTCCGTCTGAGAACTGGGCAGATTCTTCTTAGCTTTTGCTAGGGCTTCGAGAGCCCGAGTGGCTCGTTCAAAAGCAAGTGGGGTGTTACGCATTTTGTTTTGAATTTCTGGCTGTAAGGTGTAAAGAGAAATTTCTATTTTAGAGAATGGTGCTTGGACTAGTCGCTCGGCCGCTGCTTCGGTTATGAACGAGCCGTTAGTGTTTAGAGCAATGCTTGCCCCTTCATACTTACACGAACCAACAAGTTTCCAAAAGCCGGGATAGAGTAGAGGTTCGCCTCCCGAAATTGTTATCGTTGGTTTTTTAACCAAGGTTTTAAGATTGTTGATGATTTTTCTCCAGTCTTTAACCAACAGGTCTTGGTGGTTATTGGAGCGCCAGATATCACAATGTTCACAGCGGAAATTACACTTCTCCGTTAGTTTAAGATAAACAAGACCAGGCTTACTAAATGAGCCGTTCAAGTAAAAGGCCAGGTTATTCAAGGCGTGCTGAGTTGCCCGCCTGACCAGTTTTGTCATGAGAAGAAGTTAATTATTTACTCGGACCGTATTTTCCCATTAGTTCGGCTTCGGAAAGGACGTGGCCACTCATCTCTTTAAGTAATTGATTGGCATTTAAAAGTCCTTTTGCTTCAATTATATTATCTAGCGCGTAAAGACGGAAGAAGTACCTGTGATTGGCGGGTGGACAAGGTCCACCGTAGCGTGTTTCGTCGAAATCATTAACGCCGGTTTTGCCAAGTTTGAAATTTTCACTAATTGTCGTAGTTTTTGGGTCCATGTTCCAAATAACCCAGTGTACGAATGTCCCACCTGGTGCGTCAGGGTCTTCAACAATTAGAGCCAGACTCTTGGCGGCGTCTGGAACACCGGAAATATTAAGAACCGGATTAATATCTTGTCCGTCGCATGTATTTTGTTGAGGGATTGTGCCTCCGGCAGCAAAATCCGGACTTGAGATAAGCATAGTAAGGGGAGTTAAATTGTTGTTTTCATTAGCGTCTTCAGGTGCAGTGGTCATTGCATTTTTTTCTGCGGTAACATCTTCAAGTTTGCCGCTCTCCATAATATTGGTATTATCTACTGTTTGTCGGGAATTACAACCAGCACCAGTCAAAAAGAGGGCAAGAACAATTAGAATAATTTTTTTCATAACATTTTGTGAGGTAATCGTTATCTTTTATTGGTTTTGGTAGGGATAGACGTAATCCTCGTGTGTCCACTGCCCATCAACGTAGTAGTAAGTCTCACCTACTACTGGGTCGTAAAACTTTTGCATGTTGTATGGATTTAGAGGAAAACCGTTAGCGTCGTATTGTGGTTTTGGAGTGGGGTCTTCATAAGATGGTAGCTTGTCTGGTACGACGCTCGCTTGAGAATCAAGTATGGGAGTTGGGTTGGTAGTCGGTTTAGTCGATGGCTTTACCGCAGGCTTCGTGGTTGGAGAAACAGTTGTTTTTGGTGTTGGGGTTGGAACGACTATTTTTACTTCTGGATTAACTTGTAATTCAGCACCAGTGGTTGTTTCAGTCGCGGTTGGTGTTTGGGTTGAGGCGTTATTAGTGTTTTGTGTTGTAGTATTTTGGTTATTAGCTGGGGTGTTGTTTGTTTGTGGAGCTACTACGTCCTTTGTACAACCGGCACCTAGAACAAGAACAGCGCCAGCAACAAGAAATGAATAAGAAAGTCTTTTTTTCATATGAATATGAAAGTATATTAATTAGTTAATAATCTAGATAAATAATAGGCCGACAAAGGTTGAAGCGCTCATAATTCCAACAGCAATCAAAAAACGCAACGAGAATTTTCTACTGCCCTGAAGAAAAGAATATACAAATTTGCTCAGTAAGTTCGTGGCGTTAACTAGTATGAAGGTGAAGAGTGCAAATTGGAAGGAGATCGTTTTACCGGCCATGTCAGCGAGATTGACCATGATCGCATCAATTCCAGCGAAAGAAGCGATTATCGAACTAATCACAAAACCAGATTGACCAAAGACGATTAAACAAATTTTTGTAATGAATTTAACCAGAATAAGTATGCCAGCAAACTTAATAGCTGGTAAGAGTGAGAAGATTTTCTTTTTGTCGGCTGTTTCTTGATCGGTTTCAACCGACTCTTTTTTTCGCAAAAAGTAAGCAGCTACTAAGCCAGAGGTAAGTATAAGAATCAAAAGTGTTGGGGTAATAGATACTAGCCACCGACCGTTTAATGGTCCAACCAAAAGGAAGATTTGGAAAAAACTGGCCAGATTAGCCAGAACAGCAGCTCCTACTAGGTAATTTACTATTTTACTTTTTTTACTTTTTTGTGCCAGAGACTGAGTGGTAGAAGTTGAGGAGATGAACCCACCAACAAAGCTGGCGGTCGTAAAACTTTTTTTGTTTCCCATGAGCTTTGCCAGGAGATAGCCGAAGACATCAATGCCTGTAACCAAGACGACAATAAACCAGACTTTTCTTGGGTTAATTATTTCTAATGTGGCGAACTGACCAAGTGAAACGCCGTAGCTTTCTAGTAAAGAAGGGATAAAAGGAATATCTGAGAGCGTATAACCCACGTTTGGTAAAAACGGTAGAATAACCAAGGCGATAATTGCATAGCTAATAAACGATTCCAATTCGTTACGCGAGATTCCGCCAATTAGTTCATGACTTTTTGACTTAAAAGCAAGGATTGTTACCAACACAACAAATACGGCGATGATTATATGTAACGGAAGAATGTTAGAGGTGATTAGAAATCCAAGTAGGAAGGTGTATAAAAATGAAAGCTCGTTAGTTAATCCAGTTTTCTTTGTGGCCAAAGACCCTATTATGTAATAGGCGACAACCAGCACGGAGAACAGCGAGGATACGATAAGAAAAATATAGGTAAGATTTTTAGTGTAGAAAATACCAGCTAGACCACCAAGCAGACAGGCTAAAGAGAAGGTTCTGATTCCGCCAACCGATCCAATTTCGTCAGACCGACCGCCGCTTTCCCGTTCCAATCCAATGGCGGCGCCTAATAAAACCGAGAGTAAAAGCCTTACCTCTATGCTTTCAAACATATTGAAGTGTAGTCATAATTAAGTTTTCTCTCCCGGATTATATCATATCTAGCCTTAAAAGTTAATAAAGAAAAACAAAACAACCCTGTTATATTAGGTTGTTTTTGTCGGGGATGTGGGACTTGAACCCACGACCTTCTGGTCCCAAACCAGACGCGCTAGCCAACTGCGCTAATCCCCGTTGTCGGTGCCGAGGGCGGGGATCGGACCCGCGACGCAAGGATTTTCAGTCCTTCGCTCTACCACTGAGCTACCTCGGCTTATGATGTCTCTAGCATCTGTGGACCAAAGGAGATTCGAACTCCTGACCTTCGCCTTGCAAAGGCGTTGCTCTACCAGCTGAGCTATTGGCCCTAAAAAACAGAAATAATATATCAGTAAACAGAAATTAAGTCAATGCTTAGTTGGTAGTTTAACACAAAAGGACCAAATGGTATAATATCCGTATATAATAACTAACAATATGAACGAGCTATATTTTTTTGGTCAAATAGTTTTGGCAGTAGTTTTAGGCGGAATTTTAGGCTGGCAAAGAGAAAAGCGGGGTAGAGCGGCCGGTCCCCGCACTTATGCTCTAGTGACAGCTGGGTCGACCCTATTTACGATTTTGTCTTTAAAGGTTTTCGGCGAAGACACGTCACGGGTAGCGGCACAAATTGTTACGGGCATTGGCTTTTTGGGTGCGGGCATGATAATTCGTAAAAATGAGCATATCGAGGGCTTAACTACAGCCGCTGGCCTATGGATGGCCGCAGCAATCGGTATGGCAGTTGCTGCTGAGATGTATATTTTATCCGTATTGACGACCGGCTTTATTTTGGCGGTTTTTATGCTTAATGATGAGAAATTAAAGGGCGAAGAACCGATAATTAAAGAAACTCAGGAGAGAGAAGAGCGCAGAGAGCCTTAAATATTGACTTTTTTCCTTGTTCTTGCTAAGATAATGGCGTAACTATTAGCCTTTGGTCTTCAACTCTGCTTGCTCCAGAGAGAAGAAAGTTGTTAACTAATATTTTTTTGTTATGCAAAAATACGAATTACTCTTGATCTTGCCTGGTACGCTTGATGACAACGAAGCGGAAAAGAGATTGGGGGAGGTCGTTAGCGTCGTCAAGGAACACGGCGAGAACGTTGAAACCAATAACCAAGGTAAAAATCGCTTGGCCTATCCAGTTAAGCAAATTCGCTACGGATACTTCTATACTATCGTATTTGAAGCTGAAGCAGCCAAAGCCCGTGAATTACAAGATAAATTGCGTCTAATGCGTGATTTACTTCGGGCCATGATTACTCACTTCAATACTAATGTTTCTACAACTCAAAAGATCAACTATACTACCAATAGTATTGGTGTAACCACCATGCAGGAGTCTGAGGAAGAAGTAAAGAAAGAAGAGAAAAAGGAAGACATTAATGTTGAGGATATCAACAAGAAGTTGGATGAGATTTTGGATGGAAATATTATTTCTAATTCCTAAATTTAATTAACTCTAACTTTAAAAATATGATGGACCTAAACCGCGCTACAATCATTGGACGGTTGACCAGAGATCCAGAACTCCGTAGTTTACCAACTGGTAAATCGGTAGCAGTACTTGGAGTCGCAACCAATCGTCAATGGACTGACCAAAATGGTCAAAAGCAAAAACAAGTTGAATACCACAATGTCGTGTTATGGTCCAAGTTGGCAGAAATTGCGAGTCAATATTTAAAAAAGGGCGCTCGTGTTTATGTGGAGGGGCGTTTACAGACTCGTGAATGGACTGCGCAAGACGGAGCCAAGAAAAGCCGCACTGAGATAGTAGGTGAAAATATTATCATGTTAGATTCTGCACGCGGTGAAGGTTTGGGTAGCCAGTCCGGACAGTCTGTTTCTGGTCCAGTTGAGCCAAGCGAAGAAGAAATTAAAGTCGAAGATATCCCATTTTAATAAAGAGAAGAATTACTAATTAATTGTTATGTTACCAGTTAAAAAAGAAACAAAGAACAGTAATAAAGAGTGTTATTACTGTACCAATAATAAATTAGTGGTGGATTACAAAGACGTAAACACTTTACGCCGTTTCGTATCTTCCTATATGAAAATTGCTCCACGACGCCGCAGCGGTTTGTGTGCTAAGCATCAGAGAACTGTTGCTTCTGCCATTAAACGTGCTCGTGAAGCTGCTTTGATGCCTTACTTACCAAAATAAAATTTCCTTGAGCGCTAAGCGCGAAGGATTTTTTGTGTTTAAATATTTTTGTGTACTATGGCTCCGACATCAGATATTAGAAAAGGTGTGGTAATACGCCAGCAAAACGACCTGTTTGTTGTTGTTGAATTCCAACATATAAACCCTGGTAAGGGCGCAGCTTTTGTGCGTACGAGAATGAAAAATTTGAGCAACGGTAAGGTAATTGAAAATACTTACAAAACCAGTGAAAGCGTTGACATTGTTCAGGTACAGTTTCAGACCATGCAATATCTTTATCAAAGCGGCGATAACTATGCCTTCATGAATACCCAGGATTACGAACAGATTGAAATGGATGGGGATTTAATTGGTTCAGATGCAAAATTCTTGAAAGAAGGTCTAGAAGTAATTGTTGGTATGTATGAAGGTAGAGCAGTCAGTATTCAGTTGCCAAAGAAGATACAATACAGAGTAGCAGAAGCGCCGCCAGCCGTTAAAGGGGATAGTGCTTCGGGAAATGTGACAAAAGAAATTACTTTGGATAACGGTCTTAAAATTCAAGCTCCAATCTTTATTAAAGAAGGAGAAGAAATATTAGTAAATACCGAAACCGGTGATTATTCTGCAAGGGCTTAATTAAAAATAAAATCCCGCCGAAGAGGCGGGTTTTTTGTTTAACTATTTATTTCGTTAGTTAGGCAGTGGTAAGATCCGCCGGCGTAACGGAAGTAGGTGAGGGGTGAGTAGTACCGTTTGATGCCTAAAGCTTTAATTTTTTCTTCTACCCCTGGTGTTAGAAATTTACCCGTATTTACCAAGACACCCGGACCAGGTAAACAATTGACGTGGTAAGTACCCAGCCTGTTGCCTGATCCAGAGGAATCCATTGGCCCGACTGTAATAAGCGGTAGATTAAGTTTCTTTAATTTTTCTAAACTATCTTCCCGGAACATATTTTTTGTTATCACGAGGCCGACCAGCTCCTGGTTTTGACTAATGAGCGGGGTCATGACCGTGTCGAGATGATAGCCGTGAGAGTGTAAAAGAATAAAATGATCCGGCTTAATAATTGACCGAGCAAAACGATGGCCCTTTTCGTTCGAGCGAGAGAGGCCACCGAAATAGTAGGTTCCGGCTGAAGTTTTAAAATAATATACCTCACCAAATTCAATATATGCCCCAGGTGGCGGAGTGGCAATAGTTTTATTAAATCTCTTTCCAATTATTTCGGCCCAAGTATTTGCTTCTGGTCGACGGTCTTTAACAGCGTAGTTAGACTTAATCCAATAATCTTTAAACCAGAAACCGGAGTCCCGAATAAATACCCCGTCGTGGTGAAGAGAATCTGCCTGGTTAAGGTTTTCTGGAAACGACAAGACACGAAGCTTGAAGCCAGCCTCTCTGAGAGTCGCCAAAAAATTATTATGATCACGGATTACGATTTTTTGGTTAGGAATAATATGATGGTCACGTGCAAAAACCGTGGCAAAGTTTAGGCTGTCATCTGTAAAACCCTTGTGTACCGGGTAACCATTATACCAGGCACCTTTTATTTCCCCATGTGGTTTGGGTAGACCAACCACTAAAATCTCTGGTATTTTTTTCATGTACATTTAAGATTAAAAAATCCCCCGATTAAATTCGGGGGAAATTTTTACATATCGTCTGAAGTATCGTCGTCGAGGTCTTCATCCTCTTCACCATCCATATTGTCATCGCCAAGTGTGGCCCCGGCGTCATCATCGGAATTGTCATCGCCAAGACCGCTGTTTAGGTTTTCTTCGTCATCGAAGTTAAAATTTGTATATAACATATATTTAGGCTAATTTTTTCCAGCTTAGGGTAGCTGAGATTAGAGATAATTATACCCGTTTTAGGGCTGGAGGTCAATATGCTAAAGACGAAGATGTGGATAGGTTGTCTCTATAAATTAACGCTACTTGAGAAGCTGTTGGAATACGTCTGGCCGAAAGCCAACGATTATTTGTCCGTTAATATCTATAACTGGTACTCCCATTTGTCCACTTTTTTTAATCATTTCTTGCGCCTTCTCCTGATCGAGGGCAACATTGTAATCAGTAAATTCAACCCCATTATTTTTAAAGTAGTCTTTGGCCATATGACAATATGGGCAAGTTGGTGTCGAGTAAACAAGAACTTTATTTGGCATACAATTTATTTGTATTTACAAATTAAATTTTTTAAATCTTCGGTAAAATTGTTTTTAATTAAGTTGTAACAAATTTTTTTTCCTGCACGACTAGGTTCTAGTAGTTTAGCCCCATATAGAGCCTGGAGGTGGTGTGAGACAACAGCAATACTTAGTTGAAGCTCTTTGGCAATTTCCGAAACGCAAGGGTTCTCTTTATTAAAGATTAAGCACAATATTTGTAAACGCGTTGGTTCAGAAGCAACCTGTAGACGATTTGCTAACGCTTTAAGCTTTACTAAGCTAGGCTTTTTAGTCATAATACATTCAAATATGTATTTGAATGATATATTAATACAACGAACTTGTCAAGGGCTAAACAAGACCCCGGGCGGGCGATTGAAGTGTGTGGTATAATTAAGAATAAGATACTTGTCCAAGCGTTGAGTCTGTTGCCTAAATAATACGTCTCAGATATAATCTCTACCAGATAATTTATAATTTTTATGAAAAAGAATTTAGTCAAGTTTTTTTCTTATGTTGTCAAGGAAAATATTGAGGGTCTCAGAGCCCTGTTTGGAAGAAGGAAATTATTATTTGAGGATGCCGAATTACTCGGATACGAGATGTGCTTATTGACTACTAAAGACTTAAGTAATAAAATTCCAAAAAATTCACCATTGAAATTGTCTCCTCGAGAAATAATTAGCAAGAATTTTGGCAAGGCTTATGAGCTCTATGCCATACGCCAGAACCCTAATAAAACCGTCAGAGGAAAGATCTGGTACATTAGTCCAGAAGAATTTGAGTATTTGCGGGAGTGGGAGATGATAGACTACGGGATGTCTGAAGATATTGTTGCCAAGGCAAAAACGGCTGAAGGTGATTTGGTCACTGTGCAGACTTATGGTCTAGTAAAGAATCCTAAAAAAATCACAAGAGTGATCGACGAAAGCTATATAAGGGAAGAAATTCCAACCAGAAAAAAATTGGCCATGAAAAGGAAGGTGAGATTAGATTATATTGCTGCGAAGAAGAAACTTGTTAAAGTTTAAATCCAAACTTCTTACCGCCTATTTCTGTTCTAGCATTACCTGTGGGTGGTACTTCGATAGTAACACCACCTGCTTTTTGAAAAGCAACAAATTCTGCCTGAGGTTGACGGGTAATTTTGCCTTTGACAAAAGGCGCAGCCTCATCTCCCATCACATCGAACCACACCAAAGTCCTCTTACGTGGGTTATTTTTGTGACGTTCTTTAGTTGCTCTTACTATAAGTTTAATGATATTACTAAGTCTGTCGTGGACCTCGTTTACACCTTCAACCCCCATCGTTTTTCTTTCTTTACTGTCTGCATCTTCTTCGAATTTGGCCCACATTTCTCTGGGGCCATACTTGTCTAAAAGTGCTTTAACAAATTTTTGGTGTTCTGGACGCAACATCTTTAATCCACTAAGATCCTCTGGTAAAGTCAGGGGTCCCTCTGGGTCGGCAAATTCCTGAAGTTCTCCATCATTAAGTAGTTGTGTTTTATCTAGTCCGGACTCTTCAATCGCAGCTCGTATCCCCCTAATTACTAATTCTGCGGTATCAAAAGCCCGTCTGTGTGGGCTGTCATAGCTTATCCCTTGTTTCGTTAATAGAGATTCTGGAGTAACCAGCGGAGCATTTGTAGCAAATACTGCTATCTCAATATCCTTTCTTTCCTCATCGTTTAGATTAGAAATAACTTCGAGAAAATATCTTTTCGCACTTACTTCTACCTCTTCTGCTGCACTGACTTCGAGTTTTCCATAATTTGGGCCCGGTTCCCCAGTTTCTTTGTCGATTTCCCTATTATCTTTAGCATTGCACTGTAGTACCACTACTGTTTCTCCTGCTTTTGGAACGACGACTCTCAAGTCCTTCTTTGTTACACTCTCTATTTTATCCGATTTTTTGTCAGTATTACCTGTTACTTCAGGCATGCCCATTATTTCAGTAATACGCCCAGGCGTTGCTTCTCCCATATTTAGTAAGTAAAAAGTTAATTTCGTTTATTATAGTTTAGTGATTGTTTTTGTCAATAAATTAAGCAACACGCATAGCCAAATACTGGAGTCATTTTGGTAATTGGTGGACAAGTGAACAATTGATAAGGTATAATCAACTTAAGCTAATTTTTAAGCTAAATTGACTATGGAATATATCCCATATTTTGGATACGGTACTAACCGCGATCACGATATGATGGCGGCGATGATTGGGAGGGACAGTCTAGAGGGGGCGAAAGGCATTGTACGGGATTATGAACTGGTAATACAGGGCTTAGAACATATACCAGATAAAATTTTGCCTACTGCCCCGGCGCCTAAATCTCCTCGAGAGATTATGGGAAGCTCGCTTAGTGCAGATGCAAGGTTATATATCATTAGGCCAAAGAAAGGGGCAGTCACTTACGGTACGATTTGGCAGATAACCCCAAAAGAATATGAAATTGTTCGTGACTGGGAATTATTAGATTTTGGCATGCAGGAAGATATGAAAGTAGAGGCAGAAACTGAAACTGGTGAAAAAATGATTGCGCAAACGCACGGTTCCACTGATCCAAATTTGCCAATAATAGAAACGGTTGAGGGTCCTGACTATGAAGATTATCTGGTTCCGAAGGATATGATTCTTAGTGTGGCGCGTCAGGTAAATAAAGAATTTTTAGATAATACAGAGTGGCAGAAGCCAAACAATTAATATTGAATTGTGTAAAAATATGGATACAGAGGATATAAAAACAAAAGAAGAAAAAACATTGGAAATGGAACCACTAGACACCAAAAAAGTTGAACAAATTGTTGCAGAGTATGAAAAAAAGCACGTTAAACACGAAAGAGGGGCGATAATCTTTGTTGGTTCTGGAGGAGGTAAATCCACAACTTGCCGTAATCAAGTACCAAATGCTGAAGGAAAAACGGATTTTATTGACGCAGACTTTGTATACAGAGAAACAGAGGCTCATCCACTTCAACCCGGTGTTTTTCCTCTTCGTCCATTACCATGGTGGGATATGGGAGAAGCAATCGTTGAGGAAGTAGAGCGTCGTTGTGGAGTGGTAAATCAGGCGATGGTAGACCACGGACTCTGGGCTTTGACGACCTCGTTTGATCCAGAAGATAAATATGTACCAACAAATTTAGTTATCGTCCTACTACCTTGGGAGGAACACAAAAAACGAATTATTGAAAAATTTAATAGTGCGCATTATGATGCAGGTGCACAACCCACAGAGGAAGGATTTGCTGTTGTGCTCGATCATCGTAAGTGGACTGAGCGAGTAGCAAGAGAGAAGAAAATTCCGGTTGTTGAATCCATTGATGCGGCAATAGAATTGGTCCGCTCCTGGGAAAAGAAGTAGGTAATAATATTTTAAAACAGGCTCCTAATTATGAGCCTGTTTTTGTACGAGCGGGTAACGGGAGTCGAACCCGTGTCACAGGTTTGGAAAACCTGGATAATAGCCGTTATATGATACCCGCATGGTGCAGACATATTATCTAAAATAAGGTAGAAAGTCAATAGGATTTAATTGGCAAAGGAAGCCCGGTGTGCTAGAATATATCCATCATTTACCTTCTATTATGGCAGATATTAATTCATTGGAGAGCCTGAATTTTAAACTTCTTCCTCCTCCCGTTAATCTCCCGAAGTACGCCAAGAACCAGATGACGCAAGCATCCTTCTTTGGGCAAACAAATTTTGCCCAGGGGCTTTATCGTCATCGGGATGTGTTTGGCATTAAGCGGGAGGATCGAAAGCGCCACATGTATATAATTGGGAAAAGTGGCATGGGCAAGAGTAAGCTGCTAGAAAACCTCATCCGTTTTGATGTTGCCTATGATTTTGGCCTGGCAGTAATTGACCCGCATGGAGATTTGGTAAAACAGATATTAGAATTTATCCCGGAAAAGCGTTTAGCTGATGTCGTATATGTTAATCCAGGAGATCCAGAATATGCCATATCCTTTAATCCTTTTGCCCAGGTCCCGGCTGAATACCGCCAGATTGTAGCACAGGGATTGGTAGAAATATTTAAAAAGCAATTTGCTAGCACTTGGACACCGCGTATTGAACATTTGTTCCGTTTTGCAACCTTAGCAACTTTGGAAAATCCAGAAGGAACATTGTATGGTTTTTTGCAGCTTTTAACTGACCCACAGTATCGCCAGGGGGTTATGAAACATGTAACTGATGAAGTCGTTAAAAGATTTTTTACGGTTGAATTTGCTGGCTTTACGCAAAAATATGACCAGGAGGCTATAACTCCTTTAACAAATCGGTTGGGACAATTTTTTGCTGATCCATTACTCCGCGCAGTTTTCTCGCAAAAGGAGAGTAAAATAGATTTTGAGAATATAATGAACCACAAGAAGATCCTTTTGATCAACGCTTCAAAAGGTACTTTGGGTGAAGAAAACAGCGCTTTGTTTGCAACTTTCTTCTTAACGAAGATTAACCAGACGGCAATGGCTCGGGCTAAGATACCTGAGAAAGAGCGTAAGAATTTCTATTTGTATGTGGATGAGTTTCAAAATGTGGCGACGAAATCATTTACGTCATTATTTTCCGAGTCTCGTAAATACGGCATCAATATTACTGTGGCTAACCAGTATTTGGCCCAGATTCCTGAAGATTTACAGGAGGCAATTTTTGGTAATGTTGGCACATTAATCGCCTTCAGAGTAAGTGGAGCGGATTCGGAAAGGCTGGCTCAGGAATTTCAGCCCCTAGTTGAACCAAAAGATTTGACCAATATTGGGGGGCGGGAATTTTATATCAAAATGTCGATTGAAGGAAAGGTGACGACTGCTTTTTCGGCAACTACATTAGATGTTATAGAGGCTAATCGATCCGAAAGAGTGGAGGAGGTAATTAAAGAATCGCGGATAAGGTTTAGCAAACCGATTGCCGAGGTTTTAACAGGAGAGGAAAGTCCGTTAGAAGACGATGACGAGGAATACGTAGAAGATGAAGAGGAGGAGGAAGCTTCAACTGATCCCTTCATGCCTCCGGAAGCGGGTCCGGAGAAAAAAGATAAACTAGAAGACATGTTGCCGCCAATTTAGTTAAGTCAGTATGTCGAATACACCAAAGTTTAAAGCACTTTTAGATGAATATTACACGAAGGAGAAACCAGGAGAGAGAACATGTACAGAAACCGGCACGAAGTTTGTAATATCTGAAAGAGAATTTGCTTTGTACAAGGCATTAGAAATGCCCTTGCCTACGGTTGCACCGTGGGTGCGTTTTCGTCGTCTGCGTTCTTTTATGGCTGGCTTTGATTTGTTTAGGCGTCCAGCGGAGAATGGGGAGATGTTAATTTCCATGTATGACCCGGAAAGTCCGGCAAAGTTGCGGTCTAATAAAGAATGGAATTCGGATAATTTTAACGCTCTCTCTTACGCGCGTGATTGCGATCCAGAAAAGAGCTTCTTTGATCAGTATAAAGAATTTTCTTGGAATATTCCTCGCCCGGCGATTAACCAGGATCCGAATAGTGAAAATAGTGCTTGGGCGTTATATGACTTACAAAGTCGTGATTGTTATTTTGTCTACGGCGGCTTGAATAGCCAGGGATTAAATTATTCAGATTTTTGCGCTGATGCAAAATTTTCAACTGATTGTACGGCCTTAGTTAATTCTGAATGGTGCTATGAAGCCGTCCAGTGTACAGATAGTTCGCATATATTTTATTCTGAACGGTGTGAGGCTTGTTTAGAAATGTATTTTTCTTACCAATGTGAAAGTTGTTCATATTGTTTCGGCTGTACAAACTTGGTCCATAAGAAGTACTGTTGGTTTAACGAGCAACTAACAGAAGGGGAATATAGTAAGCGATTAGCGGAAGTGAATTTTAAGGATGCTAAAGTCGTTTCGGAGTGGGAAAAGAAAGCACACGAGTTTTGGGAGAAGGCTTACCATTTGGCTGGACAATGTTACACCAGTGAAGATGTGGTTGGAGACCAGTTGGGAAGTTCACGGGATGTTTTTGGTGGTTATGCTTACAACGTCCAACATTCTTATAATGTATTTGATGTTTCTCATTTACGTGACTGCTTAGACGTAACAACTTCCTCTGGATCGGAACGTTTGGTAAATTGCGTTAGTATGGTGCCGAGTTATGATACGAAAATGAGCTTAAGCTGCGGCAATTGTTCGGATGTTGAATATTCAGAGTTTTGTTATTCTTCCGAGCACTGTTTTGGGTGTATTGGGTTGCGTCATAAAAAATTCCATATTTTTAATAAGGAATACTCAGAGGGAGAATATTGGCAAAAGGTAGATGAGATAAAAACAGAAATGTTTAAAAGAGGGGAATACGGAAATTTCTTTCCCTATCATTTGTCGTTGTTTTCCTACAACACGACGCATGCCAATGTCTTGTATCCGCTTGAAGAAGGGGAAGTAAAAAAACTCGGTATGCGTTACTACGATTTTGCTTCCGAAAAGAATGAACCGGGAGCAGATATTAGCCAGATACCAAACAATTTAGAGGATGCTACAGATGATATTGTACAAAAAGTTTTTAAATCCCGTGTTAATGGTCGAGCTTTTCGAATCGCCAAACCCGAATTAGATTTTCATCGTCAAATGGGGTTGGCTTTGCCACAAGAGCACCCGATCGTTCGCCGAACCAGGCGTAGTATTGCTTTCCGCTCGTTTAGTCTGTACCCAAATACCTGTAATAATTGTCAGAAAAGAATCTGGTCACGTTTGCAGCCAGGTCGGAATTTAAAATTAACTTGCGAGGCGTGTTATATCAAATTAGTTTATGAAGCCTAATCGATTTATATTTAGTTTTTTAATATTGGTTGGACTGTTGTTTGGCCCAACTTTTGTTTCGGCTGCGAACGAGGATAGATTAAATGTTTATTTTTTCTGGGGTGAAGGCTGCCCACATTGCGCGGAAGAAAAGCCGTTTTTGAAAATGATGGAAGATAAGTACGATGGAGTGAAGGTGTACAGTTATGAACTATACCGCCACCCAGAGAATATTAAGCTAATTGAAAAAGTTGCTAGTATTTTAAAGGCGCAAGTGGGTGGGGTGCCTTTTACGGTAGTGGGAGACAAGTATTTTATTGGTTATGAAGATGCCGTTACTCCAGCGGAAATTGAAGAAAGAATAGACTATTGTTTAAGACATACTTGTACCGATAGTGTATCAGAAATCGTTGGTAGTAAGGTAATGAACAATAGTACTACTGAGGTTCGGCCAAAGGACCCTGTAGCCAGGAAGTTAAAAGTTCCTTTAATTGGTGAGGTCAACACGGCCAATCTTTCATTACCGGTTATAACCATACTGATCGGAGCTTTGGACGGCTTTAATCCGTGCGCTATGTGGACTTTGTTATTTTTAATTTCGTTATTGTTGGGCATGCAGAATCGGCGCCGTATGTGGGTGTTGGGATCGGCTTTCCTGGTGTCTTCGGCAGCGGTGTACTTTTTGTTCATGGCCGCCTGGCTGAATTTAATAATGTTTTTAGGTTTTATCTTTTTAGTTCGTATAATTATTGGCTTGGTGGCCTTGGGTGGAGGAGCATACAATCTGAAAGAATATTTTACAAATCGGGAAGCAACCTGTAAGGTTACAAATAGTGATGAAAGAAAAAAGGTCTTCGCTCGGCTGAAAGAGATAACCCTGGAGAAGAATTTTTGGTTAGCGTTCGGTGGAATAATACTGCTTGCTTTTGCGGTGAATTTAGTTGAATTAGTCTGTTCAGCTGGCTTTCCGGCTGTGTATACGCAAATTCTAGCTTTAAGTAATTTACCAACCTGGCAATACTATGGATATTTGCTTTTGTACGTACTCTTCTTCCTTTTAGATGATCTTTTTGTTTTTTTTGTCGCCATGACCACTCTACATATAACTGGTATAACCGGAAAGTATACTAGATATTCTAGGCTCATTGGTGGTATATTAATGGTCGTAATTGGTTTGGTATTAATTTTTCGTCCAGAGTGGTTAATGTTTGGATAAAACCCAACAATACTAAAACCCCGGTTGCAACCGGGGTTTTAGTATTGTTGGTATTAAGAGATGAAATAGCGGGCGACGATCCAAAATATATATGCAAGTGCGGTGGGGTAAAGAAACCAAGAAACTCTGAGCCAAGCGCCAGGGGAGACTTTTAAAGATCGAGCTAAATAAAAATTTGGTAAGTTGGCCGGGATAAGCAAGAATCCCCCAAACAATGCTCCCATAATAACACTGCTCGCAAGTAAAGAGGCAACAGTTGATCCGACTACTACTTGAAGTGCTACAGGTACCATAATAAAGACACGAGATGCTAGTGCGTTGTCGGCAAAATGAGATACCCAGGCGGTTATAAAAAATAGCAGTAAACTTATAGCCAGCGGAGGAAATGTTGTGGGGATCTGCATCGCAATGGAAGTTATTAACGGGTCGGCTACTAAACCAATTATTTCAAGTGCCACTAAAAGAGTTGATAAAATGATTGGCTGCCATTTGGCAGTGAAGGCCTCTTCTTTAAGCTCTTCACCGCAATTGCGGTATTTTTTGTTCGCTAGATACCAGGATGTAACGCCAAGTAGGCCGTCTACGATCCATAGAATTAATCCTGGGAAGAAAATGTGCCACAAAACAACCACAATCATTAATAATAGCGGCCACGCCTCTTTAATTTTTATTTTTTCTTGACTTTCCTGTGGTTTTTTAATGAATTTCCCAAACCAAAAAGACGACGTAATAACATGTGCTAAACAACCAAGTCCAACAAAGAGTATAAGCGTACTAATACTCCAATTAAATTCACGAGCCAAAATTGCCCAGACAATCAAGATGGGAGGGGCGGCAAACGGCATTAGACCACCACCAGACCCAATGGTGGCGGCGAGGCCGGTAGCAACGCGTGGTCGATCTTTTTCGTCTATTCTTTTCTTGAAGTATTCAGCCAAAAAGACACTGGCAGCTGGTTCTCCGGTCAATGAAGATAGGATGGAGCCAACAATAATTACACCTTTTGTGCCAAGGAATTTTTCAATTACCCCCATTAAAGGAATCACGTGTCGAACAGCGATATTGGCAGCTGACATAATACCAAGTAAGGTCAGAGCTTCTCGGTAAGGAAAATGCAGGTGGGCAGTGTCGCCAGTTACTACAAGCATTATTAAGGCAATGAGACCAACAAAAATACCGGCTAGTTCCCCCTCGTTAGTGATGTGATGAAAGAATTTTAAGTAACGGTGATGTCTCCACCAATGTGGTCCGCTGGCTGTTAACCACATGTCAGTTCTCGCCAAGCCGTTCATGCCGAGAATGGCGGCAATTAATATGGCGCCGCCGGCTACCAGGTGGTTACCATGCGCCAACATAACTCCGATCATAACAAATAAGGCTGACCAGGCAACCCAAGAGGAAATTAAAGCTTCGAAAAACAATGACTTTGCTTCACGTTTTGTTGTTTCCATATGGTAATTAGTGTATTAAGCGACCATATTTTACCAGGAAAGTGTAACTAATTCAAGAGGCCGGTGTATATATTCACATAAAGTTATTATAGTACACCTTGCTTGACGCTACTTCAGTTCACAATTACAATATGCCCACCAAAAATAGAAGAGAGGGGCATAAAGGAAAAATTAGCATGCACTTTAAATTTAGAAAGGTCTTAATTAACAGAAAGGCGCACTCGGGTGTGCTTTTTATTTTTTAATTTATGGTCCGTAAAAAATGGTTTTCGTTCGTCCTGCTAGCTGTTTTTACAGTTAGTACGTTTGTTTGGCCGTTAACTTCTTTTGAAGTTAAAGCCGCTGCCGAAGTGTATACTCCACCGCCCAGAGAGCTGCTTACTTCTTTCGGAACACCATATACAGTCGGAGAAATTAGCGGGAGCAGCCGTGCTTTTGAGATAACCAGTGACGCTACAGTCATACATTTCAAAGAAGCTTGGAATAATGTGAATGCTCGGTTAGATTTTATGCCAGCCAAAGATTTTACCGCACAAGAAGCGGTTGAAATGACTCTTAAGGCCAACCTTTTAACAGGTTCAACAGCCAGTGCACAAAACATACAACCATATTTTTATGTTCGTAATGGTTGGTCAAATTTATCTCAAAAAGTAACCCTAAGTAAAGATTTTCTAAATGGTGTTGAAACAACCGTTCGAGTACCTCTAGCAGATTTGCAAGCTGGTAGTTTTACTAACGTCGGATATGTGCATTTTCAGTTCACTATGGCCGGCAAAGTGAACATGGATTTTACCATTAAAAATCTCCGTTTAGTAAAGACGAACGCCTTACCTTTAGAAACAGTTGATGTTTGGAGTATAGACAAGACACGGGTGAGTGTAAGTGGAGCATCGAACGGATCATCGGTGGACCCATTAAGTACTCCAGATAATCTCTTGGTTCACTTTAGAAATATTAGTAATGATTTGCGAACGCAGATCAGTTGGAGTAATAGACAAGATTTAACTACATATAATGCTTTACAGGCGAATATTAAGGTCAGTGGCTTACCTGAGACAGCTAAATCTACCGTACAGCCGACTGTATACTTAAATAGTGGGTGGGGAATTGGTTCAGGAATGGTTAGTTTACCCCGGGAAGTATTAAGCGGACAAGAAACACTCATTCGTTTACCGCTTGGCGATTTTTTGTCAGGTGCTAACTCGAGTTTTACTTTGAATTCAGTGTCCCACCTCTTTTTTAAGTTATATGGTGTACCTAATGGCTACCCAGTGGATGTCCAGCTAAAGCTCAGTTTGGTGAAAGATCTTGCTTCAAGCGGGAGTACTGGTACAGTTGTTAATCCGCCGGTAGTTTCACCGACTCCACTTCCTGAACCAACTCCAGCCCCTGCCCCTACTCCAACACCAACACCGGCTCCAGTACCAGTAGGCAATGAAATGATTATTGACGCCAATAGTACAAAAGTTAACTATGTTGATCGCGGTGTGCTTGGCGGTAACTCTATGAATGATAAAGCCTGGGATTATAACTTTGATTTGTTTAAAGATGTTGCTGGTAGAGATACACCTGAAGGCAAGAATCTAAACCGTCCGCTTTGGCGTTTACACATGCATGATAAAGGCATGCCAAAGAATTATTGGTTATATAAACAAGAATTAGGTGTAGCTAACAAAACTACTGGGTTTAAAAATGATGATGGTTTCTACAATCCAATTATCCCACGTAACGAATCTATTTTTAGTTGGGGCATCCAAAATCCAGTAAAAGATATCCAAGTGCAGTATCCAGGTGATAAGCCAAATGGCAACTATTACGAGTTAGAGTGGTATGACCGAGCACCGATCTACCAAGATAAAGCTAATCGCCATGCTATTAGCTACACCAAAGTCCCGGGTGCAACAACACAAAAGCATATAATAATGAATCGAGATAGTGGCGCAACACCTTTGCCGACGCATAATGTCTATACTAGATTTAACTTTAAATTATCCAGTGAAAAACCATTCTCGGTACAAAATCGCGCGTTAATTGGTGAGACATCACAGTTTAGATTACTGCTTCGCCCTGATCGAAAACTCGAAGTACGGGTCGGTTACCCGAGCTTCAACAAGGTGATGGTTTATGACACCGCCATCGATTTTGATCGCTGGTATAACATTGAAATACTAGCTGACAACACTTCAAAGTTGTGGGTAGACGGAGTAGAGGTGGCTCAAGTCGCTTTGGCTGCTTTGAATACAACACCGGCCGGTAGATCTAGTGACATGAAATTCGGTACTTTAACCGAAGCTTGGGAAGGTGGAGAATTAAATTCTACTTCACAGATTAATGATTCTTACAAGTTCAAGTTAGATGAACTGGAAATTCGTAAGGCTTACGCTGGAACCAATCCAAGACATCCGCTTGATCAGACCTTTGCCAGTAAATATATTCCCGAGGTTGTGGTCGCGCATAGCTTTGATGATAACATCATGACTTTAGACGACTACGCCCAAATGGCTGAACAGATGAACGTGGAGTTGTTACCGCAGGTGCCAAATCCTTGTGAGACAAGGTATGGTTGTGCCAATGATTCTTGGGTCGGACAGTTTAAAGATTTCTACAGCGTACCAGGCTTAACGGCCATGATTCAGTACATGACCATGCCGGCAGATAGTGATTACCAAACTAAAGCTAATGAAATTAAAATTGCTGGTTGGCCATTAACTAATCTGAAGAAGCAGGATGGTTCTGGTTCCTTTAACTATGGCAACTTACGGGCTAGTCGAGGACGAGTTCAATCATATGACGTAAGATATGTAGAATTAGGTAATGAGCCATATTACCAAGAATATCTCCGTAATGAACGTGGTTTTGCTGATCGGTTTATTGATCTTTGTGAATCAATTAAAACAGTTAAGTCAGATATTCGTTGTATCTTGCCAGCACAGTCGTCATCAAACTTTGACTATGCCAAGGTAGTAGCCAGAATTAAAGAACGTGGCAAAGGTCATCTAGTAGCCGGTCTCGCGATCCATAACTACTATGATTATTACAACCAGGATCGTTTTGGTGCTTATCCATTATCTACCATGGCTGGTCCGTACTGGCAGGGGCAAACTAGATATACTAGTTTGAAAGAAGTGACTAGACAATATTTGCCAGAACGAGTCGGGGATAATAACTTTGTTTACTTTGTTAATGAGTATAATAGCATCTTGAATGACTTTAAGAATAAGCAAACAGATAAGTATTTGGATGCTGCCTATGCCTGGTCAGAAATTGCCTACATGCTCGAAAATGGTATTACGGGCGGCTCCTTGTTCTTCTGGAATTCCGCTGCCCAAGGTGAAGGATTTGTGAATGGCTTAATCGGAGATTACAATCGTGTGCCAAAGGTAAACTTGAACGGTAAAACTTTCCAAGCCTTTGCGAACAACTTTGCGTGGGATGGAAAAATGTTGCCAGTTGGTTATGACAATAAAATGTCTAAAGATGCCATTACGACAAAACTAGCCCCTAAAGTCACCGCTATCGCGAGTTTGTCGGCTGACGGGCGCACTTTGTATGTAGCTGTCGAAAACCGTGATAGCGCAAACCAGAACTATCGTCTGAAGTTTAATGGTTTTGTGCCTAAAGCGAACGCTAGTGCCAGCGTATTGGACGCTAACGCTCTGACTGACACACACAACAACATCTCTTACGTGCAGAAATCGGTTACGGCAAGTAGCGATTTCGACTATGCTTTCCCCGGCTATTCTATTTCCTTCCTAAAGTTTGAGAGACAATAGAATTAAAATGCAAATAACTCCCCCGACAAAACGGGGGAGTTTTTGTCTCTGGAGAAAAATACTTCGCTATGCTAGTATATAGTCTATATGAAAGAGGCGATCAAAAAATATTTTATTCCGCACGAAGGAAATGATTACCACCCGCATATATTGCATCCGAAGCGAGCTATTTTTTATAGTCTCTTCTTTGTTTTACTAAAAGGTTTATTAGTTTTATTCGTTTTGTTATTACCAACCCAGGTTTTTGTTTTACCAGAGGTGTTAACCACAGAACAAATTAAACTTATTAATTTAACGAATGATTTAAGAGCAAAAAATTATCTGCCCTCTTTAAAAGAGGAGGTGTTATTAGATAAATCAGCATATTTTAAGGCCGAAGACATGGCGGTAAATAAATATTTTAGTCACACTGGTCCGGATAATCATAACTTGGCGTACTTTTTAAACCAGGCAGGATACCCATATAACGTGGCCGGAGAAAATCTTGCAATGGGATTTACGAGTGCTGAAGAGGTTTTAGCGGCCTGGATTAAAAGCCCAACCCATTATGCCAATTTGTTAGACCGAGATTATGAGGAATTGGGTGTGGGGTTAGAGATGGGTAATTATGGTGGGGAAAGCGTGGTATATGTCGCGGAACATTTTGGCCAAAGAGCATCTGGCGGAAAAGTGTTAGCAAGTAAGGGTGTCGCCAAGACAGTCCTAGACGAAACCAAATCTTTTGTAGCTTGGGAAAAGATTGGGGAAGATATTACAAGGTTAAAAGCCGAGGTCGCAGTTCAAGGTCCAGTAAAAACCGCCTACGTCGAGGTAGGGGATATCCGCATCCCTTTGCAGGAAGAGGTGAAGAGCGGGGTTTTGCGAGGGGAGCAGGCCGTTATTAGACCAGTGGAAAGTTTTTTTACGATCGTGGTGTCGCCGATTGTAAAGATTGAGTCGCCAACCGGAGAACAGATTGTCGAGAACGTACCGTGGAAAGAAGTGCTAGTGGTTAGTCCAACACCAGTTGAAAAATATGTGAGAGCGAAGAGTGTCCTGGGCGGTATAACAGGTATATTTAAGTTTTCTGATTGGGTTTATTATGGCTTCATTGGCTTTTTTGCTCTAGCACTTGGCTTAATGATTGGCATTGAGGCTCGTCGACAGCATCATCATATAATAGCCCAAACCCTGGCAGTTCTCATGCTCCTAGTAGTCTTAGTCCTTATTTAGAGTTGACAACTTTCGAAAAAATAGTATAATATCAGCCACAAAACCAATAAGCAGGTGTAGTACAATGGTTAGTATACGTCCTTGCCAAGGATGAGATGGCGGTTCGATTCCGCTCACCTGCTCACGTTTTACTCCACCAATTACATAGCGGGATAGAGCAATTGGCAGCTCGTCTGGCTCATAACCAGAAGGCTCCCGGTTCGAGTCCGGGTCCCGCAACAAAGAAACACCCTGTTTGGGTGTTTTACTTTTTAACGATTCGTTTAATGTTCGTGTGTATGAGAAGTTTCGCCGACTTTCTTATTCTATATTATATAAAGGAGGCGAAATTTGGGTGAAAGAAAAAGTGTCTCCATTGAAAATTATAAAACGCATTTTTTCTTGAACCTCATATCGGCTGTTATCGGATGTAAAATTTCAACTACCTTCAATTTCAAGGTCGATAATTTCAGCTTTTTTTGATTCAGTATCAAACAAGGCAATTGTCACTGGAACATTTCCTTTTTCATATAAATATCCAACTAATGATCCAGGATTAACAATAAGTGTTTTACCTTTTTTTTTCAATAGTAGGTTTGTGGGTATGACCAATACATAAAATATCGAATAACTGTGACTCTATCAAACACTTATTCAAATTCTCATCATCACCATGAAATACACCAAAGCGGATGTTGTCTATCGTAAAATCTTGGAAACGAAACTCTAATTTTAAATCAAGATTTTTCAACACTTCAAGATTTTGTAGTTGATACAAGAACTTTTGGATATCTGGATCACCGTTGCCTAAAACTCCCCTGATCGGACATTTTAATTGTGAATAAGGTCTCATGGTAAAGGGCATGTCCCAATCTCCACAATGGATTAACAGGCTTATCTTCTTTTCGTTTAAAATCGAATTGCCTTGTTTAGGTGTCTTAAATTGTCATGTACGTCTGAAATTATTCCTATTTTCATATTAGTTGTTGAAATTTTATTTCCTATAATGGCGCCCGGTCCCCGTTGTTCTGCAAGTCGCTCGCGCGATTTTGCATAATGGGCCGCGCTTATCCCATCGTCGCGCCCGGGTACGAACCTCATGTTCGGGCGCGATGTGGGATAAGCGCTGTTCGGCGATGTCGCGAGCGGGGCCGAAGGCCAGCGAGCGGCTCGTCCGACAGCGCTGTAAGCGCGGCCCGTTGCAGCGTCCGAGGAGGCGTCCGTTAGGACGACGACGAGAGCGAGCGGAGCGAGCGATGTCGCTGCAATGTCCGCGTATATCTGATGTTTTGCGGAGCGTAGCGGAGCAAAATATGGGTGAGCATTTGGCGTTAGCCAAGAGCGAACCAGATATACGCTGTTAGCTGATGTAAATAAATTCGCGAGCGATAGCGAGCATTATTCGGGCAAATCTTATTTTTATAATTCTCTGCGAATCCGTTCTATTTCTTTAATGTCCTTTACTTTTTGTCTCATTCTGTTTAATTCCTGGCGTTTTTGATTATTCTTTTCCTCAACCCCAAAAAGACCGATGGCGATAGTTAATATGTTATCAACTGATTTATCTTCTGCTTCTGCAATTTTTTCTGCCAATTTCTTTAATCCTTCTGTCATGTCTTGTCGCTTCTGAAATTCGGGCTGACTTTGCATAAGATCGAAAATTTCGTCCGCATTCATTTCTGGTCTGATTTGATTGGCAAAACCTTCAAAAATCTTTCGTCCGCGCTCAACATTTGATTTAAATTCATCCTCAAAAACTTTCCTTATATCGTTAATATCTTCTTCTGTGATTTTCCCCGTTTCAATTAATTTTTCAGCGTCGGTAACATCATAATTTCTACCTTGATGGAGCTTGTAATAAAGGACTTTTCCAGGGTGGGAAACATTAATTTGTTCGCTGTGAAATTCCATAGGTTGCGGCTGAACCCATTTTTCAGGAATAGGCGTACCAGAAACACCCAAAGGTTTCCCAGCCTCATCTCTTTGAATAATATGAACGTCTACAAAATTTAAGGTTTTGTCTCGGCGGATTTTTCCATTTTCATCAATAGCGGCGATTAACATGTGTTCTGCGTCTGAGTCGGCGAAATCTTGATAGCTAACTCGCCTCATTATTTTACTTTTAGTTCTGTCTTCTGTGCGAGATAAAAATAAGCCATAGCCGTTTTTAAGTAATTGCGCTTCCAATGCTTCGAGTTCGCTTTTCTCTACGGAGATGTCAACATCTTTGTGTTCACCGATATAATTTTCGGGATTTTCGCCAGCGCCATTCATTAAGGATATATTCAAAGCTCCATCAAGGTGCCAATTCAAATCAGAACCTTCAAATGCCTGGCCTAATTCTTCGAGGCTCTGATTCATTGTTTTAACGACTTCAGGAGATGGTCTTTTGCGGACGAAATTTTCGTCAATTTTTTCTGTGAAATCTTCCCATGGCGGTTGTTCCTGCTCGTAATTTTCAGCCCGAATTTCAGAAGCTTGACGCTGTTCTTCTGTCATTATTTTTTCGGCTTTATTAATTTCCTCTTGTGTTGGATTATATTTTTCTGGATTCATAAAAATAAAATTTGCCCGAATAATTTTCTGCGATAGCAGAAAAGAATTTATTTATTTCGCCTAACGGGCCGCGCTTATCCCATCGTCGCGCCCGGGCACGAACCTCATGTTCGGGCGCGATGTGGGATAAGCGCTGTTCGGCGATGTCGCGAGCGGGGCCGAAGGCCAGCGAGCGGCTCGTCCGACAGCGCTGTAAGCGCGGCCCGTTGCAGCGTCCGAGGAGGCGTCCGTTAGGACGACGACGAGAGCGAGCGGAGCGAGCGATGTCGCTGCAACGTCAGTTGTATCTGAAGTTGCGTAGCAATTTGGGTGAAGGCTTTTGGAAAAA